>JAEZKP010000103.1 GCA_023436145.1 Fibrobacterota bacterium | reverse complement strand
AAAATCTGCATCATACTTTTTACGGGTTTTGATCCCTTCAGGTTTCATACCACACCTCCATACAAAAATTAGTATTATTTTGTTAAGTGTGGCTTAACTTTTTGTCCACAAAACCTTCCGGAATTCATTTTTCTATTAAACTCATCTGTTTCTAAACCTCCGCGCCTTCGCGGCTCTACGTGAAACAATCTTCTCTCCCTTTGCACTTTCGTTAAATTTACTGGTCACTACTGAAAAATATTATATTTTTTTACCACTTAATAATGCAGAAGCACACGCGAAGAAAAAATCCAAAGGAAATAAAATGTCAAATTGGATCTACAACGAGTTCAAACATTGTGGTGTTGACTACTCTGATGAAAAGAAAACAGAAGAGTATGATTCATTACATCTGACATTCCGGAATTATGAAAAAGAATTTGAAGATATGCTTGATTTTTCAGGGTTATCAAATACTCAGGAAATGACTTTAATTGATTTGGGTTGTGGAACAGGTGCCTCGACATTTTTTGCCTCCAAAAAATTTAAAGAAGTTATCGCAGTAGAATTTCAGAGTAAATATACAGTGAATTTCAACAATTTTATGGTAAGAAATAATCCATTTCCCAGTTCTTTGAAAAATAAAACAAAAAGCTAAAAGATTAGAAGAAGAAGCTGCGAAAGAAACAAAATCTATTTTGATCAAAAAGGATAACATTATGAATACAGCTTTAGTAATCATCGATATTCAAAATGACTATTTTGAAGGAGGAAAAGCACAACTGGTAAATCCGGACATAGCAAGTGGCAATGCCAAATTACTGCTCGAACAGTTCAGAAAAAGAAACTTACCTGTTTTGCATGTTCAGCATATCGCTAATCGACCCAATGCGACATTTTTTATTCCTGACACCAAAGGTGCCGAAATTCACAATGATGTAAAACCGGTTGATAATGAACAAATTATTGTCAAACATTATCCAAACAGTTTCAGAGAAACTGATCTTTTGGAACATTTAAAATCAAAAAACATAACTGATCTGGTTATTTGCGGTATGCAGACTCATATGTGTGTTGATGCCACCACCAGAGCTGCCAAAGACCTGGGATTTAACTGTGTTGTTGTTGGTGATGCCTGTGCAACCAAAGACCTTGAACTAAACGGTGTTAAAGTAAAAGCAGCTGATGTACAAACCGCCTTTTTATCAGCATTGAACTATTTCTATTCAACAGTAATGACAACAGAACAATATTTACATAAATAAAATTCCGACCATTAACAGCAAGATTCAGAAATATTGTGTTTTTGGAGAAAGTACTTTTCTTAACTGTTACGGTATAAATTTATGCTCTTTAAAACGCGAATTGTTTACCTTTGCGCCTTTGCGACTCTGCGTGAAACACTCTTCTTTCCCAGATTCCGGAAGGTCTCACGCAGAGCCACGGAGGCGCAGAGATTTGGAAACGGAGCAGAATCTAACCCGGGTTATCATATCGTCAAACAATCACGTCTTTTCCTGTGCAGACAACCTTGGAATCTGATCTTTCTTCCATTGACTAAAACCACCCTGAAGAATCTGCTGACGGGCCTGCCGCACTAAATTCATGTAAAAATAAACATTATGCATCGAAATCAACCTCAACGCCAGTATCTCTCCAGCCATATACAAATGCCGTATATATGCCATGCTGAAATTCTTACATGTATAACATGAACATTCCGGATCTAACACCCCGTCAAAATCTCTGGTAAATCTCGCATTGCGCACATTCACTTTACCCCGTGATGTAAAAGCAGAACCGTTACGGGCATTGCGTGTGGGAAGTACACAATCAAACATATCTATACCACGTTCTATACATTCCAGAATGTCCACCGGAGTACCTACTCCCATAAGATATCGCGGCTTGTCTTCAGGAAGAAAACCGGTAGAGTACTCAACCACCTTATATGTGTTCTCTATACTCTCACCCACAGCCAGTCCACCCAGAGCATAACCGGGAAAATCCATCGCTACCAGTTCCCGTGCGCAATATTCCCTCAACTCCCTTATAACTCCACCCTGCACGATACCAAAAAGAGCCTGCGGATAACCGAAATGAAAGGCAGTACTCTGATGAGCCTTCATACATCTTCCCGCCCACCGGATAGTCCGCTCGACCGCTTTGGAAATCGTTTCCGGTGCAGCATCTGCCGGTGGACACTCATCAAAAATCATGATTATATCTGCGCCCAGATTGTGCTGAATCTCAATAGCCCGTTCCGGCGAGAAAAAATGCTTTGAACCATCGATATGGGACTGAAAGGAAACCCCATCCTCAGTAATTTTAGAAATATCCCTTAAACTGAAGACCTGAAATCCTCCACTGTCGGTTAAAAGCGCACCATTCCAGCTTTCAAATTTATGCAAACCACCAGCATCCCTGATCAGTTCGTCACCGGGACGAAGGTGAAGATGGTAGGTGTTACCAAGAATTATCGGGCATCCGCACTCCTGAAGTTCTGCAGGAGAGAGCGATTTAACTGTAGCTTGAGTTCCCACAGGCATAAAAACTGGTGTATGCAATGTGCCATGTGCGGTTGAAAAACTACCTGCTCTGGCTTTGCTTCCTGTGTCGGTCTTTTGTAACGAAAAGGAGTGAATTTTTTCCATAGTCGTAGAAAATAGTTGCAGCGACCCACTTCGAGTAGGAAAAACCGCTTACAAAAAGATCCGGATCCCTATAAACCCTGAAATATCAGTTTAGATTCCTTGCTCCAGATTGTAGCTTATTCTATCTTTAATTATTTATGTGGTTTTTCCGGTGAAAAACTATTCCGGACACTCCATAGTAAAACAACTGCCATCATCAGTATTAGGTTAATAAGGATTAAATCTGTGTCAGGAACGTTGTTAGATACCATTAATTCACCAGCTGACCTTAAAAAACTCCCCATCGAAAAATTACCCCAACTGGCAGATGAAATCAGAGATTTCATGATTGAAGTGGTTAGCCATACTGGTGGCCATCTTGCACCCAGCCTGGGAACAGTTGAGCTCACTCTGGCACTTCATTACTGCTTCAACAGCCCGGAGGACAAGCTTATATGGGATGTGGGTCACCAGGCTTATTGTCATAAGATAATTACCGGCAGAAAAGACCGTTTCCACACACTGCGTCAATTTGACGGAATCAGCGGGTTTCCCAGAATTTCAGAAAGTGAACATGACATCGTTTCCGTTGGCCATGCATCCACATCGATAAGCGGCGCATTGGGGCTTGCCCTGGGCAGAGATATTCTTCAAAAGAAAGAAGCAGTCATTGCCATTATCGGTGATGGTGCTCTCACCGGTGGCCTGGCACTGGAAGGTTTGAATAACCTTGGATCCAAAAGCACCAGCATGACAGTAATCCTTAATGATAATGAAATGTCAATTAGCAGGAATGTCGGTGCCCTGTCCCGTTATCTCACCAGGGTTATTACTGACAAAAGATATACACGTATAAAATCGGAAATCTGGTCACGGCTGGGCGGTTCAAACGTGGGAAAAGGTATCAGAAGTATCATGCAGGGAGTCGATGATGCGCTGAAACACCTGGTTATCCCTGGTAAACTCTTTGAAGACATGGGGTTACGGTACCTGGGACCCATCGATGGCCATAATATTCCCGAAATGATCGAAGTCTTCAATTCCATCAGAAACCTCCCTTCCCCACAACTGGTTCATATCATCACCAAAAAAGGAAAAGGATACAGTTTCGCAGAAAATGATGCCACCAAATATCATGGTATCAGTTGCTTTTCCAGAGATACTGGCGATGTGATAAAGAATACTGTTCAACCTCCTACCTACAGCGAAGTTTTCGGTAAAACTATGCTGGAGCTGGCCGGTAAACGATCCGATATAGTGGCTATAACTGCTGCAATGCCTGATGGAACAAAACTGACTCAGTTTTCAAAAGAGTACCCGGATCGTTTTTTTGATGTGGGAATTGCCGAAGGTCATGCTGTGACTTTTGCAGCAGGTCTCGCCCTACAGGGACTTCGTCCGGTAATAGCCGTATATTCAACCTTTATCCAGCGTGCATTCGATCAGATCATGCACGACGTTGCACTTGACAATTTGAATGTGGTTATATGTCTTGACCGTGCAGGACTCGTAGGTGATGATGGGCCCACTCACCATGGAATGTTCGATCTCTCATTTCTCCGATCGGTTCCGGGTCTGACCATCATGGCTCCCCGTGATGAAAATCAGCTCCGGCATATGCTTTACACTGCAGTCGAATCCATCGGAGGTCCGGTTTGCATCCGATATCCCCGAGGATGCGGTCTGGGGGTGAAAATGGATACAGAATTCCAGATTATTCCCTCAGTTCCAGACACAATAAGACAAGGACAGGATCTGGCTATAGTTTCAATCGGCGACTTTTTCTCTACCGCAAATTCTGTATGTGACAATCTAACCGCACTGGGATATAATCCCACCCTGGTAGATGCACGTTTTGCAAAACCTCTGAACACCGAATTTTACACTCAGCTATTTTCCTCTCATCACCATATTATTACTATGGAAAACAACTCCATTGCCGGTGGATTCGGTTCTGCTCTTCTGGAACTCTCCCATTCTCTGGATATAGATCATCCCAGGTTTCTTCGTTTGGGCCTTCCGGATGAATTCATCTGTCATGGGGAAAATCAGAGGCTTTTTAAGGAACTGAAACTGGATAAAGACAGTTTAACCGAACGGATCTGTGCATTTGTTAAAAGCGGTGTCACCAGGCTGCAGCCTGAAAGAGTATAATTAGCTCTTAAGTCAGGACAGTAGTGTCAGGTTAATTTATCAAAAGAATACTGCAAAAAACAGCTTGAGATTTGGAATTTCAGACCAGAAAGCACCAAATCACAAATCTTAAATTCCAAACAAAATCCAAATTACAATACCTAATTTCTAAACAGAAACAGGATTATGAATAGTGAATTCGAAATCCGAAATTCGAAACAGGATATATCTATCTGCTCTTTTATTGTTTGGATTTTGGATAATTGGTAATTGGGATTTGTTTAGTATTTGGTGCTTGTGATTTGGAATTTATGTGCGTGCCCTGCCTCTTATACAATCTTATGTTTGTAAAATTTCGGACACTTCTGATGTCAGGATTCAGTTTACCTTTTTACATCTGATTATTCAAAAAGTCTCATCACTGAGGTCCGGATCATATTAGCCTGGGCCATCATGGCATAAGAGCTCTGATGTTGAATGCTTCTGTTAGTTGCCCTGATCATTTCCTGGCCACCATCAGCACCGGTAATAGACTCCTTCACATTGTTACTTATATTCACTTTCTTTTCTGCGATGGCATATTGTGCATTCAACCCTATGGAATAGGCACTCGCGCTCGCCATATAAGAACCGGCTTTATCAAGCTCCTTCTGTACAGCTTTCATGTCAGCTTCACGGCTGGTTCCCAATTTCAACCCGTCCACGTTTGCCACCTGGTCAGCGCTGAATGAAATAACTATTCGATTATTGATATCGTTTGGATCGATATTTACACTATCCAGCGGATTTGCACTGGAATCACTGATAATAAGCTTATTATCGTAGTAAGAATTATTCACCACATGGGATACCTGTTTTACTAAAGATGAGAACTCCGCCTGCATCGCCCGTTTTTGATCGTCATCAGTGCTTTCATCATAATAAAGATTGACCAGTTGTTTCATCCTGTCGATTCCGTTGAAAACCATTTCACCGGCATCAGAAACAACGTCCATTAAAGCGGATGCCTTGGCAACGTCATTTTTTATCCGGGTATAATCATTTGAATCACGACTTAATCGCTGCGCACGGAAAAACTCCGATGGCCCGTCCTGAGGTTGACGGATCCTTTTTCCGCTGGCCAGACTTACCAGTGAATTCCCGAGCTGGTTCTGGTTTATTTTATTGAATGTGGCTATACGGGCATAGGTGATTGATAAAGGTATCCCGGTTGTTATCATAATCCACCCCCAGTCAGGATATTAGATTTCAGATTGCAGATTTTAGATTTTTTAGGTGAATAACTATGTTTACTTATTTTCTGTATTAAAGTGCATGTTTGATTTAAGATTTTTGATTTATTAGCTGAATAATCATGTTTACTTTTTTGCTGTGTCAAAATGAACGGTTTGATTGATGATTTTTGATTTTTTGGTTGAGTATTCATGATTACTTGTTTTTCTGTAGCAAAGTTAATGGTTTGACTTAAGATTTATATTTCCCTCATCCGTCATGCCCGAGTTGTTTTGTCGGGCATCCATTCCCAAAAATCCCTTTCTTCTGTACCAAAGCTAATGGTTTGATTTAAGTTTTTTTATTTCCCTCATCCGTCATGCCCGAGTTGTTTTATCGGGCATCCATCCTACTCCGGCTTTCGTTTAGCTATTTCTTTTCAGTTTTTTTCCGGATAATATATCTAATCTATTTCATTTTCACTCTTATCATAGAGCATCGAAAGCGAACTCTGCATCATGTTTCCCTGAGCGATCATGGCAATGGATGCCTCCTGGCGAACACTCAGGTCGATCACCTTGCTCATCTCCGATGCATCATCGATATTACTAATCAACGATTGTAATGCCTCTTTACTGCTAATTATTGTTTCATTTAGCTTCAGCTGCTGTGAAGAAATCCTGTCAAAAGCTTTGGCTTCAGAAAGAAAATCAAGCATTTTATCGATCTCTTTATCGATATCGGTACCAATCGACTCCCCATCTATGGCAAACCCATCGATACTGTTTTTTTCAGTAACAGTACTGAATTTCATCTCCAGGCTGCCACCCCCGTGAGGGTCCAGGGGAACAGACGTGATGGTGGATGACGCTTGCATAATATTGGTATCATCCACAAAAGTGCTGGTTAAAATCTTACCTGTCTGAATCTTGAGTGATTCAAACTCAGCCCGGTAATTTGACTTCATTTCTGTATCGGTTACACCTGCGTATTGTTTGGCAAGGGTTTTCATTCTGGTAAGGTTTTCATAAACCTTGCTTCCTGTTTCAACAGCTGCTGATGTATAAGCTTTGAAAGCAGTAAGGTCTTCCCTTACCCTCCGATAACCATCGATTTCCGTACTGATTTTGTTGGAGCGGATGAATCCTGAAAGATCATCCTTTGCGCTCTGGAATTTTTTACCAGAGGACAACCTGGATAGGGCATCGGATAAAGCCTTGGTATTGGCGGCATATACCGATGCCAGCTTAGAAGTGATAGACCCGGAACCGCCTATCATAAGCACCTCCCTTGTGTACTTTACTCATACAGAAAAGGGCTTCCCCTCCCTTTTCTGTATGGTGAAGGTCCAGTCCGGCTCTTAGTATATTTTGAGAACCGATTGTCGTGTCATGTTTGCCTGGGCAATCATGGAGACTGTTGCCTGTTGTCTGACACTTTCATCGATCATCTTAGCGGTTTCTTCAGCTTCATCGATATCGGTTATAAGTGACTTTACCGCTTCTTTGCTGTTGATGATTGTGCCACTGAGCTTAAGCTGTTGAGAGGCGATGCTATCAAACGCTTTAGCTTCTGAAAGGTAGGTAAGCATGCTTTCAATTTCAGCATCAATATCATCTACTACATCTTCGCCATCTATAGCCAAAGCTGCAATATCGGTGCTGCTGGCTATATCACTGAAATTCATATCCAGTGTACTGCCACCCTGCGGATTAAGGACAACAGAGGCGATAGACGTTGATGCTTTCATTATGTCTTTACCATCGACCATGCTGTTTGTTAAAGCTTTACCGATCTGGGTTTTCAGTGAGTTGAATTCCGCCTCATACTCTGCCTGCTTTTCTTCATCGGTTTCATCTGCATACTGTTTGGCCAGAGTTTTAAGCTTGGTCAGATCCTCATAAACCGAGCCCCCGGTTTGTACTGCAGCTGATGTAAATGTTTTGAATTCTGTGAGGTTTTCCTTAATTTTCTGATAGCCGCTGATCTCTGTACTTATTTTATTGGATCTGATAAAGCCCAGAAGATCTTCTGCAGCACTCTGGAATTTTTTACCAGATGCAATTTTGGTAAGAGTTGAGGCTAACTGCTGATTACCGGTATTATAAATACTGGCTAGTTGAGATGAAGCGTTATTTACGCCACCGATCATAGGACCTCCCTTGTATGTATGACATCCGTGTCATCCGTGCAGAGCTTCCCGGTTCCGCCCGGCTGACCTTCGGTTTGCATGGCCACTACAAACCCTGTTAAGTTTATCGGAAGGATTTGAGAAAACTTTAGAGATTTTTTTTGGGATGGAGAATAGAATGGCTCCTGAGAACTTCTCTTTTCAGGATCTGAGATTGCTATAATCAATTATTAAACAATCAAAGATACACCATTGAAATTTATATAATGTTTATTAAAAACGAAAGGCGGGAACAATGGTGAACGACGTAAAATGCATGGCTGCGTTAAATTATGGGCAAAAAAAATGTTACAATTCAAAAAGTCCAGCAAAAACAGCTTCAGAATGGAAAGAGATCTGGCTGAAGAGATTTGATCAGATTTCCGGATTTGAGAAAATTGAATCATCCAGGGCAAACGGTCTGCGTAGAGTCATTTCCTCATTTCTTGATATTACCGGTGTTCCATATAGCATAACAAAAATTGATTTTACCGAATATGTGTCAAAAACAACTGTTTTTGAACTGGAAGCAGTCTGGTTTTTCTATGATAAAATTGCAATTTCTCCAAAGCATAGCGAGAAAGTTAAGAATTATCTATCAGAACTGAACCATCAGCTCCAGATTAAATCAGCTTTTTCGGGAGAACATACCATAAAAAGTAAAAAGCAACTTACAGATACAGTGGAAAAAAGAAGTGATAGTCTTCCTGATGATGATAAGGGGGAAAATCGATGCAGTATCGGTATCGGTTGCCAAAGTACGAATGAGATGATCTCTGATAATCACAGGCAAATGTTGTTAGAAAAGCTGAAACTTGAGATTAATGTCAGAAATCTAAGTAAAAAAACTTTTAAGAACTATTATGGAGCAGTATCCCGCTTTATCGACTGGTTAACTACGGATTCAAGTTCAGATTGGTACACGGCTTTCAAGAAACATATTGTGTGGTTGCGTGATGAAAAGAAACTGGCAGCTAATACTATTAACAGCTATGCTGCGTCTGTTGTTTTTTTTATGAAGGAAGTTCTGGAAGTAAAACCTGGTCAAGATCTGTTAATCAGGATGAAAAGCGGCAAACCGCTTCCAAGGGTACATTCTCAACAGGATATAAAATCTATAATCAAAACCCCATTAAATTACAAACACCGTCTCATTCTCATGCTTACCTACGGTTGTGGTCTGAGACTTGGAGAGGTTTGCTTACTAAAACCTCGGGATATTGATCTGGAACGAAAAGTTATCTGGATAAGAAAAGGGAAAGGAAAAAAGGACCGGATAGTAATGCTTGATGAAACATTGGCA
>JAEZKP010000042.1 GCA_023436145.1 Fibrobacterota bacterium | reverse complement strand
TTGGGTATTGTAATTTGGGTTTTGTTTGGAATTTAAGATTTGTGATTTGGTGCTTTCTGGTCTGAAAATCCAAATTCCAAGCTGTTTTTTTGCAGTAATCCTTTGTTAAATTAACCGGACACTACTGACTGAAAATAAACGATGGTACATTTCGCACCATTTAAAATACCAATTTTCCCTAATGTTTTTAAAAGTATTTTTTATCTTGCAAAAATCGAACTGTTTTTCGATTCGAACTGCGCGATCATACCTATATTCCCTTTTTTCCGGAAACTATCTGCGTTCTATACTCCTTAGGGATAGTTAATAGATGATTTCTCTTAGATCGTAATTTACTATGTAGTCTTCGATAATTAGCTATCAGTGTGAAAATTTCTCCATTAATTCAGTTAATCTGAACCTTTCATTTGACTCATTCGTCTTAAATCGAAATAGGGGAATATTGTTTGATTCCAATACTCGGTTTTTAATATCATCATGTTCAGTCTGCTTTTTATTTTTTTCGTGATAACTGGTGCCATCCACCTCAAGAACAAACAGTTTTTCCTTTGATACTATATTATAGAACAGAAAATCCACATGAGACCAGGGATGAAGGATATACCTTTTTTCTTCGTCGGTGAATGTGCATGGCACATTAACCAGTTTACTGAGTCGGGTATGCATGGAATATCCGATCTGTTTATAATCACACAAAACCTGATCAATGATGTCACACATCAGCAGTTCCGTCTTATAGTGATCTGGACGCTTTTTGAAATCTGATATCAGTGCAGCTTTATATTCAGAGTACAATATATCAAATACCGAAGTTATAGTTGACACTTTGACAACATCTGATCCGTAGAGATATTCAGCATACTTTATGAAATCATTGATAACATTATTAGAAGAGTGATAGACTTTATCAGCTACAATTGCCGTTACTTTTTTTCTGCCTCGGGAAATTGCCACATTCAGAAGTTGCCAGTTAGTGACAAAATTGTACAGCTTGTTATTTTCGTTATCCGGATCTCTATCCAGAGAATTTACAACAAATGACAGAATGATTTCTTCTTTCTGTCTACCCTGAAATTTATGGATGGTATCGGCTTCAATACGATTAGCAGTATAATTTTTGGCTATCAGATCCGCCTGATATCGAAATGGAGAAATAATTCCAATGCTTTCAGACACGGATTCTTTCAAAATATTCCCTATTTCATCAATTTCCCGCTGGTTATATTGACCGCTTCCGTTTGGATTGCGTCTGGCGTGATTACCAGGTACAGTTTTAATGATTGTTATGTGCTGTCCTGTATTTCTGGTCATTGCAACCAGTTCACCATCGTAAAACATTTTATTGCAAAAGTTTATGATGTCCGGGGCACACCTGTAATGTTCCCTTAATAATGTAGTTGGAACATCTGGAATAGCATCTTTTACTGATTTAAGGATTGAGTTAGATTCGTAGCGGTAGGGTATAGGAATATTGTATTCCACTGCTAATTTCTCTGATTGTGGAAAGAGGATTTCCTCATCGATCTGCTGAAGTTGCCGTGAATCTCCAACGACAACAAGTCTTTTTGCACAGCTCATGGCGAGTACACTGCTTAACAGATCTCCCTGAGATGCCTCATCAATAATCAGGTAATCGAATGTAAAACCCTTGGGAGCATTATTAAGTAAGGAATACGAAGTACTCAAAACTACCGGATATCTGATTAAAAAATCATCAAATTCGTATTTATATGTCTCCTTGTGAAATTCCTTAATATTGTTGTTCTGATATTGTTTTCTAATAAACTCTATAAATAATAAGCGGCAAAGTTCTTTAAGTTCTTCGCCTACTTGTCCTTTGTTGTACTTTCTCAGGGTTTCCCTGGCAGATTCAATTTTTTTGGTAAGCTCATCAATTTTTGATTTGTAGTATAACTTTTCAGCACTAAATATCAAGGCAATGACATTATGCAGCTTAATCTTTATCTTAAACCTCATATTCAGTAGCCACTTTTCAAAAAACCATATTTTTTCAGGCTTCTCTAACCGTGTAATAAGAGCCAAATAGTCTTTTGAAGACAATTTTTGATTGATTTTAATCGCATCATCATAGATGTTATCGTGGTGTTTTTTTTCATTTATTATTTCAGTAAGTTGAGCTTCAAACTTTGCTATGTCAACTTCTAGATCCTGTATCTTTTTCATCAGCATACTTATGTTTTTTATTTTCGAAATAGTTTCCGACTGGATCGGATTTTCATCTTGCTGCAAGAATTCCGTTAACTCACTATTCTGATCTGATTCAAAGAAACGCTTGACATTGGTCTGTCTTCCCAGGTTTGCGGTAATAAATGAAAGCTTCTCTTCATTCAACTTTTCATAAATATTGTTGATAGCGGTATTATTGTTAGAAACAACAGCACAGTTTTTCCCTCGATAAATGATATTTGCAATCAGATTAAGAATTGTTTGCGTTTTTCCTGTTCCAGGTGGGCCTTCAATAACAGAAATTTTGTTTTTCAGTGCATTATCAATAGCTTTTATCTGACTTTGGTTATAATCAAAAGGAACAATAAGTAATTCTGTGTCATCAATTGAGTTCGCTGCTCCGAGCAAATAATCAAAAAGCACTGAATCTTCTTTTGGATGCATGCGTTTGTAATTCTGCGATAAAAAAAACAGCGGACTATTTACTTCAGTTATTTTTCCAGCATAATCAGCAAGCTTGGAATAATAACAAAAGATGTTTTTATGTTTATTGCTTTTTATATTGACGTTTTTACTGAAAACAGTAGTTTTTTCAGTATAAATCCTATAATACCCATTTTCAAATTTATTAACCTTAAGTGCTTTGATTGTTTTCCCGCCAATGCTGATGTCATTATTCTCAATATCAACAGTTCGGACCTTTTTGAGGAATTTTACTTTATCAATCGTATAAAAGAAATATCTATCTGCACCTTCGAAATAGATGTTATATCCGGTAAATTTACCGAAATAATATGCAAAGTACATTGATGAAACAGACATGGTTCTATCCTCCCAATCATTTTTCCTTCTGTTGAAAAGCAGGACAGCTACGTTCTCCTTATCTAATTCAATTTTTCGTCCCATTATGATCTCTGTTTATCCTAAACTCTATTCATATATGCCCTTTTTAAATCCGGAATAACTGGGCAGGTGAAACTGCCGGAAAAAAAGGGACGCTTTTATGGCAGCAGATATCTCAAATCTGCAAACGGTGAGCAAAAAAAGGAAAAAGGTATCTTGTCCCAGGTCTCCCATGGTAAGACCTTAAAATAACCAATTGTCGCTTATTTTTAATTACGCAAAATAGTATTTTTAAGCAAATAAGTAAATCTAAAATAGATTAATGCTTTGTCCTTGTCAATTAATAGCTTTTAGCGGCCTTACTCTGGCCGATTTTTCTTATTTATTCAGAAATACCTTGACAATTTAGTCACTCCCTGTATAATTGAAACAGCCGCTTTTTCGCTTACCCCACAAACTCCGAGATTTGTTGTAAAAAAGAGGAAGCTATATCTTTAGGCATTCTGTACATGTTTTTTTCCTATAATGCTAAAGAGAAATCCATTTGAATGAAACACCAGATGCAACAATATATGTAAACGTATTTATGTCGCTAAAGTAGAGATACCATTGTATATCATCGTTATAATTTACTTTAATAAGTTCTTTCGCTTTTTTTGTGGGACAATCAATTAAGGGGCCGTCAGATGTCATCCAGAGCGGACCACTTATTTTTTTGTAATTTGAGTCTGGCAAACCAATAGACCAGTGCTGCAGACCACTAAAAACGACTTCACATGGCCGCCGTCTTTCTCGCTCTGCTTCGCACTTAGCATTTGGATCACCTACACAAAGCATCATTTTAAACTTGAGAATAAGATGTTGGTAATCAACCGATATAGTTAAATCATCTGCATCATGGAAGGTTGCGTCAGGTTCTGTCGAGTCAATTATTTCCTCAAGTCTTTCCAATTTAGCCATAGGACACCATGTTCTTTTCCATAATTATTTCAGCCCTTATATGGCTTGAAATTAACCTATTTTTCATTTGAAATATCAAGTGATAAAGCAATATATAATATTCCCTGTTATTGACTATATGTCTGCACTGATTCAAAAGGGTTTTCATGCAATTTCACTTTTTTTCCAGCCATTCTACTATTCAGCTCAGGTTAAACAGTTGTGATCTGGTAAAATTACCATCTTTTACATTTTAATTATTATTATTGGATTATTGACGTAACGTGATTTTTTTAATTGCCAATCCGATTAAAGGGATTATTATTAAAGCTTCTATATACCCTGCTGTTTGCAACCAGTGTGTTTTTAAATACCCCAAGCCATTTCTCTGTGCAATGCCAACAACAATGAAATCAAGTAGAAATATCCCAAATGAAGCATATAGTGAAAACCAAAGACTGTTGTGAAAATGATCACCGTCAAGGAATGAAAGCAAAATAAAAGTAAGTACCGGAAAAACCGAAAACATAGTCAGCCATAATATTAATATTTTATAAAGTGCAGATGTGTTTACAAAATAGTCAAAAGGCAGTCCCATCAAATAAAAGAATAACCATCCAAAAAATGTGACTAGTCCCAGAACAATATGTTTTTTCATTTTTATTTTTCCTCAATGTAATTGCATATATAAGACTTTTGCTCATAACTAATTTTGCATAATGTCATTTTTGTTTATTACACCAATTGAAATAACTCAGCCCTTTGATTTTTCCCTTCAAGATCATCTAACACGTGGTTGCAATTTGCAAAAACTTTAAAGTCAGGTTATTTTTTCCTGACTTTTCAAATTCAGACTGCAGAAAATACAAGCATACCCTTTTTATTCTCGACATAAGATACTTTTCGTTGAAGTATTCATATTTGGGTTTAATTACCGGTAACATCACCCAAGCCGCCCCGCACAACCTGGAATAACATCCAAACATCCCAAAAGTATGCCTTTTGGACATATAACTGCATCGCGATCAACACAAAAACGCCCCTAATATTAAAATAGTTTACCTTACATAACGAAATCCATCTTATATTCCAATTTTTTCGGCTGGCATTATCCAATCTGCGGGCGGCAAAAAAAGTAAAAAAAATAGTCTGTCCCCATCGGAACTGTCGGAACTGCATGGAGAAAAGGGGACGAACTATTTCAGGTGTAATGGCAGTTTTTGGAGTTGGTGGGAGGTGTGGAGGAGCATTTGAACTTTGTGTAAACGAAGGTATCGATCTTCTGGGACATCTTTTTGAAAGTGTGAATTTTCACCGTATAGATGATAGTTAGAGCTCTCTGCAAAGATGATATGAAAATGTTAAAATTCCTTTTGGGAAAGGGATTCGATCCATATTCCACCGATTACGATGATTTAGACATTTTCCAGATTGCAGCAGCAAATGGAAGTATCAATTGTATTCAATATCTTTTAACAATTTACAAAAAACCTGATTACAAGAACCAAACAGGATATTCACTTTTTCACTGGGCGGCTTGTGCAAAGAAAAACGGTATAGAGATTATGAAATTTCTCATTAAAAACGGTTTTTCTCCATCAGTGGTATGTGAAAAAAGAGGAATGTATAAGGAAACCGCCTATGAAACAGCTATGAAACTGGCGGATATGAATAACACCAATTTTGATGCGTCTAAACGGGAGTCGTATTTGAAAACCGCTGAGTTTATAAGGGAGTTGGAAAAGAGATATTGCGTGGGCAGGTAAATGTACTATTGAACCGCTCTTCGAAGACTCTGGTCTACTATAGATGAATGGCGGTTATTTTATCATTTCTGAATCAGCTTGGATATCCATCTCTCCCAAACAAGTAATATTTCATTTATCCACTATTTTATGGATCGGTATCAATTAATTTGTGTTGTTTTTCTCGTGTATAGTCTTTTGGGAATCTTGAAGTAAAAACGTTTTTTTCCAACCACTGGTTGGAAATACCAACATACGCCGCATTCGCGTCCCCTACCACGTCCCTACCAAAGGACAATTCTTTGAACTGCCTGAAAGCGTTGGGCCTTTAAAACTACGTAATAACATCCTTTCGCAAACCCGGAAATATCTATCGGAATAACGTGAGTGCCTGGAATGAGTATTCTGTCATGAAACGTTTCAAGTCTCCTTCCCTGGATATCATGAAACGCCAGAATGATTGGTGATTGGACCTCATTATTAAAATGAATATTCAATTTATTGCCATGTTTTGCTACTTTAATATTGGATAGTTCAGTAGAATTGACCTTATGTCTCTTTTTTTGACTGGTGGCTACCAATGTATCGTTTATATCCAGTATGGCATAATTGTTGGACCCGTAGCACTGGTTGATATTATCGAATTGACCGCTAACATAGAGCTTTGTACCACTGAGCACTATTGAATTTACACAGCAATATATATCATGAGGTGACCAGTTTGTCACCTTGCCATTTGCGGAATCAAGTGCAGCGAGGCTTTCCCTGTTCTGCCCCCCTATACTGTCGAAAGAGCCTCCGACATAGAGTGTCTTCCCATTCGAAATGATTGAATATACAGGTTCATCAGCATCAGGATCCCAATCGGTAACCTCACCGTTTTTGATATCCACAGCAGCAATGAATTTGCGTTTTTTCCCTGCAACAGTATCAAAATCTCCACCTATATAAACATTTGAGCCATGTGCCACAATTGTGCGCACTGTTTTATTCACACCCGGATTCCAGTCAAGCACTTTACCGGTTTTCCTGTCGATTGCCGCGATCCTGTTTCTTGGCTGACCACCTATGGTATCGAAAGTTCCACCAGCATACACAACGGAATCTTGTATGGCGATTGCCAATACCCACCCGTTTGCTCCGGGATTCCAGTCGAGAAGCTCACCTGATCTCAAATCAAAAGCAGCGATATTCCTCACTTCTTTTCCGTTCACGGAATCGAACTCACCACCGGCAAAAAGTGTCTCTTCACTTACCTGAAGTTCGTACACTTTTCCGTTGATCGACGGGTTCCACTGTGTCGCTTCGCCATTTTCAGAATTAAATGAACCGATATGACTTCTATCCTTTCCGCAAAGTTTAAGAAAATTGCCGCCAGCATATATTGTCGAACCCTTTATTGCAAGCGCATAAACACTTTTGTCAGCTCCAAGATCCCAGTCGAAAGCCTTACCGGTAGCTGTATCGATAGCAGTGAGGTTTTCCGGGTGAATTCCTCCCATAATCTTGAATTTACCACCGACTCCGATTTTTGATCCACTGACAGCAATCGAGGTTACATTGTAACTGGCTTGCGGTGACCACTTAAGGACATCTCCGGTAGTTCCATCAATTGCGGCCAGGTACTTGTTCCAACTCACGTCAATCTGATCAAATGCTCCTCCAACATATACGTCATCTTTGTAAATGGCAGAAGTATACACCACATTATTCGCAATAGGGGACCAGTCTGTCACGTTTCCCGTTTCGGCATCGATGGCGGCAAGGTGGAACCGGCGTTTTCCTCCGACACTGTCAAATGCCCCACCGACGTAAACGGTTTTTCCTTTTATGCTAATAGTATTGACTTCACCGTTTGGTGATGGATCCCAGTCGGTCACTGCTCCGGTAACAGCATCCAGTGCCGCAATATCCCTCCGTTTTTTCCCATTGAATTCAAACAATTTACCGCCGACATAGAGATGGCTGCCATTAACAGCAAGAGCGTTAATTTTATAAACCCCCACAAAGACATTTATTTTGGCATCAAAAGCAGTGATTTCTCCTGTCTCTGCATTCATGGCTGCAATGTAATTTCTGGTCGAGTCCCCAATTCTAGAAAATTTTCCACCTAAATACATGGTTGAGCCATTGACAGCTATTGCCGATATGATGTCGCTAAGTTTCAGATCGAGGTTCCAGTCAAGCGATTCTCCGGTTTCCGCATTCAACACCATGAAGTTGTCGCGCTTCTCGTTACCCTCCCAATAACTGTAGTTTCCACCGACATATAGTCTTGATCCACTCCTTACCATGGACAACACCTCTCCATTCAGACCAGGTGCTTTCCATGTCCGATCGATACTTCCGTCTGGTAAGATATGCACAATTCTGCCTAATCGTTCACCCTCAATGGACAGGTTACCACCAACAACGTACCATCCTCCTTTTGTATCTTCGCAAACGACTTCTGTCGTGCCATATAATCCAGGAGCGGTCATATGCAGTTCACCAGGAGCTGTATCCATTAAAACGAAACTACCAGTATTAGGTCCAACCTGTGAGAAAGCGCCTCCCACGAAAAGTTTGCCATCGTACTGCACTATAGCCTCAGCATAACCATTGGTTATCCAGAACCGGTTATTGCAGGTCTGACCGGTAGAAGCGATTCGTGCAAATGTTATTAAAACGAAAAACGCTGATGCCATTATATCTGTCCACTTCATTATAAATTCCTTTGGAAGATGTCTGAGAGCTGATGAGAAGGAAACAACATCCTTTTCATAATCTTTATTATAATTTAAATGTTTTTATGCAGCAATTAAGTAATGACAAGATTATTAGGGATTTTCTTGATTGTCAGATTGGGAAAACGGTTCTCCATTCTTCATACCCAAGTAGAACCTGAAGTTCCCGCGCTAACCAATATTCAACCCCGTTTTCGTAATATGCAGTATTTTCAAACGATGAAGTCAATCTTGCTACTACCTGTTTTTCCATGAGCACAGCCTCCATTTAAAAATTAAGTAATTTGGTGGCATCAACAAAATAGTTAACCGATTAATTGATTCAAATATGGGATAAAGCAGAGTTACGCGACCTTGGGCAATCTGCAGGGTCTGAAAAAACCGACCTGAAATTTCTTGTCTGCTGGAATTGCTCGTTTCCAACACTGATAGTCTCTTCATTGTATCCATTATTAATGTGATTAAGAGCTAATATAGGTTCTGTTTAGGGGCGGTTAAAGTTGGGTTAGCCGAACGGATAATTTTATTTAGTCCCGAACGCGGGGAAAGTGACCACTTAGAGGTCTACTCAATGAGAGTAAAAAGCCGATGTGTCTGTTCAGATGCCATCAGGCAAAATGGGCTTTGCACCTGAACAGATAAAATAAAAGGTGATACAGACAGACTGTTTGCCGGCAGAACAGTTGTTTTAGACTTGTTGATTTTTACCGTTTCCAGAGCCAGCCAAAACCATTGTCAAACTTATCAACTTATCTTTTTGCAAGCTGACCATTTTGGCACTCCTCATCAGGCCAGTCTTCAGGCGGAACGGTTCCATTGTACAGTTCATATACCATGCTTTCACTATACCTTTTGGACTCTCCATCATAGTAATTTGTTTTAATCACCAGGTTGTCTCCATCAATCTCTACTGTGGTATTCCATGAAAGAACTTGACCTCCCACCTCTTGCACACCTTCAAAATTTTCACCGCTTATAAGGTCGCCCTGAAGAGTGTAGGGACTAATTGTACGGGAGATGCAATTACTGGAATTGGGGAACAGAGGGTAATAGACCCAACTATAGAACTGGTTTGCATCGATTTCAAAATATATATCCATTCCCTTCAGGGGAACGCTTTCGGAAGCGGAATTGATTTTCTTTAAGAACTTCCATTTACCCTGAATCTTAACAGGAGCAATCGATTGGATTCTCTTATCACCTGAACCAGATGATTCCGGCCCGGAACTGGTATCAATTGGCTTGAATACGGATGGAGACTCATTATTGCAGGAAAGAAATGACATCATAAACACAAGTAGTGGTATAATTTTTGCCACCATAATGACACCTTTCTTTTAAATTGTTTCACTGTCCCAGATTCTGTAAATTCAATTACAATGTTTTTCTTTTGCCATTCAGCAATCTCTGATTAAATCCACATTGTAAATTATACTTTTTGTGCACTATTTCCAACAAAATAATATCTAATTAAAAAAGAACTGAAGCCAATGCCTTTTCCATTCCCTTTTTTCCCCATTCTTTCCACTTGGCCCTCTTTTTGCCATAAATACAAGTATACTAATTCTAATTTTCAGAAACCAGAATAGACTCTTTTCAGTTGAGTTACGCCATACTCTTTATCTGAAACAAATTATTGACTATGAAACAGCTTCAAACATCCGAAGTGTATAAAAAGTCGGCTAATCCCGGAGTAAAGCTGATCGATATCCGTCCTGTCGATGCCTATAATGGATGGCGGCTAAAAGATGAGTGCAGAGGTGGGCATATCCATTCTGCCAAAAGCCTTCCATTCAAGTGGATTCAGTATATTGACTGGCCCGATATCGTACGATCAAAAAAAATCGAACCTGAAGATGAGCTTATTATTTACGGCTACAATAAAGAGGAATCCCTGGGGGTGGCAGACCATTTTTTGCGGTTCGGTTATCAGAAAGTAAATGTTTATCACGATTTCGTTAATGAATGGTGCACCCAGCCTCATCTTCCCATAAGCAGAATGAACCGTTACAGCCAACTGGTATCTTCACAGTGGCTCGAAAAACTCATGAGCACCGGCAAAGCTCCCGAGTTTGACTCCCGTAAATACGTTGTGGTTCATGCATTTTACCGGGATCATAATGTCTATACAAGTGGTCATATACCAGGGGCGATTCCCATGGATACTAACGATTTGGAATCCACAGAAACATGGAACCGAAGAACTCCTTCCGAACTCAAAAATACGCTGGAAAATGCCGGTATCACTGCAGATACTACTGTAATCCTTTATGGAAAGTACACGCAACCCGATTTCAATGATCCATTCCCAGGAAGCAGTGCAGGGCAACTGGGAGCGATGCGTTGTGCATTTATCATGCTCTATGCAGGGGTAAAAGATGTGCGTCTACTGAATGGCGGAATGCAATCCTGGATCGATGCAGGGTACGATATCACTACAGAGAGTACAATTGTCCAACCGGTTTCCGATTTCGGAGCCGATATCCCAGTGCATCCTGAATTGGCAGTAGACATTTCCGAAGCTAAGCAGATATTAAAGTCAAAAGATAAAAACCTGGTATGTGTCCGTAGCTGGAGTGAGTACATTGGAGAAACCAGCGGTTATAACTATATCCAAAAGAGAGGACGCATTCCCGGGGCGGTTTTCGCAGAATGCGGAACCGATGCTTATCACATGGAAAATTATCGCAATATCGATCACACCACCCGTGAATACCATGAAATCGAATCCATGTGGGCTGCATCAAAGATAGTTCCACAGGTTCATAACTCTTTTTACTGTGGGACCGGATGGCGGGCCAGTGAGGCATTTATAAATGCCTGGCTTATGGGGTGGTCCGATATTTCTGTTTATGATGGTGGATGGTTTGAGTGGAGTAATGACCACCAAAACCCGTTTGAAACCGGTATTCCATCTAAACCACTATCCTAAGTCTTTTCTTTACAGGCACACCTTTATGGATTTGAATGATTCTCTTTTCCGGTTCGATTCCAGCATAACTTTCAGCAATTTTCTTCAGAAGATTGATCCGGAAAAGACCGTAAAAATGGTTGTCGATGGTTTACTATCCACTCCCAGAAAAATTTCCAGCATATTTCTTTACGATAATATTGGATCAAAACTCTTTCAGCAGATCACACAACTTCCCGAATATTATCTAACCCGGGTAGAATCGGATCTGATAAGAGAGTTTTCCAGATCCGCCAAAGGCTTGCTTCATGATCTGGACATAATAGAACTGGGAAGTGGGGATTGTTCTAAGATATCAATAATTCTCGATTCTGTGGATAAACGCAATCTCGGTTCCATACGTTATGTTCCGGTGGATATAAGTCCTGATGTGTTAAGGGAATCGGCTGAAATAGTGGTGAAAAGGTATCCTGGAGTAAAGGTTCACTGTATTGCGGCAGATTTTATGGGTGGTTTTTTCGACCTGCCGCATAATAAAAAGCGGCTTTTCTGTTTTTTTGGCAGCACTATCGGTAATTTTCCTCCCGGGCAGCGGATAGAACTTCTGCGAAGTATAAGCCGCATGATGTTTACCGGAGATATTTTGTTACTTGGGGTGGACATGGTTAAGAGGATTGAATATCTGGAGAGAGCCTACAATGACAGCTGCAATATAACAGCTCTATTCAACCGGAATATTCTTAATGTGGTAAACTCTATCACCGGTTCCGATTTCAATCCTCTTCTTTTTGATCATCATGCAAGTTATAACCGGGACTTATGCTGTGTAGAGATGTTTCTTAAGGCTCAAAAAGCGATGGCAGTTTCTATCCCCTGTATCTCTTCACAGATACTGATAGACCGTATGGAGAAAATACAGACTGAGAGCTCGTTTAAATTTACTAATGAATTAATCGTTCACGATATTGAAGCTGCAGGGCTTAAAATAGATGAATTGAGAACAGATAAATCCAACTGGTTTTCATTATTACAGTTATCAAAAGAGGCTCCATGAAAACACCTTTGGATGCCCCAAAGATCAGAGCGGAGTTCCCCATTCTTCAATCCACAGTGTACGGTAAGCCGTTAATTTATCTGGATAATGCTGCTACTACCCACAAGCCGCGGGCAGTAATGGATAAGGTGGTCTCTTATTATTATCAGTTAAATAGTAATGTACACCGGGGGAAACATTATCTAAGTGAAAAGAGTAGTGAGGTATATGAGTCTGCCAGGGAAACTGTCAGAAAATTCATTGGAGCACAGAGTTATCAGGAAATTGTTTTTACTTCCGGAACTACATCATCTATTAATCTGGTGGCACAGTCCTTAAGTAAAGAGTATCTGAAGAGGGGTGATGAGATTATCATTACCGAGATGGAGCATCACTCCAATCTGGTACCCTGGCAGATGGTCTGTAAAAGCATTGGGGCATCGCTGAAGGTGATTCCTTTTGATGAAAACGGGGTGCTTCGAATTAAGTCGCTGGAATCCATGTTTACCGATAAAACCAGGCTTATTGCGGTTACCCATGTATCCAATGTGACCGGGGTTATTAACCCTGTAAAGGAGATAATAGTAAAGGCGCATGGAGCCGGGATTCCGGTTCTTCTGGATGGAGCGCAGTCGATCTCTCATCATCCGATAGATGTAGAACTTCTGGACTGTGATTTCTTTGTTTTTTCCGGTCATAAAATGTATGCAGAAATGGGAACAGGAGTTCTTTATGGTAAAAGGAGGTGGCTGGAGCGGATGCCTCCTTCACAATTTGGCGGGGGCATGGTTTTAACGGTCAATTTCGATCATACCACTTTCGCTGATCTTCCATTCAAATTCGAGGCAGGAACTCAGAATGTGGCAGGTGCTATAAGCATGGCAGCGGCGATTAATTTTATAAACGAGGTCGGAATCAACGCGATCCATTCTCACGAAAGATATCTTTTGCAATATGCTGAAGAGGAATTGGCAAAAATAGACAGGGTAATTCTATATGCCGGATCGGCCGAAAAGTCCGGTTTACTTTCCTTTAATATAAACAATGTTTCTTCTACCGATGTAGCTATGATTCTGGACAAGATGGGTATAGCGGTTCGTTCGGGTACACATTGTGCGCAACCGGTGATGAAACATTTTGGTATAGAAGGGACTGTCAGGGTCAGTTTCGGGCTTTATAATACTTTGGAAGAAGTTGACGTTTTAATAAAGGGAGTGAAAAGAGCTGTGCAGATTCTGGGCTGATCGATTAGATCTAAATCTGATCACATAGTCCATTACACCTAAATATCCGTCATTCCTTCGCCTGCCCACCGCACGCTACCGGGAGGCGTGAAGGAAGGAATCCACATATAGTTTAAGCTAAACCCGATTCCTGTAGTACTGCGCGAATAGTGAAGTGAGCTGCATACATATAAGAATTACATGTTGTATTACTATATGAGAATGTGAAAATGTAGAAGAAGACAGATGTGATTTTATGTTACGGGCATAAACTGGATATACGGTTGTGATGTGGATTCCCGCCTGCGCGGGAATGACGGATGATGGGTTTCGGAATATATAGGAATAAGATTCCCGTTGTAATTAAAATTTAACCTTCTTTAACACAAGGTCGTATCTATGACGATTAACGAAGAGCAGGATTTGATTATAGAAAAGTTTTCGCAGCTTGAAGACTGGTTAGACAAATATGAATACCTGGTAGAGCTGGGAAGAAAGCATGAAGGGGTTGATCCGGTCATAAGAACGGATCAGTACGCGTTGCATGGGTGTCAATCGCAGGTGTGGATTTACGCTCAGAATATCGGGGGAAAAGTGGATTTCAGAGCAGACAGTGACTCATTGATTATAAGGGGTATACTTGTACTTATGCTGAAAATTTTGAATCAACGCAGTCCTTCTGAGATAGTGAATGCAGACCTTTACTTTTTTAAACGGATAGGGCTGGATACTGCTTTATCTCCATCCAGGGCAAACGGTGTATTCTCGATTATAAACAATATGAGACACTGGGGAGAAGTTTTTTCTGAAATTGATTGACCTGTAATTCTGCTGGCAATCGGTTTTTCATTTATGGATAGCCAGTTTGGTTTTGCGTATACACCGGTTCATCCAGTCGAAGGCTATTCCTGCGGCTAACCCGTATATGCTATGGTGCATCAGTTCCATGAGGATAACTTTTCTTCCCCATTCGCTGGCCGGGGGAGCGATTTTGAGTTTTGGAAGAATGATCATGGCGAGGGCCTGGACTATAGAGATGTGCATCAGGGTGGCTATTAGTCCTCTGATTCCCAGTATGCTTAGAAAACCTCTGGCAAGGCCCAGAGAAGTACCATAAAAGTAATGAACGAGGTTATTGAGTTTATTTTCTGCTATTTCATTTTGAGCATTAATCTGTAGCACTTTCTGAGCAGCCAGATAGGGAGTGGAACTGGGTGAGCGTCCGGTTTTTTCCATTTCAATCTGTTGAGAAATGGTAATCGCAATGGTTCCGAAAATTCCGGCAATAAGGCCCTTGCCCAGATAACCAGCGGCTCTTCCGGACCAGGACTCATCACATAGAACAAACGGCTTTTCTTTCATATCTGCACCTCTATTATATATTGTCAATAATTAATAGTACACAAATTCGAAATGCAATATTAATACCATTTTTCCTTTTTTTTCAGTACTGTAATTTGCTTTTAAGGTACAAAAAAAGGCTAGGGGCTGTCTTAAAATTTAACTAAAGGTGATTTATGGATTATCAGATACTTCTTCAGAAAGTCTCAGCATTGAATTTTGTTTCAGATGAAAACCATGCGGATGCCATGATTAAATCGGTGCTGGGTCAGTTTGCCAGCAGGATGTCGCAAGAGCATGCCACCAGGTTCACATCGGATCTTCCCGGGCCTCTCAATTATGAAAAATTGAGGGGGCATCAGGAATTTGTCACTTCGATCTCACTAGATCAGTTTGTCACTAATGTCAGTGAACAATTCGATCTGAGAAATGATCAGGTTCAGACTCTTCTCAAAACCATTTTTCATACCATCAAAATTGATATACTTAAAGAGAAAAGCAGTTTCTGGCAAGAATGGCTTCCTTCAGAATGGGCTGCGGTCATTAAAAATGCCTGACCTGTTGCAAAGATCCGGCACTAAAAACCGGGGATGCCCCCGGTTTTATGTTTTATAAAGAAGCTCGTCATTAAAAAGCGTCCATATAAATTTTACTGACCGATGAATGTGTGGCTTCAACCGGAGCCAGGCTCAGAAGCGATTTGAGACTGGGGGTATTAAATGCCAGATTGGTAAGCTTTTCTATATCTGTAAGTGCAAAGCCGATACTGCTGAGGCCTGGTTTTACACCCATTTCGAAAAGCCAGTTTTTCAAACCCTCATAGACTATATCAGCTTCACCCGGTTCACCTTTGAGACCGCATAGAATCGGGGAGAGGATATCAGCCAGTATTTTACAGGAAGACGGGTAGATCTGTTTTACTACTGACGGGACTATTATTGCAAGTCCGAGTCCGTGAGCAAGTTCAGGTTTGACTGCACTTAGAGGGTGTTCCAGGGCGTGGGTATAGTGTAACAGTCCGTTATCAAAAGAAATTCCGGCTATTAAAGATGCATAAAGCAAATAATAACGGGCAGTGAGGTCCTGGGGACTTCTCAGAGCGACAGGCAGGTATTGCGCAACCAGCCTCACGGTCTCTCTGGCCAGTAATATTGAAAATGGTGTTGCGGTAACCGTAGTAGCTGCTTCTATGGCATGATTAAGAGCATCGATGGATACATAAGAAGTCTGATCTTCAGGTAAGCTGGTCATGAGCGCAGGATCATCGATGGAGTAGAGTGGATAGATACAATCACAAGCCAGTACTGGTTTAGCATCTTTTTCAGGGATACTTACTACCGCAAACCGGTCTGCCTCAGTTCCGGTTCCGTGAGTAAGATTGACAGCCACTAAAGGAACTGCCTTACAGGGAATAAAATTATTTTCAAACAGATCTCTGGCGTTTCGTATCGGGTATTCAATCAGAACAGCAACGCATTTTGCTGCATCTATGGGACTTCCACCTCCGATAGCCACCACAGCCTGAGCACCATACAAACGTGCCAGATCAGTGGCTTCATCTACCTGATCGACAGTAGGATTGGGTGTGATTTCACTATACAGAGTAAAATCTATTCCATATTGTTCGAAGGCTCTGGTGACATGTGTCCAGGCACCGGATTTAAGGTAGGAATTTTTTCCGGTGACAACGATTACTCTGGAGATCTGTTTCGTTTTTTTTAATGCTGCACAAATATCATAGATTTTTCTAATTGCTCCTGCGCCCAGATAAACCGTTGATTTCCCTCTGATTTCACAAACAGCATTCACATTGACCTGGCTTTCCCACATGACCGTACCTCCCTGATAAATTAAAAGGATAGTTTGGAACAGACATAAATTCCATCGGTAAAGATAGCTGAACCTATGCCTGAAGAATCCCTGAACCCAAAGATGATTTAGTTTTCAGTAACTATTGCAGAAACGAAGTCTTTTTGAACAACACAAACAGGAAACTGAGAGATTTTTTATTTTCATAAAATTGTATATGCCATTAGTGAAGTCAACATCCATTGTTTTCAACTGGATATTGCTGATAGAGAAAAAAACTGATTCCTTAAATATTTTCATCTGCACCTGAAAAAAAGTGCTACAGGACCTTCTTTAGCAGCTGACCAATAGTGCTCAGTTTGTACCAATTCTGCAGGTAAATACCGGGAAAAAAAGTATACCAGGTAATTTTCCATTTTTGGCGAAGGTCTGGCATCAGGGCTAACCGGTAAAGATTATTATGACACCGTTGGATACCCTGGACACTTCAACCAGAAGCCAAAGAGAAGAAGTCTACATTGCACCAGGGTCGTATCTTCTTTTATATCAATGTATTATACAATTTTTAATCTATCTGGCGATTGGTTTAAAGATCTATAATATTTGAACTCTGTTATATTATTATTAAACAAATATGTGTGGAACTCAACTTTTTTTTATATACTAACTGAGATGCACTCTTTATTGGCTCTGATTTGGGCAGGCCTTAATTCATTCCTGAGGTGTTAAATATGCCAAATAAAACCAGTCTTTCTACTTTTATTCTGTTACTTATCTCCGGCTATCTCAATACAGCATTACCACAACCCGGATTGATCAATCTCAATCCTGATCCGGATGGTGAGCCCTGGATAGCGGGTGGTGTTGATGAGAAAGAGTGGAATGAGGCATTTTCTGATGCAGTGGAGTTTAAACTTCCGCAAAGACGAGCATTATCAAAGACTGCTGCTCTACCCACTTCTTTTGATAATTCCACTCATCCTGCATTCAGACCGATATTCAATCAGAAGGGTGGAAGCTGTGCACAGGCAAGCGGCGTGGCATATGTTTACACCTATGAGATCAACTGCCGCAGAGGCCTGTCTTCAGATATACCGGAAAACCAGTATCCTTACGACTTTACTTATAATTTTCTTAACAGTGGAGATGGGAACAATGGTTCCAACACTAATACCGGGTGGAATATTATAAAGGCCATTGGAGTGCCAAATGTCAAAGATTATGGTGGTTTTGGCCTGGGAAAGCATACCAGATGGGTATCAGGTTATGATGTATATCTGAATGGGATGCAAAACCGGTTGAAGGAATATTTCTATATTACTATCCGTAAAAAAGAAGATATAGAAAAGATGAAGCAATGGTTTGTAGACCGGGCAAACGGATCACCTGAAGGGGGTTGTCTGGTAATTGCCGCCAATGCCACCGGTGAAGTACTCAAAAAGCTGGCATCAGGCACTCCGGAAGCCGGAAAAGTTGCCTTGGTGAAATTTGGCACTACCGGTGGACATGCCATGACTATTGCAGGGTACAATGATCAGATTCGATATGATTATAATAATGATGGGAAGTACACCAACGATGTCGATCTCAATGGGGATAATATTATTGACGTACGGGACTGGGAGATAGGTGCAGCCTTATTAGTAAATAGCTGGGGCAGCAGTTGGGGTAATAACGGTAAAGCCTGGATCATGTACAAGGTTCTGGCTGATCCCGTCAATAATGGAGGTATTTACAATAATCAGGTTCATGGTATCTATCTCAACGAAGATTCCATATTTAAACCTAAACTCACTTTCAAACTGAGTATGTCCCATGCCAGCAGGAATGCAGTACGGATCAGAGCAGGCTATTCGAAGAATCTCTCTGCAACGGTACCGTCATCTATCAAGACTTTCTCGTCAGCCTTTTCCAATTGCGGTGGAGCATTCCCCATGCAGGGTTCATCAAATAGCGAACCGATAGAAATCGGTCTGGATATAAGTGACCTGCTGGAAAAAAGTGGAGAAACTGCAACTGCTTTTTTCCTGCAGGTTGATTCAAAAAGCGGAACAGGTACTATCAGAAATTTTTCCATGATCGACTATACAGGTGATCAGCCGGTAGAAATTCCCTATTCAGAGAGCGTAGTCAACTTTTCAACCGGAACAACCTGCTTAAAGATAGTGAAGCAGCCTGCACCTATACAGATTGTAGCTCCAAATGGTAACGAGCAATGGGAGAGAGGAAGAACTTACCAGGTAAAATGGACCACCAGTATCGAGGATAACGTAAAAATTGAGTTGCTAAAAGATGGTTCGGTCTTTTCGGTAATCGAAAATTCACTGTCAAACAGTGGTTCTTACCAGTGGAGTATTCCCGAAGATCAGATATTGGATTCCAGTTACAAGATCTGCATAAGCAGTGTCAAAACTCCGTCCAGTTCCGATAAGAGTGACCAGGCATTCACTATCCGGAAGAAATCGATTCTTGAGCTTACTTCCCCCAACACCCGTGAAATGGTTCAGACCGGATCAACTTTGAAAATCTCCTGGCAGGATGACAGTGAGAGCGACCTTAAAATTGTCCTTTATAAAAACGGTGTTTACTCTTTTACCATCGCAGATAAAGTCAATGGAAGCGATACATTTGCATGGACAATACCGGATTCATTTCCAAGCGGTTTTGATTACAGGATTCGTGTGACTTCCATTACTGATCAGTGGCGTTATGATGAAAGTGATTCTGATCTGGTTATAATGCATCAACCAGCGACTGCTCCTTACGTTCAGACATTTGATAATTTCAAGGATGGGAATGTATTAAGTGGTTCCTGGGAACAGGTTATCATAGATGATGACATCGACTGGACAGTGATAAAAGGGCCACCTCCCTCCCGTGCACGTCAGGGAGGAACCGGAGCTCAAGCCGATCACAGTGGGAATGGGAATTATCTGTATGTGGAATCTTCATCTCCCAACAATCCGGGCAAACTGGCAGTGCTTCTCTCACCGCTTATCGATCTGAGAAACAGCATCAGCAAAACCTGCAGTTTCTGGGTACACATGTTCTCATCAGACGATAAAATGGGGAAACTGTATGTGGATGTAAATGCAAACGGAGCCTGGAACGACAGTGTTTTATACATCAGTGGTAACCAGGGTGATAAATGGCTTCTTCATAAAATCGATCTCTCATCGTATAAAAGTGATTTTGTACAGATCCGCTTCCGGGCGCAAACCGGTACCGGCTCCAGTTCTGATATCTGTATAGATGATTTTGTGGCAGGAGAAAACCAAACCCTTGTCTTTAACCATAAACCGGTTCCACAGGCAAATATTCAGTTTAGAAACAGAACTCTGTTTTTCCAGAATTATGAGGGATTTGCCAGAGTGATCGCTTTGGATGGTACGGTAGTCAATTACATAGACAAGGTAACCCACAACTCCACCATTGATATTTCAGCTTTAAGAAACGGGACCTATCTGCTGATGATTGACAGTAAAGTAATGAAATTTGTAAAATCTGGAAGATAGAAGGAGCTCCGGGGAACTTTTTCTACATTCTACATTCTACATTCTACATTCTACATTCGATATTCTACATTCTACATTCGATATTCTACATTCGATATTTCTCTTACCATCCACAATAACCGATAATCTAGAATATCGAATAATGAATGTAGAATATCGAAGTTTGAAGAAAAGAGAAACCATCCTTTTCTGTGCTCATAATGCAGCTTTAATCAAACTGTGCCGATGAATATATCGGAAATGAGTTCTGTGTTTTGCATGGAATAACCAATAAACCCGCAAAAACATCCATTTGACAAGGTAGACTCTCTTTATTCGTCTTTCATTATTCTTTTTCTACATTCTTTTTCTACATTCTACATTCTACATTCGATATTCTACATTCGATATTTCTCTTACCATCCATAATAACCGATAATCTAGAATATCGAATAATGAATGTAGAATATCGAAGTTTGAAGAAAAAAGAAACCTGCCTTTACTGTGCTCATAGTGCAGCTTTAATCAAACTGTGCCGATGGATATGTCGGAAATGATTTTATGTTTTGCATGGAATAACCAATAAAGCCGCAAAAACATCCATTTGACAAGTTATACTCTCTTTATTCGTCTTTCATTATTCTTTTTCTACATTCTACATTCTACATTCTACATTCTACATTCGATATTCTACATTCGATATTTCTCTTACATCCACAATAACCGATAATCTAGAATATCGAATAATGAATGTAGAATATCGAAGTTTGAAGAAAAGAGAAACCATCCTTTTCTGTGCTCATAGTGCGGCTTTAATCAAACTGTGCCGATGAATATGTCGGAAATGGTTTTATGTTTTGCATGGAATAACCACAAAAGCCGCAAAAACATCCATTTGACAAGTTAGACTCTCTACATTCTTTTTCTACATTCTACATTCTACATTCGATATTCTACATTCGATATTCGATATTTCTCTTACCATCCATAATAACCGATAATCAATAACATCGAATAATGAATGTAGAATATCGAAGTTTTGGAAGTCGAGGCACCCGCCTATATCTTATTGAATAATTTGAGAGCCTGCTGAGGCAGAAATACTTTTCCTGATTTTTCCGAATAAACAGTAATACCTTCCATTTGTACTACTTTACCGTTTTTAAGCCACATCTCATTCTTAAAAAACGGGAAAACAGCTGATTTATCAGGGGTAGAAACTGTTACACTGCCTTTGGCATCTTTGGAATTTGAGGAATCGATAATGATGGTAATATCTTTAAATTCACCAAACAGTTCTTTGACATCCTGAAAAAGGATCCGGTTAATGGAATCCAGTGATACATTCAGGTTTTTAAAACAGATTTTGGCAATATCTGTATTATCGATAATGGAACTGAAGTTAACCCCCAGCCCGTAAATCCACACATTGGTTCCGCAATGACCATGGGTAGTCCATCCGATAGATGAGCGTCTGGAGATGATTCGACCCACATTGGCTACATCAGGGTCGGATTTTGCACCATTTCTGACAGATACAAGAAGAGCGTTTACATCTGCGGAGTCCTGACTGGTTAAGGTATCGATTCCCATGAAAGTTTTTAATGCTGATGCTGCAAAGGTAAAATTGACAGATACTATCTTGTGTGCACGGATAAGAGTATCGAGCAGGCCGGCAGCAGTGATCTTGGCTTTTTTCAGAGAGGGCAGCACTTTGGAGGTGGGCATATCGGTGTATGTATCTCCTCTCAGGCCAAGGCTTATTCCACCATTATCATGATCAGGAAAAACCATCACTATAGTATTCTTGTCTTTTCTGGCAAAATCCAGAGCTACCTGCACTGCAGAGTCAAAAGCCAGATATTCACTGAGCACTCCTACAGGATCATTGTTATGTGAAGCGAAATCGATTTGACTTCCCTCCACCAGAAGGAAAAAGCCTTTGGAATTACGGGAAAGAATGGAAATAGCGGTCTGAGTCATCTCTGCCAGTGAGGGTTCCTCTTTACCGAAGTAGGGGCGGTTGATATCCGGGCACAGATGGCTTTTGTTGAACAGGCCCCAGACTTTTTTGGTCTCAGCTGAGAGGTCTTTTAGTTGACTGCGGGTAGAGATCACTTTGTAACCACGAGAAGCGAGCACCTCCTGGAGGTTTTCTCCATCGGGGCGTTTTCCCTGGGCTATGGAATCCGGGAGAAGATGACTCATCCCTCCTCCGAAGACCACATCGATATTTTGATAGACCTGTTGTTCAATGATTACATTTTCGTTTTCTCTCTCATGCCAGTGACTGGAGAAGGCGGCTGGAGTTGCATGGCTGATTCTTGCGGTGGCTACCAGACCTGTTGATTTACCCATGATACGGGCGGCTTCCAGCACCGAAGCAACCGGTCTCCATTGCATGGATGCAGGTAATTTTTGGGGATGGGGAAAAACCAGGGAATCCGGAAGCATTCCCACGCATCTGATACCACCCTCCTGCTCCCAGGTTTTATGACCGGTGGCAAAAGCGGTAGCTGCAGCTGCAGAACCGGTGATCATCGAATTGCCGCTTTTAGTAATACAGAGGCCTGGGTTCAGCTGATCGCTGGCCAGGGGGGCACCTTTAAACCAGCGGGCAATCGTCTGGTGAGATACTCCGCAACCATCAGGAACGAGCAGAATAATATTTTTTCCATCAGCTGCAATAACATGAACCGACTGAAGCACTAATCCAGCTACTACGATTATTTTTTTTAAGGAAAAAAACATAGAATTCCCTCATTCAATAATCATGAAAAAGTATTTAATCTATATTTATGCTGCATTGAAATTGAACAGTACATATGGAAAAATTTGTATTTGTAATATAATTCAAAATTTCATTATCTGCTTGAACTCTGTTTTTAAAAAAAAATGGTATATAAGTTGCTTCCCTTAATCGGTTTGTCACTTATTATCCATTTGAACCTGTTACCAGGAGATCGGGTTTGGAAAAGAAGAGGTCCGCGATGGATTTGCTGAAGCTGATTTTCTCAGTTATCGGGGTAATCACCTGCCTTTTTCTTGCTGTATTACTCTTTATTTTAGTAATAGGTAATACAAAAGGTCCCCGTATATATAATAAAACAGTCCTGGAAATTGATTTTGAACGGGGACTCACAGAAACAGTTCCGGATGCGATGATTTACCGTTTTACTGGCGGTGAACAGTTGCAGATAAGAAGTGTAGTCAATGCAATTGATGCAGCATCAAAAGACAAGCGGATAAAAGGGATAATCGGACACATAGCCGGAGGCCCGTTACATTATGCAGATGTACAGGAAATCCGGGATGCGGTGATTCGTTTCCGCCGCTCAGGCAAGCTGGCATTTGCCTTTGCCGAATCTTTTGGAGAGGCAGCAGCCGGTAATAGTGGCTATTATCTGGCTTCGGCATTCGATTCAGTATTCATGCAACCATCCGGAGCCCTGGGATTAACCGGCTTTTTATCCATCTCGCCTTTTTTTAAAGGTACTCTGGATAAGCTGGGTATTACTCCCCAGCTTGGAGCACGGGAACAGTATAAAACTGCCCGTAACCAGTTTACAGAAACCGAATATACCGAAGCGCACCGGCAGATGAGTCAGGAAATTATCAATTCGGTACTGAACCGGTTTGCTGCAGATCTGGCTTCTGCCAGAAAAATCAAAGAGGAGGATTTACGGAATCTGATCTCTTCAGGACCTTTCAATGCGACAGATGCGCTGAAAAATAGTCTGGTGGATGCTCTGGAATACAGAGACCAGGTTATCGAGCGGATTCGTCAGAAATTCGGTAAAGGAACCCGTTTTCTTTATTTATCCAAATACCTGCAGCGGTTAAGGCCACGACCGGCCAGAGGAAAGTCTGCTGCACTGATTTATGGCGATGGTTCCATAGTTCAGGGTAGAAGCAAGTATAACCCCGTGAGTGGTGAAACGGTTATGGGGGCTAAGACAATCAGTGCTGCTTTCAGAGCAGCAGTCCGAGATAAATCAGTAGGTGTTATCATTTTCAGAGTTAATAGTCCGGGTGGCTCTCATATCGCTTCAGACATGATCTGGCGAGAGACAGTTTTGGCTCGTAAAGCTGGAAAACCGGTTATCGTAACCATGGGTGCGGTTGCGGGCTCCGGGGGATATTTTGTGGCCATGGATGCAGATAGAATAATTGCCAATCCATCCACAATTACCGGTTCGATAGGAGTGGTCAGCGGTAAATTTGTAACCAAAGGACTCAACAATAAACTGGGAATTACCACCAGTCATGTGACAACCAGCCCCAATGCAACTTTATGGTCTTCCACTACAGAATTCACTGATGAGCAATGGAAGTATATTCAGCAATCGTTAGACACCATATATCATGATTTTGTAAGTAAAGTAGCGGCAGGTAGAAAGCTTCCTGTGGAAAAGGTTCAGGAGCTGGCAAAGGGACGGATTTATACTGGTGAGCAAGCCCTGAAACTGGGCCTGGTGGATACTTTAGGAGGGTTCTACGAAGCGTTTGCATCTGCAAAAAAGATACTGGGCATTCCTGAAGAACGGCCATTATTAGTAAAGAGATTTCCCAAACGCCCAACGTTTAAGGACAAGCTTTTTGGCAAGGGACCTGACAGTAGTGAAGATATACAGATTTCAATTGGTGAAGAGGTCAGCTTTTCCAACTCGCTTTTTTTTAAGTTGCAAAAGCTGACAGCGATGCTATCTGAAGAGCCGGGATTTCTGAAAATGGAAGTACCCGATTTTTATTGATGGAGATTTCCTCGGAAGGAGAAAAAATCAGGCTTCCCGAAGGGCTTTATCTTTACACACCGGAAATTTCAATATAAAAACCGGAAACCCAATCTTCCTGTGACCACCACATTTCCTCCAGTATCCTCGGGAAGGTTCCGGTTTGCAAGTCCGTCATCTCTGGCCAGCAGGTCTACTTCAAAGAACAACTGCCATTGCCCATAGGTATCGGGGATAAATCCAGGTTTCAATTCACTGGATATACCAACGCTAAGATATCCTGTAAAATCATTGTCTGGTACATGATAGCCAAGGAGCCCTGCACCCACTCGCAGAGGAAAGGAGAGAGAGAGGGGCAGGCGACTTTTTTGGAATAGGGTAAATGATGGATCAATTCCGGCCTGAAGCAGGAAACCATCGGAGTTGCCCAATGGAACGGCAGCTTCCAATGATGGTCCCCATTGACCCAAGATATTATTACTGGTATAAGAGAATGCCAGTTCCAGCTCATGGGCAGCATCCCCGGTATTTGGAGTGGTCGCCAGCAGATAAGAGATGGCACCAGCCAGGTTGTGAGGGAAGGCAAACACCACCCCGGAATAGAAATTACCCTCATACCACCATTGAAGCTGGTCTGCATTTGGATTACTATTAGTTAAGCCCTGCTGGGTTCCTATGGTTAAGCCGATCTGCCGGAACAGACTCCCTGTCCTTAACAACTGGAATACCAGGGCTAAATTGGTGGAATATGCAAAGTTTTTAAGTTCTTCGGGGACTCCGTCAAACGCAGCTCTGGAATAATCGGCATTGCTGAATGTAAAGTTTAACAGCGAATGAGCCCTGCTTGTATTAACGGTCGTACTTTTATAAATTGTCCCCAGTACACCGGTGTAGAACACGGTATTGGGATTTGCAGGTATTGAGGTCATGGGCAGCTGCTCTATAGGATTGTTCTGGTTAAAAGCGATACCGGTTAAAAAAACCAGAATGAGAATATTAATCTTTACAACCCGTGATTTTTTTGCCATACTTACTCCAGCTCTCCATAGTGCTTGAAAACCAAATGTGCCCCTCCAAAAATGACAAGCACACAATGTACCATTTTCTTCATAGGTGGGTCTTTTTGGCATTTTTATTGCCACTTTTAATGAAAAGGCAACCAGGGTGCAAACCAGAACCCATCCATTTTTTACTTAAGGGGGGAAAGGTGAAGTGGATCATTATTTCAGCATTCATCATGATCTGCGCTATAAACACACACTCACAGAGGCCAGAGCGCGGATCGATTGACTTTGGAGCAAATTCACCTCCGGTCGATATAAAAAATATGGATATGGGTCCATTCAGCAGAGCCTTTGTCAGAATAGCCCAGGCAGTGATTCCATCGGTGGTATCTGTAATTCCCACCATGGTTGACACATCCCCGGGTATTCCATCTCCACAGCAGGAGCGCCGCATTCAGAGTCTTGGATCAGGGTTTATAGTTTCGGAAAAAGGGTATATTCTTACCAATTACCACGTGATTGCCCAGGCAGAAACAATCGAAGTACTGCTGGCAAACGGGAACTTGTTTCCTGCAGAAATTACCGGTTTTGATTCATTAAGTGACATAGCGGTGCTAAAGTTGACAGGTAAATTACCGGAGCTCAAGCCGGTTTACCTGGGCAATTCCGACAGCCTGGAAGTTGGCGACTGGATAGCTGCAATAGGAAATCCTTTTGCCCTGACCTCCACCGTTACTTCCGGTATAATCTCAGCATTGGGACGAGAGGTGGTTGAGCCTTTGACATTTCAAAATTTCATTCAGACAGATGCAGCAATCAATCCCGGTAATTCCGGTGGTCCTCTGGTAAATCTGCAAGGTGCTGTAATGGGAATGAATACCCTGATTTTTTCAGAAACCGGCGGGTTTATGGGTGTAGGTTTTGCCATTCCAATCAATCTGGCCAGTAGAGTAATGGAAGATCTTATTTACGAAGGTAGGGTTATCAGAGGATATGCTGGTATTTCCATCCAGGATATTACCCCATCGTTACAAAAGGCGCTGGATCTGAAAACCACTCAGGGAGCGATAGTGGCAGATGTGGTCACAGATCAGCCTGCCCAAAAAGCAGGGATAAAAGCAGGTGATATAATTGTAAAGGTCTTCGGTAAAGAAATTGAGAATGCCAATCAGTTACGCAACCAGATAGCACTTGTAAGACCAGGCGAAAAGGTTCCACTCACTTTACTCAGAAACGGTAAACAGATTGAAGCCACTCTGGTTCCCATCGAACGCACTCCGGAGGTGCTTAAAGGACAGCAGCAGTTACAGCAGCGTTCCAGACCCCAGCGAGGAGATGTCGACAACAAACTGGGGATAGCAGTTACAGAACTTACCCCCAGTATCAGAAACCGGTTAAAAATACCAGAAGAGATTTCAGGTGTGATAGTGACCAGAATCGCTCCGGATATTTTTGATGAGCGCACACTTCTTTCACCAGGAGATCTGATCATGCAGGCCAAGGTATCTGGTGGTAAATGGGTCAGTTTCCGTTCACCATCCGATTTTCAAAAATACTCCAAAAATGTGAAAGACGGGCAGGCGGTAGCAATACAGATTTTCCGGGGAGGCCAGACCGTTTATATGGCTTTTGAAGCAGGACCACAGAAATAGAAGCTATAGACCTGCTTTGTACCTATAAATATATTGTCCCTATGTTACAATTAAGAATAGCCCCATCCGTTTCTTCTGTAAATTTTCCCGAAAAATCTTCATACTCCTTTGGAAAGCAGACTGGTACTTTATTCATTGGTCTAATTTAGTAGTGTCCGGTTAATTTAACAAAAGATTATGCAAAAAAAACAGCTTGAGATTTGGAATTTCAGACCAGAAAGCACCAAATCACAAATTTTAAATTCCAAACAAAAACCAAATTACAATACCCAAATTCTAAACAGGAACAGGAGTATGAATAGAGAATTCGAAATCTGAAAATTGAAACAGGATAGTGACCTCTATCTGCTCTTTTGTCGTTTGGATTTTGAATATTTGGTAATTGGGATTTGTTTAGGATTTGGTGTTTGTGATTTGGAATTTATTTTCGTGCCCTACTTCTTATGAAATCGTATGTTTGTTAAATTAACCGGACACTTCTGTTTATCAGTAAAACCATATAAACATTGGTCAGTTTATCACCTCATAGAAGTGTAACCTTTCGAGCTTTATAGTATACATTAGTAAAAGTGGTTTTAA
>JAEZKP010000031.1 GCA_023436145.1 Fibrobacterota bacterium | reverse complement strand
CCTGCTCATCCTTGTAGAGTTTTTGGTCTCTGATGACACAGGCAGTTACATGATGAATAGCCCCTGGTGAGTAGGGTCTGGGTTTTCTAGCCATGGTACAGTTGAGCTCCTTTTTATGGGTGGGGGTGAGTGAGGGTAAAAGGAGCAATTTCTGAGCCGGAGGCTTTACTTGGGGGACGGAGGAATGAATCTGAGTAGCTTTGTTTCCTCCGTCCCCGATAGGTGACTCTGAGCCAGCAATCTCCAAAACCAAAGTATATCCACACTTAACGAAAATGTGGTCATCATTTTTCCGTTTAGTTAAAAATTTTCAATACTTAATTACTTAAATTGCTTTGTTTCCTCCGTCCCCAGAACATCCGTATTCCCCTCTGCAATTTCCCAAATAATTTTCCCGATGCCGCGTATTGATTTATTCAACCCTGGGTGACAGATCAAATTAAAGATTAACTGAATAGAAAATCTGATCTTGACCCTGCACCCCGGAGTGATTTCCCTGGAATCGTATCCCGGCTCCGATCCGCCAAATTCCCGGTTCCTAATTGTAAACATTTCAATATGCCCAAGGAGTTACAGGAGGAATTAATGCCTGCTTCCACACAGAATACTTTACATTATCATCTCACTGCTCTGAAAAATAAAGAGCGAACCTTCGAAAATGCATTCCAGGGTGTCGCACGCATGATACTGGAAAGCCAGATCGAAAAAGTCGTGGTAAATGGAAAAACAACCTACGATTTCAGCATTTTCCGTACCGGCAAAAAACATGTGATCGGTATGTATGACGAAATCAACAGCTTTGTATCATATGTAAAAGATGCGGCTGAAGGCGGTTCTTCTGCTGAAATGGCTTTTGTGCTGGTTGGTGAACCTGGAAACGGAAAAACCTTCTTCGTTGATTTCCTATGTAACCGATATCGCGAGTTCCTCTCTCAGGATATTAATCGCAAGTATACTTTCAGATTTAAAGATCTGGACAGACTGGGTACATATGGAAAAATCAGAATTATCGAATCCCAAACTTATGAAGATCCGGTTATTCTTGCTTTGAATCTGCTGGAGACAAGCGAGCAGACAAAAGAATATCTGTGTAGAAATTTTGGTTTTCTGGATAAAGAGATTGAAGCTCTTTACGATAATTATCGTCCTTTGGGTGCCTGTAGCGGTTACATCTGGGATGAAATCAGAAATTATACAAATGGCAACATTGATGAGATGCTTCAATTTATCGACATAGTTCCTGTGCCTCTCACCGAGAGCCTGGGTACTGTAACCGGTAAGTATCCTGCGAAAGACAAAATGACCTCTTCTGCGGTTGATCTGCTGGGAGAGGAATCTATACAGCGGCTTTTGCATATTACGGATACCAATAACCCATATCGCTTTGACTTGCGTCGTGGAGCTCTTGCCCGTGTTGCAGGCGGTGGGATACATTTCAGTGATGAAATATATAAGAACAAAAAGGATCTGGTTCAGGTCTATCTGGGAGTAATTCAGAACCGTAACATTGAGATAGACGGTTTCAAGTGGCCCATTGACACACTGATTATTGCTACCAGTAACAATTCAGAATTCAACCGTTTCCTCTCTGAAAAGGAAGAAGCTCCTATTGTTGACCGGTGCAGAATCTGTTATATATCACATAACACTAATTACCGTTTACAGAAGGAGCTTACCCAGTATGCGATCGGTAAGGAAGCACGTACGACACTGAACAAAGAGGACCTGCATCAGGATCCGAATCTCAACTATGCAGCCTCGGTGGCAGTAGTGTTGTCAAGACTTGCCCGTTCCGAGAAACTTACTCCGGTCGAGACCCTTAAACTCACTGCCGGTGAAGTCGCAGGTGAAAAAAGCATAAAAACTCTGGCTGAAGTTATAGACACACTCAATCAGGATCCGGTTATTATCAACCGCTTTGGTCAGAAGGGACTGGGACAGAGAAACCTAGGGCGTGCAGTACAGCTTCTCATTGAAAGTTCAGAGACCAATGAAGGCAAGTGTATGTTTGCCTACGATATATTTAAATCTCTTGAGCGGGTTGTTCTGGACTATGTTACAGATGCCAATGACCGGAAAAAATATCTTGAGGATCTGAAAATTGGAAAAGGTCTTTACCGGGAAAAAATAATGACTGAGATGTTTAATGCCTATATGGATGAGCCTCATGCCATACGTAAGGATGTAATGAACTATGTCAATATGATCATCGGTATAGATGCTGAAAATCTGGGACCTGATAAGATGTGGAAGTATCGCGACCCTCAAAGTGGCGAACTGAAAGCGCTCAAAATAGATGAAAGATACATTTCCAATGTGGAGGAGCGCCTCGGTTTAAAAACCAAAGAGCAGCGTGATATGTTCAGAACATCCATTCGTAAAATATATGGGCAAAGAATATCTATCAACCCTGATTACGATTTCATGGACAATCTCGAACTGGTTAAAGCTGTTACAGATGTACGGTTGAAATCGGATATCGCAGGTGCAGGGAGCCTGGTGGGAGCATTGGCCAATCGTACTAATGAGGAAAACCAGAAGCTTTACGATCGCATGATCCATACCATGCTGGAAAAACTTCATTACTGTACCACATGTGCTCAAAAAACCATAGAGTATTTCTGTACACAGGAAGATGAGAACTAAAGAAATGAACAGCAACAATGAAATTGAAAAATCAGCCGAGTCACTTTTCCTGGAGATCAGGCAAAGAGGCCTTTCTGTTGAGAAAGAGCAAAGAATGCTGGAGGAACTCGAGGGGCTTAAAGTCCACAGTATTAATACTGATGATTTAGTTGAGCCATTTAAAACTAATGGGTTGTATAGTTATTCTGATTTGCAGATGATACAGAATACAGATATCTGTGCTCCACCTGTTACTGCTCTGGTTTCCATGGATGAATTGCTGGATCGTGATCGTCAAAGGGAAAAAGATGGTTTTCCCCGTAAAATCCGGGTGGGACGTCTTATAAAGCCGGGTAAAATTGATGGTGGCTCAATTATCATAGTCCCTACTACGGTGGAGGAGAAATTCATGCATGATTCCTCCATGAATTATACAAACAGCGGAGAATCCAGTGGAACAGGACAGGGTGAGGAGGGAGATATTATAGGTGAACAGCCCATCCGACCTGAGCAGGGTGAAGGCAATGGTGCTGGTGATGGAGAAGAGGCCGGGCATGACATGCAGTCAACGGCTTATGATCTGGGGCGGATTCTTACCGAGAAATTCGAACTTCCTAACCTTAAAGACCGGGGAACCAGAAGATCTCTGACCAAATATACCTATGATATTACCGATAAAAACCGGGGGTTTGGGCAGGTGCTGGACAAAAAAGCAACCCTCAGAAGGGTGCTCCAGACAAATTTCGGTTTGGGAAAAATCCCTGATATCAATACCCTGGATACTACAAATCTGATTGTTTCGCCCAGGGATAAAATTTATCGGGTGTTATCCAGGGAAAAGGATTATGAGTCTCAGGCACTGGTCTTTTTTGTCAGGGATTATTCCGGTTCCATGGAGGGAAAATGTACAGAACTGGTTGTGGCTCAGCATGTACTTATCTATAGCTGGCTTCTTTACCAATATTCCCGCAGAGTTGAAACCAGGTTTATTCTCCATGACACCAGTGCCAAGGAAGTACCTGACTTTTACACTTACTATAACTCCAGAGTAGCCGGAGGTACACAGGTGGCTGCGGCTTACAATCTGGTAAATAAAATTGTCGAAGAAGAAAATCTGGCTCAGGAATATAATATCTATGTATTTCATGGCACTGATGGTGATGACTGGGATACAACTGGAGAGAAAACGATACCTGAGCTTAAGAAAATTCTGGAATATGCAAGCCGTATGGGAGTTACCATAGTATCTCATAATTATGCGGCCAATGAGAAAACAGAGGTCCAGGCGTACCTGGAAAATTCAGGGCTGTTGACCCAGAAATCAGATCTTCTTCGAATGGATACCATGACCGAGGATGCTGATGAAGCAAGGTTAATCGAGGGAATCAGAAGAATGATCTCTCAGGAAGTGCTTTAATGCTCTTCATTATCATTTACTTTGAACTGTTTACTTCCTGAATTAACAAGTTCACCTTTTTTACTGGTGGACGTTTGGGGATAAGAGGGAGATCCGGATATAGATGGAACTGATAGATCAGAAAACTAAAAAGATAATGGAAGGTTGTAAAGACAGGGCCAGAAAAGCCGGTCTCAACTTTCAGGATGAAACTCTGGAATACATAGTCACTAACCGGGACCTGATTGAGTTGACGCCGAAATTAATGATACCTACTCTTTATGATTATTGGGTTCATGATGTGGAAGTGCTACGGGAAAAGGGCAGGTATGAATTATATCCGTCAAATCCCTATGAGACAGTGATAAATACCCGCCCGGCAATATCATTTTACAATGATAATAATCCGGACTGGCTAAATGTGATGATTTTTTATCATGTGCTGGCTCATATCGACTTTTTTCAGAACAATGTGTATTTCCGAAACACCTGGGATATCGATTTCACTGGCCAGGCTCTTTCTGATAAGCGGCTGATAGCCAGGATGCGTTCTGAAAAAGGGCACTGGGTTGATTACATAATAGAATTTGCCAGAGGCATCGATAATCTTGTGGGATATTATTCTGAATTGATTCAGTATGAAACTCTTCCGCATCACAGCGAGTCTTCTTCGCTTAATTTTTATTTCGACGTGTTTTTACAATCGATTCTTAAGGTTCCCATTACTGAATATATGAAAGAACTGGACAGATACAATAAGTATACACAGGAATATCAGGATAAAGCTGAGCAGATATTTTTCACTGAAATCAGACAGAAGCATCCTGAGTTCAATTCTTTGTTGGCAAAATACGGGCAGCGTATGCAAGCCCCCAAAAGTGATCTGCTTCAGTATATAATGAACAACTCAGATTTTCTGCGTCGTGATCAAAACAGTTGGATGCGTTCCATAATTGAAGTTGTGCGTAAGACTTCTCTGTTTTTTCAACCGCAGATTCGGACTAAAATAATGAATGAGGGTTGGGCCAGTTACTGGCATGAACATCTTTTCTTAGCCGACGACCGTATAAAGGGGCATGAAGTTGATTTTGCCCGGGTTCATTCTGGTGTTGCGGCACTGCCCCGGATCGGTCTTAACCCTTATGCTCTGGGGATGCGATTGTTTCAGCACATAGAGGAGTTGGCTGATAAGGGAAAATACTCCATGGATTTTAGAAAAATCATGGATATAAAAGATCGTGAAAAGTATGATACCGGAGCGAAAAATGGTCGTCAATATATCTCCGATGTGCGGAAAAATTTATGTGACAGTCTGTTCATTGAGTATTTCACAGATCAGGATTTCGTAGACAGGCACGATCTTTTTGTAGCCGGTCGCCGTCTCAATCAGGATCGTATGGTATGGGAGTACTACATTAAAAGCAGAAAAGCAACTGATTACAAGGAGATGCTTCGGGAGCAGTTGTATCATCCGCCTTCAATTGAGGTGGATCATACTAAGAGTAAAGATGGAATGCTTTATCTGAACCACAAGTTTGAAGGCAAGCCTCTGGTTAATGAGTTTATTTCCAACACCATGCTTGGGATCGAATATCTCTGGGGTGCTCCGGTGCAGCTGGAAACCAGTGAAATAGCTCAGCCTGCACAGGAAGGAAGACGCCATATGGGATCTTCACCTGAAAAACCGGCAGACCAGAAAAATATCAAATGGAAAAGGGTTCTTTACACTATGAAAGACCGTAAATTAACCAGAGTAGAAATGGAATAATTTTCAGAACGGCTACTGGAACAGTTAACCCGAAAAAAAAGAGGATTGAATATACATGAACAGGGTTCAAAATGCACTGGAAAACCTCAATAAGCGTATGACTGACAAAGGTAAAAAACCGCCTATCACATTTGAGGAATTTCTTAATGAAGTCGGAAAAAATCCGCAGGTTCTTCTGCGTAATGTGTTTCAGGTTTTCCATGATATGATTGAATGGTATCTGGGGGATGGAATTGATGAATACCCCAACGATCCTGAATCAATACATTATGTATACTATGATTGCAGCAGACTTTTTGAGAAAGATTCTGATCGTCCCTTCTTTGCAGACCGGCTTTTTGCTAACCGGCTGGTTAATCTGGTCAACAGTATGAAAAGAGGGTCACAACAGAATAAAATTTACATATTTAATGGCCCTCCCGGATGCGGGAAAAGCACATTTCTCAATAATCTGCTCAGAAAATTTGAATCGTATGCCAATATTGATGAGGGGATGAGGTATGAGCTGATATGGAGAATAGATCCTTCTTTATTTGGTCCCATTCAGGATTTTTCATCATCACCTGTAATCGAACAGTTGACTGCTCTTTTGGCGGCAGAACGGGATAACGTTACCGGGTGTTCTGGAATAGACACACATGTCCCGGTAACTGCGGATGGAATTATAGAAATTCCCTGCCCAAGCCATGATCATCCATTACTTATAATTCCCAAAGATCACCGGGAAAAATTCTATGCAGAATTGTTTGAAGAATCATCTTTCAAAGATAAACTTTTTTCTGATAGAAGTTATCACTGGCTTTTTAAAGATAAACCCTGTACGTTCTGCAGTGCGCTTTATCAGGCATTGTTAAACATTTTAAAGAGTCCAGATGATGTTCACAAGATGATATGGGCACGTCCATACAGATTCAACAGAAGAATCGGAGAAGGTATAAGTGTTTTTAATCCCGGTGATGCACCTTTAAAAAACAAGGTACTTCATAATCCGGCCATACAGGCGCGACTGAATTCGCTTCTGAAAAGTTCAACAGAAGTTCATTATCTCTATTCCCGATATGCAAAAACCAACAATGGTGTGTATGCGCTTATGGATATCAAAGCACACAATACCGAAAGATTTATCGACCTGCATAACATTATAAGTGAAGGTGTTCACAAAGTGGAGGATATTGAGGAGAATGTCAATTCATTGCTTTTAGCCATTATGAATCCTGAAGATCAGAAAAATATAAAGGAATTTAAATCTTTCTCGGATCGTATCGATTACATCAATATCCCCTATGTCATGGATGTCAACACTGAGGTGAAAATATATCGAAGTACTTTTGGTGTACAGATAGAAGAACTTTTTCTTCCCAGAATACTGACTAATTTTGCCAGGGTGATAATTTCCTCCAGGCTTACTACCCGTTCTGAGGCGTTACTGGAGTGGATTGGAGATCCCAGAAAGTACAATCTTTACTGTGATGACAATTTGCAGTTACTGAAAATGGAGATCTATTCGGGATTGATTCCGCAGTGGCTCAGTGAAGAGGATCGTAAAAAATTGACTGCCAAGCGCAGAAGAAGAATTCTTGCTGAGTCAGACAGGGAAGGTGTGAGCGGGATTTCCGGAAGAGATTCCATCAGAATCTTTAACGAGTTTTTCTCTACCTACAGCAAGCATGACAAACTGATTAATATGTCGATGCTCTGTGACTTTTTTACCCGAAAAAAAAGGGACCTGATGCAATCCATTCCATCCGGTTTCCTTGATTCACTGATCCGGATGTACAATTACACTGTACTGCAGGAGGTAAAAGAGTCGCTCTACTATTATAATGAGCGCCAGATCAGCCGAGATATTCTCAATTATCTTTTTGCTGTTAATTTCGAACCGCCTGCTGTGGAAGTGTGTGCCTATACTAAAGATAAGCTCAGAATCACCGAAGAATTTCTCAGCTCCATAGAAAACCGGTTGCTGGGTGTTGATGCCAGCAGTAACAGTCGCCGGGAGTTCAGAGAAAACGTGCAGCGTGATTATACATCAAAGGCTTTGACTCAGGAGATGATGCTGGAACAGAAACCGGTGATTCAGACTGAAATATATAAACGTCTTCATGAACGTTATGTTCAGAATATAAAAGAAAAGGTTCTGGATCCATTTCTGGATAATGATAATTTCCGCAGAGGAATCAAAGATTACAACACCTCTGATTTCAAGACTTATGACAAGAGGATAAGAGTTGATGTCAAATATCTTATCAGAAATCTTCAGAGGAAATTCGGGTACACTGAACAGGGAGCCAAGGAAGTTTGTATTTATGTAATTGATAACGACTTAGCGAGAATGTTCGGGAGTAAGTGAATTTCACTTTTACCAGACTGATTTAACTTCAAAAATTCAGAGGAATACTCATTTTGATTCTTTACAATTTGAGTATTCCTTATGATTTTTATTCCCGATCCAGGGTCAATTCTAAAATTACCTTTACCTTGCACCTTTTTCATTTTCATGTCATACTATAATAGTATGGGTATCCCGGGTTTAATGCCGGAGAAAACAGGCTGCATTTTAAAGAGGAATAATAAAGAAAAGAGGATGGATAGGTATGATTCAATTTTTACCTGTCCTGTTACTGGTTCTGGCAATAGTGTGTTTTTATTGGTGGGTAAAATGGAAAACATGCCGCAGATATGAACTGTTTGACAGGGATTCAGCCGCTGATTCTTCAGTAAAAGTCTCTTTGGATGAGCAGATCAGGATCAGTAAAAAAGAGCTGGAAACTGTTTTTGATGCAATCACTGAGGCTATATGCATACTGGACAGAAATTTCACCATTATGCGGGTGAACAAAAGGTATGCAACACTGGTTGGACAGCCAATAAAGAAACTGCTTGGAAGACGTTGTTATGAGGTTTTCTGGAAAAGGGATTCAATATGTTCAGAATGCCCCGCATCCAGGACGTTTATTTCCGGAGAAGTCATCTCACGTAAAGGTATCCGTATTAAGGATGCTGATGAGAATAAATTTTTTGAAATGAAAACTTACCCGGTTTCAGATGAGACGGGCAGAATAGTACATGTAATTGAATTTACAAGAGAAGTAACTGATGAAAAACGTATTACAGATCAGCTGATTCGATCGGAAAAACTGGCCAGTATAGGAATCATGACTGCAGGGATAGCTCATGAGATGAATAATCCTCTGTCTGGAATTTCCGGCATGGCAGTCAATCTGCTTGATATGCCTGAAAAATACGGTCTAAATGATAGGGGAATCGAAAGAGTCAAGGCGATTTTAGAATCATCTGCTCGGGCGACCAGTATAATGCGTGATCTTCTTTATCTTTCCCGTAAAGCGGATAGTACAAGCGTTCTGATAAGCATTAATTCGTTGATACTCAAAGCGGTTGAAATTATTCATTATCCGGGAATGAATGAAATTCATCAGCGTTACAATTTTGAGGAATCTTTGCCTCTGATTCACTGTGATCCTGCTAAAATTGAGCAGGTAATTATAAATATCGTTTCCAATGCTATCCAGTCGATATTGGAAAAAAAGAAGTTGTGTCTTCAGAATAATATAATCTACAGTGGCCTGCTGCTTATTTCCACACAACTTCATGATGATCAGAATGTACTGGTGACCATAAGTGATAATGGTACTGGAATTCCTGAGATAAACCGGTCAAGAATATTCGATCCCTTCTTCAGTACCAGGCCACCAGGACAGGGCACAGGTCTGGGCTTGAGTATCTCTCACAAGATAATCGAGGAGCATGGGGGAAGAATTTTTTTTGACTGTATCGATGAAGTAACTGTTTTTTCAATCGTACTTCCGATTGAACGAAAAGGATATGTCGATTCAATTTAACTAAACAGAAGGTGGTATTCACTGATGGTAAAAGTAAATGACAGATTACCGTACAGAATTCTTGTCGTGGATGATGAGAAAGCCATACGGATGATGCTGGTGGATTTTCTGGAAAACAGGTATGAACTGGATACTGCTGATACTGGGGAGAATGCTTTGGAGCTTCTTGAGCAGAAAAAGTATGATCTGGTCATCTCTGATATCAACATGCCTGGAATGAGTGGTCCGGAGTTATTAAAAGAGGTCCGTTCAAAGTATAAGGGTACCAGAACAGCTCTGATTACTGCTTACAACATTGATGAATATATTACCATTGCCAAAGATTATGAGATTACCAATATAATTCCCAAAACTGTTCCATTTAATTTTGCCGAACTGGATTCACTTATTTACGGGCTTTTAACGGGTGATATTTTCGGCCTGGACCGGTATTTACTGGATGATGGCATGGTGATGGAAAAACATGTAATAAAATCTTCACGTCAGGCCAGAGATATCCGCGAGAGTATAATAGAGCTTTTTGTAGAGAAGTTTGGTACCTGCGGAGATATGAAACTGATATTGGATGAAATCATCACTAATGCAATCTATCATGCTCCGTTGCGGGATGATGGAACAGAAAAGTATCAGGAATTTACAGACATCGACCTGGAACCTGATGAATATATTTATCTGGAATGCGGTTATGATCGTGAAAAGTATGCCGTTTCAGTGACTGATCTGAAGGGGCGGCTTACCAAGGAAACTGTTCTTTATAAAATTGACCGTCAGATCACCGGTGAAGGATTACTGGATGATTCAGGCAGGGGATTACACATGAGCAGGCTCTTTGCCGACAGGCTGATAATCAATATCGCACCAAATAAACGAACAGAGGTTATTCTCATAAATTATTTTGCTAACAAATATCGTGGCTACAAGCCTCTTTATATCAATGAGCTGTAGGCATCTTTTATATTTGTATTTTTCTCTCAAAGGTGGTAATCACAAGTGATTCAGGTTCTCAGGGCTGCTCTGACAGCAATGTTTAATCAAAATCTCCGGAGCTTCAATTCAGCTCAAGGAGGTTACGATGATTAATCGTTGCCGTGGAAGGAAGATTAAACTTCAGGGTTTTAACAATCTCACCAAATCCTTAAGCTTTAATATCTATGATATCTGTTATGCTCGTTCAAAAGCTTCCCAGATGGATTATCTGGAATATATTGACGATGTATACAATTCAGCAAAACTCAGAAGCATAATTGAGGAAGTCACCAATATTATTCAGGCAAAGATAGTCAATATTTCCACTCAGGACTACGATCCCAGAGGGGCCAGTGTGACAGTTCTGATTAATGAGGGGCATAATCCTCTGGAGAATGATGGTTTTGTGGCACATCTGGACAAAAGCCATATTGCTGCACACACTTACCCGGAAAACAATACCAACACTGGCATAGCTACATTCAGAGTGGATATCGATGTTTCTACCTGCGGGATGATCTCTCCTCTCAGGGCGCTGGATTTTATGATCAGCAGCTTTGATTCAGATGTTGTGCTGATGGATTACAGGGTGAGAGGTTTTACTCGTGATATAAATGGCAGAAAAATATTTCTGGACCAGGATATTACCTCTATTCAGGATTACATTTCTGATGAAATATTAAACAAATACACTGCTTATGACATAAATATCGTTTCGGATAATATTTTCCACTGTAAGATGATGTTGAAAAATCCCAAGCTGGAAAATTATCTTTTTGGTCCTGAACTGCAGCGACCCTCCAAAAATGAACGTAGTAGAATTCGTACCCTCTTAAAAAAGGAAATGCAGGAGATCTTTGAATGCAGAAACATCTTCGATCGGGAGTAGGCACTATCCCCCGCGTTACTCGCCGGCGAGTATTTACAGAAGCTCTTAATCCCAATTTCGGTTACTTCTATACCATAAATAAGACGCTTCAGAAAGGCAGAACAGAGTTTCAGGAATTCGAACTGGTTGACACAGATGAGTTCGGTACGGTATTATTGCTTGACAATATTACACAGGTTGCAGAGCGCAACGATTCTCATTATCATGAACCCATGGTGCACCCGGCACTCTGTTGTCATCCAAAACCACAGCATGTACTGGTAATTGGAGGGGGAGATGGAGGTATTCTGCGTGAGGTTCTCAAATACCCCTCAGTTAAAAAGGTGGATCTTGCAGAACTGGATGCCAAAGTAATAAGTTTTTCTAGAAAATACCTTAAATCAGTACACAATAACAGCTTGGATGATCCCAGAGTTAACATTCAGGTGGTAGATGGAAGAGCTTTTACTGAAGCGCATCCGGCTGAATATGACGTCATCATAATGGATATGACCGATCCTTACGGTCCTTCCAAAATGCTTTACACCAAAGAGTTTTTCCGCAAAGTAAAAAGAGCATTCCGCAATCAGAATGGAATCTTCATTATGCACTCAGAATCCCCGGTTTCCAGGCCGCGGGCTTTCGGCTGTATTCAGAAGACATTGCGTTCTGTGTTTAAGAATGTCAACCCATTTTACCTTTATATCCAGATGTATGCAGTGCTGTGGTCAATCACCATGTGTTCTGATATTATAGATGCATCGGTTGTCAAAGCCAAAGCTGTGGATAAAAAACTGCAAAAATCCGGCATTGATGGTCTTCAGGTTTATTCCGGCCAGACGCATGTTTCCATGCAGGTCCAATTCCCTTATATCGGTCAAATATTGAACCGGCCTGCCCGTATTATAACAGATGCCAGACCGGATTTTCCAGACAATTTCATTTCCTGACTTGGAAAGAGAGTAGAAAATTATATGGATTTTGTTAAAGTCCAGGACCTTGTAAAAACACATGGTACTCCCACTCTGTTTTTATCTGAAGGCAGACTCCGTGAAAGCTATCGTACACTGAAAGCGGCACTGCCCGGCGTTGTACTTTATTATGCCCTGAAATCAAATGCTTCACGGGAAGTTGTCTCTATTCTGGACAGTGAAGGAAGTTCTTTTGATATCTGTACCAATGGTGAGATTGACATTCTTAAATCATGCAATATCTCCGCCGACAGAACAATCCATACCCATCCCATAAAGCGGGATTCTGATATCCGTTTCGCTTTGGATTATGGGGTTAAAATTTTCGTGGCTGACAATGAAGATGAACTCCTGAAGTTTCTTCCATATAAAGACAAACTGAAGGTGCTTATCAGAATGAGCATTCAAAACCCCGGATGCCTGGTTAATCTATCCCACAAATTCGGTGTTGCGCCTGAACGCACCTGGGATCTGATCCGCAAAGCACACGAACTGGGTTTGAGTGTTGCAGGCATAAGTTTCCATGCTGGTTCTCAAAATGAAAGCCCGATGAAGTATATTGAAGCACTTGAATACTGCAGGGATATCTGCACTAAAGCTGCTTTACGGGGTATCGATATCCAGATAATCGATATTGGCGGCGGATTTCCTATAAACTATCTGACCTCTGTTTTGCCAATGGCTCAGTTTTGCAGACCTATTAACGAATATCTTGAGCGCTATTTCACCAATTACACCATCATCGCAGAGCCGGGACGGGTAATAAGCGGGCCTACCATGACTCTGGCAGCCAGAATCATGGGCAGATCTCTTCGCAATGGTGTCTGGTGGTATTATCTTGATGAGGGTCTTTACGGTTCTTTTTCCGGCAAAATGTATGATCATGCCGATTACCCCATGATTTCCGGAAGAGATGGTCACCGTCACAATTCGGTTCTTGCCGGGCCTACATGCGATTCGATTGATGTATTATACGAAAACATCAGTCTGCCGCTTATGGAAATTGGTGATCTGCTGGTTTTTAATTCCATGGGGGCTTATACTACGGCAAGTGCTTCCAATTTTAATGGTTTTCCCAAGGCTAAAATTGTCGTTGTAGATTAATGTTGTGAAGCTAATAACCGGAGCAATTCGCTATATAGTGCTCCTTAATGCAAAGAGGTTATCATGAGTTTGAGTTTTCATCTCGATAGCGGATCCTCTCTATGGATTCAAAATCTTATCAATGGATTTTCCGGGCTCACAATCAGAGCTAAACATCCGGTATTCTGTGATGCCAGTCCTTTTCAAAAGATCGAAGTATTTGACACTTACAGTTTCGGAATGATTTTATGTCTGGGTGGAACAATCGTTTTCACTGAAGCTGACAGCAACATTTATCATGAAATGATTGTACATCCGGCGATGCTTATGCACAATTCACCCGAGCGGATCTGTATCATTGGTGGCGGAGATGGCGGCTGCTTAAGTGAAGTATTAAAACATGATACTGTAAAAGAAGTGGTGGTGGTGGAAATTGACAAAATGGTCAAAGACACTGTAGAAAAATTTTTCCCCAATCAGGCTGCAGGCTTCAATGACCCGAGGGTCCGGGTGGTTATTGACGATGGCTATCAATACCTCAAATCCTATGAGGAACCCTTTGATGTCATTATTATAGATTCTTATGATCCTTGTGGGCCGGTGCAATCACTGGAAACCGTAGATTTTCACCGGTTGGTTTCTTTAAGACTGACTTCTGAGGGAATCGCTGTATTTCAGACCGATTCACCTATAGTAAAAGGGGAATTTCTCAGAAAAACTATCGAAAGTGTCTCACCTTTTTTCCAATTTAAAAAACCATATATCTGTTCTATGCGCTCCTTTCCGGAGGGCGTTTGCAGCTTTCTTTTATGCAGCCAGAATGATAAAATTTTCAATAACTTTGATAAGAGAAGATATGATACTTTGAAACAGGATTGTCACTATTATAACCAGGATATCCAAGATGGGGCTTTTATGTTGCCTCAATATATTAAAACCCTGGTTAATTCTTAACCATTTTTAGGAAGAACAGAAAAAAATGGGGCTTGCATTGTTTTTTGGCGTGAAATATCTTGGTAATGTATTTTATTTAAATTCCTGCCTGAGTGCCCCATGGAATTAGTTAAAGCTTTATGGATTTTGATTTTTTTTCTCTTTTCACTTACTTTGATTTTCATTTGGAGTAAAATTTACGTTCTCTTTAAGAGATTAGAGGCACTGAGTGCCTTGCTCCAGAAGACAACAGATCTGGATAAAGAGTTTCTAAAACTGAGCGGGTCTGAAAAAAAGTAGCTCTTTGATAAGCCGGGATATAGAGAAGAACATTGTTCGTTGAGGCCAGTGCTCAACGGAAAAGCACTTATCTTTTCCTTTTTTATCAAAAGAGAGGAGGCAGACGACAGGTAAAAAATTTCCTTAATTAAAAAATTTGAATCTTAATCAGGTGCATATACAATTATTTAAAGCATAACGCGCAATCTAATGTTAGGCAATTATTGAAATTGCAGACAAGCGTGCCCTCAAAACCAAAACAATTATGCACTGATATTTAAAAACCTATGGAGAAGTAAAAATATGACATTAGCAGCAATCATTGCGACTCTGATGGTCGTTATACTGCAAATTATTACCATTTCACTCCTCAGAAGTACCAGAAAAATGGTACGGGAGTATGCAGAACAGAAACCGGTGAACTCTTTCCATAATGAAAGAAGGGACCGGGAGGTACGACAGAACAACAGACGTCCTGGTACCGAAAACAAAAACCGACCACAGATGCCGGGTAACACCAATAATGCAACCGCTGTAGTTGATCCGGTTGAGAAATCGTTGAGAGATATCAATTTGAAGCTAAAAAATGCAGAGCGTGATCAGGAATTCGCTCGCAAAAAAATTCAGGATAATTTCTCCAAAGATAATAATCGCCGGCGTGATGGCGGTAAAAATGGCAGAGATCAAAGACGTGGTGACCGTCGCTCAAACTGGAATGACAGAAATTCCAGAAGAGATAACCCTAAAACAACGGTTGAGTCTCAAATCAATGAGGAAAATGAAGAGATTAAAAGACCAATCGAGCAGCCAGTTCAGGAAGTATCAGCCGAAGTTACCACAGTTGCACCAGAATTAGTTCCCAATGATTATGGAACTGATGAAAATCTGCAGCATGGACGAAAATTTGCACCGAAAAGAAAATTCACATCCGATGAAAATTCTGCAGGTTCATCAGAACCAGCTCAGGAACAGTTTTCTCAGGAAAACATTGATTCTTCAGAAAAAGCAGTTGAATCGGAAATTAAGTTCGGTCGCAGATAAGTCTTTTTCCAAAAAAAATTCAGGGTCGGAAAATTTACTGATTTTCCGGCCCTTTTTTTTGGTCTTCATGTAAGTATCTCAACAAGATCGATATCAAATATCAGATCCTTACCTGCCAGGGGATGATTGGCGTCCAAGGTTACAGTGCCATCTCTGATATCTATTATGGTCATAATAAAGGTCTGGCCCATTTCATTTGCCACTTTCACCTGTTTGCCAACCTCCGGATCCAAAGCCGTCGGGAATTGATCCCGGCTGATAGTTGCTACCAGTTCATCGAGATGAGGTCCGTAAGCCTGTTCTGAAGAAACCTCTATTTTTTTGTGCTGACCAATATCCATACCAATGATCGCTTCCTCGAAACCCGGGATTACCATTCCCTCACCAATGGTAAATTCTATCGGTATCTGCCCTGAACTGTCGAAGATAGTTTCATCTTTCAGCTTGCCAACATAAAGAACCCTTACTGTATCGCCTTTTTTAGCTGTCATGGTAAGCTCCTATGTTTAAACCAGGAACCCCGCATGCCCAGCATCCTATAGGGTACCATCCTTCTGTTAAGAGCCTATAAAAATTACGTGACAGGAGCCTGGAAGGTATCGGAAAGGTTCTGGATTTTATGATATTCTGGATAAATAGTTTTAAGCACCTACCACCACTTTGGATCAGTATAACTCAAAGAATCTATATAGATTACTCGGCGGGTGTTTTGGTAAAAAATAGCCGGGCGGCCATTGGGATCCAGGAAAAGGGGGCCTTGCAGGCCTGGCTCCAAATTGGTGTGACGAATACTTCCGCGAGTGATCCTGTACACTGAATCATATAAATACAGGTAAATTGCATAATCTGTCTCTATAAGTTGATGCGCATTTCTGGGAATTGTGGCAAGTACACGAAGTGAATCTGATTTGGATATGGTGAATAAGACCCAATTCCAATTGTTGTTTTCTTTGATAATTCCAGTACCCAAAAATACATTCCATTTTTTTGTGATCATGCCAATATGCAAAGAGTCAGAGGGGAATTTAGTCACAGTGTAGGAGGAATCTTTAACAAGAATACGCTTGAGAGAGTAGTCGGAATTGACAAAAACCTCCAAACCATTCTCATGAGAAAATATTCCTGAGATATGATAATATCTTTCACTCTGGATATGACCACGATTAGTAAACGATGTTCCATCCCAGCAGATAATCTGACTCACCCAGTTTGTCATCATAATGATACCGCTATCAGTATTAAACACATGAAAGATCCGGCCATTAAAGAGCGAATTGTCAAGACTGTCAACCTGAATTCCTGCTGGACCGGAACGGTATCTTCTGATGCTGGAGCCCTGGAAAACTATGAGATCCTGATTTCTGTCAAATCGGATGTCCCTGGCTCCATAGGAGTCTGGTAGAGTGTCAGGAGCGGCGTTTGCATCCAGAATCGATTTGTCAAACGAAATAACGTAGTCATTGGTTAAACCATAATATCTTCCTTTTTTATCACAAAGCAGTTTATAGAGTGGCGGGATATTGCTTTGGGTAATAAATTTACCTTCGGGCTCCCAAACTTTGTTGGACGGGTCGTTTATACAGCTGCATATAATAGCCGTAATTGCCACTAAAAAGACCAGAATTCTTCTCTTAAAAATCATAGCCCACCTGAAGTGTCAATTTTTCACGTTGATCTTTGTATTTTCCTGGCCGGTTTGGCTGTTGCTGTGAGGATCTGAACCATTTACCGGCTGTACATTGCAAAGTCAGTTTATCCTCCAGAAAAAAGGTGGCAGAAAACAGAATATTTCCAGGATATCCATTAGGAAGAATAATGAATGTGGAAATATCATTGATGGAAGCATCCAGCTGAATACGGTTAGTCAGGAAAAAATAAAGTTTAAGAGAACTGTAATGAAGGAGAATCTTATCAGTGGAAAAGAGTGGTGGATTGACGTCGTATTCGATGAAAAAACGAGGCAGTACAGGAAATGTCCAGGCAAACTGAACAGGGCTTAGATAACTCCACTCGAATCCCAATGACCCGGCATCAGGAAAATGGTTATTCTCTGCCGGAAACTGAGAAAGATAATAGTAGTCAATATTGAAATCTGATCGTATTTTGACTTCAAATCCATGAAAAAGAAGTGGATGTCGCTCGTTTAGCGTCTCATATACCTTGAAAAGTGAAAAAGCATCATATTTGGCAGTATCGAGGGATGGATCACTTCTTATAATAGAGTCCAGAGCTGACATTATAAATTTATCCGGTCGATCATGTGATAACCGGAACGAATTGAGAGAGCCACAGAGTGCTGCAAGTTTCATAACCGAGCTATCAGCAAGCTTCGAATTCAAAGCCTTCATTTTTCTGAGATTCCGCTCTATTTCGAAAGCTTTGTAAACTGGTGCCACAGGCAGCCTTTTGCCAAAACCAATAGCAGGTAGTAGGCTGCTTTGAGTACTGCAATTGGTCTGCCTGTCTATTTTAGAACGTAAAAATTCCTTTTCTTCCTGGAAATGGGTCTGGCTACGATTCCTGGAATATTCTCCGGATGCATTTAAACGCCCTCCAGCCTCTATAAATAGAAACCGGTTCAACCGGTCTGTAAAAAGGTAGCGACGTAATGATCCCCCATAGGTCAAAGTCCCGGTCGCTCTTTGATCCAGTGTTTTTGAACTGTCATAAATTCCTAATGTATTGTTAATAAAGATATCGGAACGTTTGTCTATCTGCCCGCTTATTTCAAAACTGAATTGGTGATCTGTCTGGAGATAAGGTTTGCTACTTATCCATTGGCCTTTGAATCCAGTGCTTCCATAAAAATTGAGAACATATTTTTGATGGCCATGGTATCTGCTATCATCCGGTTCTTCATCAATAATATTGGCAGAGTATTCTGTTTGTAAAAAAACATCTCTATCACTTGCCCGGTATACAGGATTGTCATATTCCTTAAGCAAGCGCTGAAACCGTAACCATGATGCAAGTTCGATTGCCCGGGCAGAAAATGGAATGATCAGAATTAATGTGATTATGTATTTGAACATAGAAATTCCCCTCAGGGGATTAAAATAATCTTTAAAGAATACTGCAGCAACAAATGTAATTAAATACCTTTCTTTGTAATTATTTAATCTGAGTGATTTGTATTATTAACCAATTCCTGAATTATGTTTTCCAATCAGGTGACGGCGTTTACAAGGGGTTGGGGATATACTTCTTTCAAAAATCCAGGTTTGGAGTAAAGTAGAAGCTGTTGATATTTAATCCTGACTTTATAAACGTATACTCTCAAATTTGGAATAAAATAATAAAAAATTTATTAGGTTTAATAAAAATAATTAATTTACAATGATATAGTAGATATGATCAGCTTTGTTGCAATAAGGCTATTTTGGTAAAAAACATAGAGTTATCTGGATTTGCGAGTAGTTTGTTTTATGAAAGATAAAACTGTTTGACTGCATTTCAGAACCCAATTCTGTTGCCAAATAATGTCAACGGGCCAACTACGATGTGTGCATTACCATATTACACCGGGGTTTATGATGATATCTGGTTGGTATGGATGTCTATTCATCGGGTAAAAACAGTATCGTGCAAAATTCAGAAGTGATACCATGGTTGTGGAGGGGATGTATTACCGGTACAATCATCCCTTTGGGGAATGAATTTGATAATAGCGAATAACTTTATTTCAAGGGAAAGGCCTAGATCAGCTCTTAATTCCGATAAATAAAGCATTTCCAGCCATATTTACTGAGTTCATCAGCGAGAATAATTTCAGTGGAAAATTTCAGTCCGGTTTTTTCTGCAACCTGTGTCAGAATTTTCCGGTTGTGCAAATAGAAAGGCCTATTGTATGTAAAACCATTTACCTCAATTATACTACGTTCCTTGCATAATCCGTCTCCTTCAATAACCACCAGCATAATAAAACCATTCGGGTTTAAAATATTCTTCATGCTTTTAAAGAGACCGGCCAGTTCGTCATTAGGTATATGTATTATGGAAGCGATTGCTGCAATTCCATCAAAGTGACCTATCTGATTATCAATTTTTCTGAAATCCATTACTTCAAATGTGCACTGGGGATTCCTTTCACGTGCAATTCTGATTGGTTCAGCGGCGTAATCTATACCCACCACTTCTGCGCCCAGATTGTGTAACCTCATACTTTCATATCCAGCACCGCACCTAAGGTCAAGGATCCTGGGTTTACTTTTCAAAAGAGATACAAAACTTTTTAGAGCCGGGGTTAAACTGTCATTGCAATACCAATCATCTGCAAGTTGATGTGCAATATCATTGTAGAATCTTTGTATTTCTATGTCAGTATTTTTCAACTGTTTTCTCCAGTTTAAATAAGCAATCGTCCAAATAAAAATTGAAAATATGTTATTTGAACCATCCGGAAAGATTCAATATACTTTGCAATTGGTTAGTTCTGGTAAAATAAATTCTGCAGATCCACGGCAGGCGTAGCACTAAACACTCTTAAGTGAATGTTCATATTTTGGATAGGACGGTCCCTCAAATTCCCTCTGTCTCTTTACACATTAATGGTTCAAGATCAAAATACTTCCTATTTCTATGAATAAAACACCGTTGTCTAAAGGACAACGAAAAATCCCCTAATTTCTGGTTTTTCCTTTCCGGTTTATTTATACTATAACCTGAGGTCACTATGAAAAAAATCCATAATTACATCGATTATAGAGAGTATATAAAGGATTTTTATAATCATAAGAAGTCCGAAAATCCCGTCTATTCCCTTAAGGTGTTGTCTGAAAAAACCGGGTTTAAGGCTCGGGATTATCTGTTACGGGTAATGAATGGCGCCAGAAATCTCTCTGAAGCAGGAATAAACTCTCTTGCCCGTGCCTTTAAGCTTTCAGGCAAGGAGAGGCTTTATTTTGAACATCTGGTCAGGTTCAATCAGGCTAAAACCACTGAAACTAAGAACCATCACTTTCAGATTCTACTCGATTTGCGAAAGGGTTGTGATGTTGAAACTGTTCCTGAGGAGCATTATGAGTATTTTTCCCAGTGGTATAATGTAGCCATGCGTTCTCTTCTCCCGGTCTTGGATTTTGGGGATAATTTTGAGCAGATTGCTAAAGTCTTTGATCCTCCGATCACCCCTAAACAGGCAAAACAGTCAGTTGAACTTTTATTGAAACTGGGGATGCTGCAAAAAGATGATTCCGGACACTACAAAGCTACCTCACCACTCATAAGTTCCGGTGAGGATGTCAAAACCGTAGGATTGTCAGCTTTCCATAAGTCGATGTTGCAACTGGCTATACGATCACTTGACTTACATAAATCCGCAGAGCGGGATATAAGCGGAGTTACCTTGAGCCTTTCTTCAAAAGCATTCCAACAGATCAAAGATGAAATATCTCAATTTCGAAAAAAGATAATGAATATCGCTCATCAGGATTGCAGTGAAGAAGCGGTTTTTCAGCTTAATATCCAGTTTTTTCCCTTGACTCGTCAAAGGAACAGAAAATGAGATTTATTTGTATACTATTAATTTTACTGATTCAATTTATTTCCTGCACCACTCAGGTAGCAGGGCCTGCAACAGAGGAAACCAATCCGGTTGTAGCCGGGTATATATTTACTCCGGGTAAATTACCTGCTGCTCATGCCAGAATTATCATTTATAAAAAATCCGAAGGTGTCGATTCAACTGCATCATACAAACTGGTGCAGCCGGAAATGGTTATTACCGCAGACGAAAAAGGGTATTTTGAGGTGGCCATGCTAAGCTCCGGCCAATTTGTACTCGAAGCACAGGGAAGCGATAAAATCGGTTATGCGATAGTTAATAATCTGGAAGTAGAATCCTGGAACTCCCAGATTCGCTATGATTCAATTATCCTCTCAAAACCCGGAACTATACGTGGTGTAGCCACCAGAGGCGGTGTCAAAAGCCACATGTCCAATAATAATCTTCAGGATGGCTTCATTGATGTATTTATCAAGGACATCAACCGTCAAGTCACTACCGATCTCCAGGGAAAGTATGAGTTTACAAACATACCTCCGGGTAATTATACCCTGGTTTTTCATGCTGATGACGGCTTCTTTACTACCATTAAGGATTCGGTTATAGTCGTTGATTCCTCAATAACTCAGGTGGAAACTGTTCTTATAAAGCGCATACCATGGCTGCCCCCACCCAAACCTTTTGACCTCAAAATAGCACCTGCAGGAAAACCAGGTGAAATCAAACTTACATGGAAAGCCTACAACACCCTGGATCTTGTTGGTTTCGAAGTGGAACGCAGAATTAATCCTCTTCAGACAGATACCATATTTACCGTGATAGAACCATTGTTTTTTGATGACATCTCCGATTTTCAGCCCGGCATAGTAGTGTATTATGTTGTCCGGTCGATAAGCGATAGCTTTATGGCAAGTGCCAATGAAGGACCGGTTACTATCACCACACCCCAAGAGGCAGATTTATGAAAGCATTTTACAGGAAATCTATTTTGGTAGCGTCTTATTGTCTGATGTTAAGTGTACCCGGCTTCCCGGAGACTTCCGAACCAGTCAGCAGGTTATTTACCATCGAATACTTTGGAGATACTGTGGGAATCCCACTGACACCTGATTCATTTAAATGCGTAAAGCATTATAATAATCGTAGCCGGTCAAATGACCTGATTTTTTTTATGGACAGCATTTATTGCCCCTACGGAATTACTACTGTTCCCGAATTGGAAGTGGAATTAAATTTTGCAATTTCCGGTACCATAAGCCATGATCCTCAAACGTTATTCTATTATGATAATAGAATCAGAAAGGTGGCTTTACAGGCACCGGCAAATGGTTATAAAACCGCTGTTCCTATCAATAAAAAGGTCTATTTTATCAGAACTCCGGATGGCGGATATTGTGCTCTGTTAAGAATTGGCGAATACATTGGTGCGATCGATCGAATCAATTATTATCAGGTGGTAAGCAAGGAAGCACGATTATACAAAAACAGCTTATACGAAGTACCCGATTATGCGGATATTTCCGTTATGTTTGTTTTTTCCGGAAGACCTGATCCGGTTTTCCGTTTAACTGATCGCGTTGCTTTAAACCGGCTAATATTATTTATCAATAATGCAACCAATTACCTGGAAGATCCTACACTCGTCATTGAGAACCCGGAACCACTTAGCCCCACATTTGGTACACCTCTTTTTGTGATCAACTACCCTTATAAGAGTTGTGATTCGATTGAGGAAAAGTGCGTTATCAAAGTAGGTTATGGAAGGGTAGAGGTGGAGGATCAGTCAAATACAAGAACTTTTACGGATAGATCAAAACAACTGGAAAAATTAATCTATGATGTTGGAAGAGGGGCGAATCTGGTTTCCAGTGATTCATCACTCTCTTTTAATACCCTCTTTCCGGATTCTTCTGGCAAAGTAATACCACATAACATTGATAACTGGTCTTCTTTAATGACAGTTAATAATAATCTGGACAGTGGAATAGTAAGCATAACCGGATCCGCAATAAATAGCGAATATCGTATGTTTATAGCTGCTGGTGATTCCGGGGTTTACAGTCTGACTTATACTCTTCATCAGAACCAGATTATTTCCAACAGTATGAAAAAAACAGAGGGACTGCAGAACAAAAAAATTATTTCGCTTACGCTTAAGGATTCGGTCTTGTATGCCGGATCTCAAACTGACGGAGTATTCAGGAAAGTTAAGGATGGTGATTGGGAACCATTTTCTGACGGTCTTCCAACGCTACCGGTTGATGCTATTGTATATGGAGCTGTTACTGAAATGGTGTTTGAAGACAGTCTTATTTTTGCTTTTGTGAGCGTATACGATAAAAATGAACTCTATTGTCGTCATTTAAGTGATGATAAATGGGTTGATGCTTTGAAAAAATATGGGGTAAACAAATCTACACCGCTTACAGATTTGCCTGATAATCTGCCATTTTCGGTGCGCAGATGCCTGTTATTGTGGAAAGACCTGAAAAGTACGGATGATAATACACTGTTTGAAGTGGCAAAAGATGATACTGTCAACAGCTGGAAAATCATGAATATCGAAAAATCTGGTTCTTTCTTAACTGCGATTACTTTCTTCAGGTATAATTTACCTGAATCTAAAAATAATTTAAACAAGGCGCTGTTTGTTTCTGCAGATGGTGGAATTACCTGGAAAATGACACTTAATCAATTAATTGCGCCCGTAATAAAAATCGCACAAGTCGGTGATACTCTCTTTTGCGGGATACCAGGAGAGCGATACAATCCTATTTCCAGTGTAAAAAAACTGCTTCCCAATCTTTATGTGTCTTTTGACAATGGCAATACCTGGAATGAATCCAATACAGGAGTTCCTGCCAATGATTTGAGCTTTTTTGGAGCAGTTGGTAATCAGCTCTGTGTTGCAGCTAAAGATGGGGAGATCTTTGTGGCTAATGTCAGCAATTACACCACCAGGATTGAGAGAGCTCCTGATCAGGTGGTCAGAACTGCATCACGAATACTTATGATTCGTTGCGGTTCAAAATCGATCAAGATCAGAATTCCAGCAACTGATAATTATTCCAATATCTCCATTTTCAATGTTCAGGGAAAGCTGATCAAAGAGATAAAGGGAGATCTGAAACTTACTAGCCAGGTTAAAATTCCTTTGAGCGGATCGGGTGTATATCTTCTAAAAGCTGCATCAAAAGAGAATCAGTATGTACAACGTTTTGTTATCAAATGAAGGGGCCACAATTGTGGCTATAAAGAAGAGAATTATTCGGACCATGGTGTTATGGGACTTATCCCATAACGCCAACCTTGCAAAGAACCGGATCCCCCTTACCTCAATCAGTGCCAGATTTGAAATATCATTCGTTATAAAGACCGGTTACTTCTATAGGTGAGATTTTTTTCATAAACACCGTTTAGAATTTCGACAATACTGGCACATATTTTTTGCATGCTTACTGGTTTTACCAGAAAGCGATTGGCTCCCAATTGTGTTGCCTTTTCGATAAGGCTGTTATCCGAACTACCGGAAACGATAATTATAACAGTTTCGTTATTAAGAGATCGTATTTGAGGGATCATTTCCAGGGCATTACCATCAGGCAGCCTCAGATCCAAGATTACTGCATCGAAATTCTCTTTTTGGAGAAGTTGGTTTGCTTCCTGAAGACTGCAGGCGAATGAAACCTGGTATCCAATTTTGGTTAAATAGCGAATGTAACTGTAAACGGCTATCTCTTCATCATCAATAATAAGAATTCTCATTACATTCTCAATCGATTTGGTTTAAAAGCGGATGACTGTCTTTATTCCAAATGCAAAATTCAGCCCTTATAATATAATGAAAAACAAAGGGTTAAATCAGTTTAAATTTAATTTTCAATGGTACAAATCTGTTTGTCTTATTGGAATTTGACACAAAAATGAATCAGCAATAGAAAATGATTAATAATGAGGAAAAATGAGCCTTTTCGAATGAGGGATGTTAAAATTTGAAGATAGAGCAAAATACTGCTTAATCGACTCTGGATCTATAATCTCTTATCTTAATTGAAGATCTTCTCATGCATCCAAAATCAACAATTTTATCTCAAATATTATTATAAATCAAAGTCTGCAATTTCAAATCTCATAATCGTTTACGTGTGTTTTGCCTCGATCCAGGTTTTGGCCATTATCTGATCCTTGATGTCATAATGACGATATTTAAAACCTGGTATAATGCTTAATAAGAGGGAAAGCCACGCAATGAAGGGATTATCTGAAACAATTGCATAACGTTCGATGTGGAAGAGATGTTCTTTGGCAAAAGAAAAGCGGGTACCAATAGCACTCAGCTCAGGCCAGGCTATTTTTGGCAGCAGCACAAATATACGGATTTTACCGTATTGCTTTATAGCTTCTATGAGTTCAGAATAAATCTGAATATGTTCTGCTTTACTCAATTTTCCGCTGGCTTCATACGCGAAAATCTTTCCTTTACTCCAATCCAGTTTCTGTATCATAAATGCCTGCTCCGTTTAATATGTTCTGTTTGCTTTACTTCATATATTAGTCCTGAAATATTGAACAATACCGATCATAAGGTTTGCTTTGACCCAGCCTGAATGTTCTTTCTCGCTAGTTTCATATAATTACTTTCATGCTATTTAAATATCCTGTCAAATACCAGATAAGCCAGAATTGTAGTTGTGATTCCGGCAGCGACTGATCCCGAATATACCTCACCTGTAAAAATCTGGAAAAACCAGACCATAAAAAGTGTAATGAAAAAATTACAGATGATCATGATGCTGAATTGTAACAGTTGTTTGAAAAGATCTTTTTTATGAGAATCTTTCTTTTTAAATACAACTGTCTTGTTGCTTAAAAAATAAAAAGTCATTGCCGAAACATAAGCCACAGTAACACTCAGGTAAGCATTCCTCCCCCATATTTCCCGTAAAATATATAGTACTATCAGATAAATCAGACCACTTAAGCCTGCACTGAGTAAAAATAACAGCAACCTTCTGCTTTGATTTTTCACTGTTTCCGGTATGTGTTAAAAAATTTCAGGCTGGAAAAATACACTACAAATCATAGGCCAGAAAAAAAGAGTGACTGTATTGGAGGGGCTTTAAAAAATTAACAAGCTCCAGAACCGAAACAGGAGCATGAGAACCTATGTTCTCTGTACCTGTCTTCTGTTTTCAAAAACGGCAAGGTTTAATCTTTTATTTTGATATCCGGTACTTCATTCTTTGCATCCGCTGATGGTATACTGGCAAGGATCTCTGAGACCGGAGGTTTTCCCCTTTGGGCATAAATCACTTTTCCCTGAGGGTTTATCACATAAACGGTGCGCTGATTCATTACCTTGCCTTTGGCTTTGTAGCTTCTGGCTACTTCGCCTTTTTCATCGATAAGAAGTTTGAATTGGAAATTGTGTTTTTGAGCAAATTTTTGATGGGACTTTTCCGAGCCCGGATTAATACCAAATACAACAGCTCCTTTATTTATAAAAGCTGAGTAATCATCCCTGATTTCACAGAGTTGTTTAGTACACACCGGGGTTTCATCTCCAGGGTAGAAAATCAGTACTACGCTGTTTTTGTCCTTGAATTCACTCAACTGTACCGTAGAACTATCCTGAGCCCGGAGGGAGAAATCCGGAGCGTCACTTCCAAGACTTAGCACCTGTTCACCACCAGAACATATTGTAAAAATGGCTACTATCCACAAAATTCCATTGCTCATTGTCTTCATGTTCAGACCCCTTGTTGATAGTATTAAAAATCGCTTTATATAAATATACAACAAGGCATCTTATTATAAATCAATAGGTATTATTGTCGTTCTGCAGGCAGCCTACATTCGGTTTCCAATGAATTTCACTGATTCAAACGAACCATTTCGCTTTTTCAATTGCAATAAATGTAACCCAGGCCCAAGCGGAATACGTATCATCCCACTTTTTACAGGCGAACTATAGAGAACTTTCCCGGATGCCGAAAACATTGTTGCAAATATAAAATGGTCGTCCGCTGAAAAAGAGAGAATACCATTTCTGATATGGAAATCAGGTAATTGTTTCTGGCATTGAGAATTTTGCCTTTTGACAGGGATTGGTTCTAACACCTGTTTGAATTCTATCCAGTTTAAATTGACCAGGCTTGAAGCAGTTCCGCTCCATTCAATCCGCATTTTAGCCTCACCTTTGGGAAGAGTAAATTTCGGACAGCTGTCAGTTGTTACCCAGCTTTGCCATCCACCAGTGTTTCCTATATTCCATGATGCAATAACGGTGTTGTTAAATTTCAGGCTGATAGTTCCACCAAAATTTGCATCTGCTGCAACCCTTAGTCTGGCAGTGTATTCACCTTCGATTCTTACATTGACCGAATATTCAGCCCAGACTCCATTAGAGGTGTATGCCAGATTTTCTCCTCCACCTACATCTGTTGTCTGTTCCGGTTTCAATTCTTCGCTTTTTGCGGTAAACGATTCGGCTTCAATAATTCCCGGGAGGGATTTACCATCCATAGGAATAATATCTGTGTACTCATAGGCTGGTCTGGCCCTGAGACGGTTTCTGATCCATTTTCCGGATTCTGTGAGCTCATCCTGAGTCCACCCGCCTTCTGCAGACACACCGGATTTGAGGGCTGCCGAAGCCTCTCCTTTGTCTACAATAGACCAGTTTGCCCAGCTGATACCGTTTGAATCTGCCCAATCCAGCCATATTCGGGTTTCTACAGAATCAATCAATCCATCGCTACCACCATCGGCAATAGTCATTCCGAATTCAGTGATAAAAAGAGGAGCACCAAGATCCAGTGCACTCTGTGCAACTGCCCTAAGACTATCTTTATGAGTACCTGCATAAAAATGAAGGGTATATGCTACATTAGGGTCAGCAACAGGAGATAGTGCCGCAGAATCTACTGCCTGAGACCAGCTTGGTGTTCCAACGATTATCAGATTCTGACTGTGCTGACGGATAACTGGAATGATTTCGGCAGCGTAGTTTTTAATATCATTCCAGGAGTCCATGCCTTTAGGGCCAGTCCCTTTCGCCAAATCCGGTTCGTTCCAGATCTCCCAGATTACATTAGGGCTGGTTCCATATTCTTTGGCCATTTGGGAAAAGAATGTTTTGGCACTATTGATATCTGTATTTGCGTCATGGGCATGATAATCCACAATTACATAGATGCCATTGGCTATGGCAGCATTAACGATGGTTTTTATCCGGTTGACATGAGAGGTAGAAGAATTGGGATCATTAGAATCGTATCCACCATAAACTCCCACACCTAATGCTGCACGGATAAGATTGATATTCCAATCCTGAACCAACCAGCTTACCACATTGCTGTTGTAAAATTTCTCCCCTTCCCATAATGACCAGAACATGCTCATTCCGGCTAATTGAACAGGCTCATTGTTTTTAGTGCCGATAATCTTTCCCTCAGATACTTTCAGCGGTCCATGAGTAGCAACCGGACTGAGGGCAAAAAGAGAAAAACCATTTAAGAGAACAGCAAACAGAAGAGAAGCACTTTTAGAAAGCATGAATTTCTCCAGAAATGAAAATTAATAGTTAACCGCTTAATACGAAGCTCGCATTGAATGGCTTATGTGAAATCCGCAATTAACCCGGTATTAAATAAACTATTAATATAATGAGTTTAAATGAGAAGCCGGTATAAAAAAATGTGAAGATTCTGAAGCAATTTCCTTCATTTAGCCTGGGAGAGATTCTTGCAGGTTTATCCTAAAGTAGTGCTCCTGGAGAAGATAGAAATGCAAAGAACTCTGCAGATCCTTTTTTCTGTCATGTCTTTCTGGCTGACTACAACAGGGCTGGCAGACATAAAGATTTCTTTGACTCTCAGTTCGAATTTTTTAAGCAACAGAATTTGTGTTTTCGAAAATCTGGAGAAAGACTTTCCACAGGATAAACCGTTTGATATCCATGCTGACTCTTTCGGAAATTTATCCTCTTACCGAAATTTTCTCAACTCCCCGGTATTTAAGCTCAATAAGACTCTGTATTCAATACCACAAAAGGATCTGGATGATTTTTTTCACCGACAATCTTATCTTTTATGTCTGAACGATATTCAATGGTGCCTTTATCTCTACCTGAGTAATACTGCAAATCAAAATGATTCGATGAATGAATACCAGTATCTGTATCAGATAGTGAACAAATTACTGATGGTGTCCAGACACCTGGAAAAAGTTAGTTGGTATGACAATGATAAAATACAGTATTCTTCAGGTGGATTAGTAATACGAATCGATACTTTTTCTGTTGACTACGGTTTTGAGCGGATAACCCGGATTGGGAATGCCAACATTGAATATTCTGCTGATAAGCTGGTAAAAATAGGTGGTCTGAAGATCAGCTATGAAGCAGAAAGGATCATGGGTATTGGGTATTTAAGAAATTTGAATAAGCCAGTACTCAATCAGAATTACAAAAAACTGACCAGTTTTGAACGTAAAGAGTATATGGAACGCCAGAGAGCGCTTCCGGGGTTTATCGCTGCATACAGTGTGCTTCGTCTTTACATCGAAAATTTAAGACTCTCTGATAAAGAAATACCTTACCATTATCTGGAATTATATGCAATCATTGATCGGGTAATTACAGCATCTTTAAAATACAGATGTGGAAACACAATCGGTGGCAAAACAATCATCTGCAAATTCGGCCGGATCATTGCCATTGATACGTATGAATTTCACTATTTTTTTGATCGCATCCAGAGGATAAGTGACTTCGAAATTGAATACCTTTTTGGTCAGATCTCAAAAGTCGGTGGTTTACAGGTAAAATGGGAGAAGAACCGCATAATCCGTATTGGTGATCAGAAAATACTGAAGTAAGCTGTTTCAGTCCAAAGTGAGCAGATGCTAATGTACTTGTCATTCCAGTGCCTGTCTGCCACCCCCTCCGTCCCGATTATTTCCTATCGGGACTGCGGAATGTGAATAGAATGTGTGGAAAAAGGGTGTGGACAAAGATGTCCATGTTTTTATTTTCACAAAATAGCTATAATATCTAAATATGACTATATTTTTCATATTTAGTTAAAAATCTAAATAAATGGCACTCCGATGAAACCGGTTTTTGAATATTTTGATTACAGAGATTACCTCAAAGACTTCTACGAGGAGCGTAAAACGCTTCACAATTTCTTCTCCTACCGGTATTTTGGCAATAAGGTGGGGATGGACCCCAGCTATCTACTAAAAGTACTGCTTAAAAAGCGGCATCTCTCAGAAAAGTCGGTTCCCAGGATAGTTTCCTTCTGTGGGCTTAATGGAACTGAGGCGGAATATTTCCATACTCTGGTATATTTCATAAAAGCGAAATCACAGCGGGAAAGCAGACTGCATTTTGAGAAGCTTCTTGCAATAAGAAGTGTGAGGAGCAGGGTTCTTGCAGACTGGCAATTTGAGTATTTTTGCACCTGGTATCATCCTGTAGTACGATCAGTGCTGGAATATTTTGATTTTAAAGGGGATTATGCTCTTCTGGGCAAGCAGCTTTCACCACCGATATCTGCCAAAGAAGCAAAAGCTTCTGTGCAGCTTCTGGAAGCTCTTAACCTTATCTGTCGTGATGAAAATGGACGTTACCGATTGACCGATAATGCAGTTACTACCGGTGATGAATGGCGTTCTCTGGCTGTTTCGACATTTCAGGAACAGACAATACGCTTGTCCTGGGAATCGATTGAACGGCATGACCGCTCTATACGGGATATTTCGACTATCACCATGAATATCAATTCTATAAATTTTGAGGAGATTCGTAACCGTATCACAGAATTCCGTCGTTCAATAATCGCTTATGCTGGTGAGAGCAAAGATCCGGACAGGACCTATCAATTGAATATTCAGCTGTTTCCCCTGACCGTGATACCTGAAGGTAAACAATGAAACCTATACATATGATTATAAACAGCATAGCTTTTTTTGCAGTTCTGTTTCTGTCACTTATCTCCGGGTGTACCGATCCTGACACAGCCGGTGCCACTACAGAGACTACCAACGGTATAACAGGTTATATTCGCCATAAAGACAATAGTGCAGCATCTAATACTATAGTCAAATTGCTGTTGTATGATCATGATCCCCTGGCAGACACTTCCGAAAATCCGATTTATACTGATACCACAGATAGTGATGGAAAATTCACTTTCAGCCGTATCAGATCTGGAAACTACTCTATTCTGGCGCGTAATGAAGCTAATAAGACAAGTACCCTGATAAAAAGTGTAAATGTACTTAAGGACTCCTTGACTGAGCTGCCCTTCGCAAACCTTGATAAAGCCGGTTCAATTCTGATTGATTTCAAATCACAAGGTGCAATAGATTCCGGTAGTTATGTGTATATTCCAGGTACTGATATTTTCGCAGTTACTGAAAGCGGAGATCAGTTAGTTATCGATGAAGTTCCATCCGGCTCTTTTACAGAGGTTATTCTGGTCAGGGCCGGTGAGAATAGATTAAATATATTGAGAGATGAAATAGAGATAAAACCTGATACAATCGTAACGATTGAAAACCCGTTATGGCAATTTTCCCGTGAGATCATTCTCAATACCACCGCATCCGGGGCTGATATAAAATCTGATATTTACAATTTTCCTATACTTGTCAGATTAAATAGATCAAATTTCGATTTCTCCCAGTCTCAGCCAGGGGGTAAAGATCTGCTGTTTTCAGGAAAAAACAATAAATCTTTACCACTAGAGATAGAGCGATGGGATGAAACTGCCTCTCAAGCTGAAGTCTGGGTAAAAGTCGATACCATCTTTGGTAATTCAGAGCAGGTCATAACCATGTATTGGGGTAATCCTGAAACAGTTACACAAAAGACGGGTAAAGCAGTTTTTGATACTGCAGATGGTTTCCAAAGCGTGTGGCATTTGAGTGAAACTGGTGATACAGTTTATGATGCCACGGCAAATAGCTGCCATGGAATCAGATTCGGTAAGCTTTCCAGATCTTCAGGTGTGATCGGGTTCGGGCAGATTTTTGACAGTTCAGATGCCTATTTTGATATGGGAAATGTGTTCAATCCAGGAGACAGCAACATTACCTTAAGTGCATGGGTAAAAAGAGCTGATACTGGTTTACAAACGATAATTGTTAAATCAAACGGAAGCGAGCCGTCATCCACTTACGGTTGGAACCTGTCATTTGGTTTATCAAATCAGCTGCACTTTTTTACTGCATCCGCAGATACCATCTGGGGCTCATCAGGATCATTTGATGTCTGGTCTGATTTGAATGCACCAATAATTGATACCACCACATGGCATCATATAGCTGTTGTTTTTAACCGGTCTGATAATGAAGGTAGCAGATGCTATATCGATGGAGAGGATGTAACCGGTGGGTATAGAGGAAATGTAACCGAGATTACCTCTATTTTCAATTCATTACCATTACGGATTGGTTCTGAAGCGGACGGTGATTATAAACTCACCGGATCAATAGATGAATGTGTAATATCAAAGGTTATTCGCCCGGATGTCTGGATTAAGTTATGCTTTATCAATCAGGGGGCAAATGACCGGCTGGTGGTATTTAAATGATCTTATTTTGACCTCTTTTTCGTAACACCTGAAGAGAATGAGGATTTTTATTACTTTATTTCCTCCACGCCTTATTTTTCCCCAGCGAAACAGTTTGCTTAGTCGATATGTGTTACCTCAGCTAATTTAGGAAGGGTTGAGGTGCGTTTTTTTAGTCCCGGTGTTTGCCCTGGAAGTTGAGCGTTTCTGCGGATGCAGATTCTCTCAATGTAATCACTTTGAATTCAAATGGTTATAGAGGACTGCACTCTTTCTTCCTTGGGGACGGAGGAAACTTTTTAACTATAAATGGTTCACTTTGGTTCCTCCGTCCCCGGTGTGAAAGCCTCGCTGGCAGGTCTTTCAATTCATTTTGAGCCGGGCAGACAAATCTGCTTCTACTTCAAATCAAGCCTCAAGGATGATAACCTGGAAGAGATTTATTTTTGTGTACCTGGAAATAAAAACTGCAGGAATACTGCTTCTGTAATTTTATAAAACCATTTTGAACGAAACCTCCGGAAATACACCTCTCAGTAGTTTTTGAATTATAGATTTTCCTGAAAATAGATGAACCAATAAGGTTCAGTTTTTAAAGTGTGAACCAATAAGGTTCAGTTCTAAAAAAAATATCCCAAATTAGTTCGTTTTATAAATATTGAAACTAATATGTCTGATTTTTACAGAGCAGGAATGTAAATACAAATGAATTCGATTGTGATAATTGCAGATATAGTAGATTCAAAAAAAATATCTGCCCGAAAAGAAGTTCAATTGACTCTCAAAGATGTACTGATCCAAATAAACCACGATTCAGAGAATGGCATTCTTTCTCCTTTTACAATTACGCTGGGGGATGAATTCCAGGCAGTCTACCGATGCAGTGCAACTCTAATAAAAGATCTGTTTCTAATATTGGTAAAACTATTTCCAGTCCGGATCAGTTTCTCGATCGGGTTTGGAAAAATCAGTACAGAAATCAATGAACATGAAGCTATCGGTATGGATGGGCCAGCAATTACGAATCAATCGCATTCGTCCTTACCGCAAAAGGGTTTGCCAGGTTTAAAGAGCTCGATGATAAGAATTTCGCAGAGTACGTTTTAATTGGCACTCTCCTTTCAAGTGGTCTGGCAATTTTCTTTGCGTTGCTGATTGCCGAAATAGCTAAAATCAATAGCTGAAAAGAAAAATTTGCTGTGAAAAAATTTCACAGCAGATGAAAAGTCTGTTTTGGCAGGCATGTCATCAGGGTGTAAATACTTTCAGAATAAGTAAGACCGGTGTAATAAGAAACTGGTGCAGTAACCGTTTGATTAAACGTATATCTGTAGGCAAGGCTGGTGTTTTCAAACCGTGACAGGATTTTTCCGGCGTAATCTCTTTTAAATGTGAACCCTTTGTCTGTTTTCCGACAAATGCAGCATTAATGTACTTCAATTCAGGATTTCCATTTTCCATGTCTCATCCCTTCTTTGATAAGGAAATTTTTGTTGTGCATTAAAAGGTACTACATTTAAATCAGATGGTTTCTTTCCCCCTTCCTGCGGAATGAATGCAACCTTTTAGCTAATCTACTGAAAATTATAGAATATAAGAGAATTAATGTCAAATATATCTGGAAAAAAAAGATACTGTCGTACCCATTTATGCAGAGATCTCCATTTGCTGGGAAAACCTGCGATGTTTCTATTTACCGGAGAATAAGATGAGACTCCAGAGTTTGCTGGCGTCTCACTCTATTCAAGTGATACCTGATTCCTACATTACTGTTGGAATTTCATATGGGGTTGCATACATTAATAAGTTACATGTAATATCTCTGTTTGCGAATCAGATGATGCAATAGTAGGTAGATATGGTTTTATGCCGCAGGGCATAAACGAAATATTCGGTATGAAATGTGGCTTCCCGCCTTCCGTAGCAGACCATTGCGTTGCAGGTAGTAGACTACTGGGGTGGACAGGAAGCACGCTTCATGCACCCGCAGACGCAGTAATGACAGATAAACTTGCAATTGTTTAGTATAAATACAAACTGTTTACAGTTGAGCTTGCTTAATTTTAATAGCCATCATTAAATACTGTATTCTGATTTAGTCCTCATCCCTCTTCTATAAGCTATCCTGTTTGTCATAGAATCCGGCATCTCAATAAATCATCTGAAATTTCATTTCATGCAGTTATATAATATAATCATTGTCCCCAAAGTTAAATAGCTTAGGAGGGGAGTTTCAGGCCCTGCAAATTTGGTAATGTTGCAGCGGTTCCGTAGGTAACGCTTGAGTATTGGGGTAAATCGTACTTGAGAGGTAAATATGAACACATCGGAATTCATCAATAAAGGCTTTCCGGTAATTTCTCTGTTCTCTATCCTGTTTTTTAATGAGCCGGTTTATAGTGATGGCCTTCCGGGTGAATTTCTCCTGAGCAGCCGGTGGCGTGATCTGATGTGGTATCACTCGCCTTTAAATAATCCTGCGTATCTGTCGGAAGGAAAAGATGTTACACTCAGGGCTGCAATTTCGCCGGTCCTTCAGGGAGAGTTCATACTCACCGAAATTGGTGCTACAATACCGGTTTTTCAAAGACAGGCTGCCGGTATTTCGCTTATCCTGGAAAACGATGGGAAAGTTCAGACTTCCCGCTTTGATGTGACCGAAAACCGTCTGGTTACAAGTGGAACTCATATAAGTAACAGAAACATTTTCGGGATTCTGAGTTATTCGCTCTTTCCCTTGCCTCGGCTGAGTGTTGGTGCAAATATTACAGTGGCTCATCAAACAAATTTCGGTGAGTCACAAACTGGTGTGGGTTTGGATCTGGGGGTTAGCTGGAGAATTTTAGATCCTAATGATAGACAAAATCATCTGGTCGGATTATCAACAATCAATCTGGTGGCTCCATCAGTGGGCAGTGATGAGAATGGTGGCTATTCACGTGATATCAAAGTCTCCTGGGTTGCAGATTTCCGTAAAAAGTCGATAGAAGCTGGCATTGATGTAGATATTCGGGATTTCTGGGCACGGGTGGAGGATTTTAAGACTGCTGGAACGCCTGGAACAGCAGTCAAAGATCTTGAATGGGGATTATCTTCAAGAGCGGGCTATTGGATAATGAATACTTTCGGGATATTCGGGCAACTTGGATTTGATGAAAGGGTTGTGGAGTACTGGGGCCTTGCCGCAGGAATCAGAACACCTGTTAAAAAGCAATCTGGTATTTTGAAAGCTTTCTATCAGTATAACATTAAAACTGAAGGCGATCTGGCTTCGTCGCATACGTTCTATCTTTTTTGGAGTTTCGGGAAAAAGAAAAAGGATGTTCAGAAAAAGGAAGCTGCAGATACGCTTGACAGCGCTCCCATAGAGAGACTAAGAAAAATAAATGGTGTAAATGTCGAGGAAGGGAGAGAATATATTCGCATAACAGCGACTCAGGTTGCAGTTAATTTCGCATCAGGCAGTGCTGAACTTCCTGAGGATGCAGTTCCAGTTTTACGTGAAATAACCGACTTTTTAAGGCAATACCCCGATCATCCTGTGGTTATTGAAGGGCATACCGATAACGATCCCATTGTTGGCAAATTAAAGGTAAAATTCAGGGATAATACAACTCTATCTCAGGCTCGCTGTCAGGCAGTAAAGGACTTTTTTGTTCAGACAGAGAATCTTCCTGAAAAAACATTTACGGCTATAGGTTATGGTGAGACCAGACCTATCGCTCCCAATGATACCAGGGAGAATAAACGGAAAAATCGCAGAGTGCTGGTAATAGTGAAGAAATGATCCTTGAGATGTATTTAATAAGGTCAATGTCTTGAGTTTAAGTGTGTTGGCATAAATCAATTTTACCGGGGAACACTGTTATCTTTTCTGTATCCGGGCAGAGGAGGAGATATGAAAATTGATTCGCGCTTTGCGCTTTTAGTTGTGGTCATATTCTGTTTTCAGTCGGCATCCTTTGCTCAGAGCGGAATCAGAGATACTCTATGGGTCAGGGTGACTTTTTATGATTTTCACGCAGACGGGAGTAACCCGGAGTTTAATCCTGACCATATAGGCGGTATTTATAAGGGGATGGTGAGTGACACACTTAACCAGGAAGGAAAGCCGGTAGCAGGAGCGAATATTTTTTTCAATAAATTTATTCACAAATGGTTTTCTCCCTGGACTCCCGGTGATTATAATATACCGGTTTACACTGGCACCTCTGGGAAGTATGACCGTACTATCAAAGTGGATTACGATACAGCATTTAAAAATGTGGTTATAACCGATTCACTTCCATTCCTTCACACTAAAGACAGTATCTATCAGTTTGAAAGAAGTGGTACTAACGGTACATCAGAGTTTTTCTGGATAGACAAAAAAGGATTTGGAAATGAACCTTCAGGTTACAGGCACAATTATTCCTTCACAATGGAACTTCACACATATTTTACCTACAAAAAGGGATTGAAATTTGATTTCCTGGGTGATGATGATGTGTGGGCTTTTGTCAATAACAGGCTGGTTCTGGATCTGGGTGGTATACATATTGCCCAGAGCAGCACTCTGGAAATGGATAGTATAGGGCGTGCGTTAGGTCTTATTGAAGGTGAAGTGTATCCATTTGATTTTTTCTACGCTGAGAGGCATGTGTCAAAAAGCTGCATTAAGATTACCACAAATATGATAAACCGTACTGATGGAACCGGTCCGAAGGTTACATCAGCAGTACTTAAACCAAATTCAGATATAAATGGTAAAGATACACTGGAATTAAAATTCAATTCACCTGTAATATGCTCTGAATTGTTCAGTGCACCACCTGAGAGCTCGTTTGTTATTACAGGTGAAGGGGCTGAAATGATTAAAGGATCCATGTACAATGGTGTCTGCAGTAACAAATATATAAGTTCTGTTAAGGTTCTTTTGGAACTACCCAATAACTACAGACAAAAAAATGACAGTATCGGATTTAAAATCCGGAGTAAGTACGTTACAGATCCCGATGGAAATCATCCTAATTCAGTTAAGAAAGCGTTTATTGAGATCGATCGGGAGTGGAGTATTCAGGTTACCGGTTATCCATCACCGGCATCGCCGGATGTTCCGTTCAACGACCAGATACGTAAAGCATATTCCCAGATAATCGGAAACAACACATCCGGTGCACTGATCGGGCTTTATTCCAGAATTCCACTTCAACTTATTCCAGGAACTGATAAATATGGTACTGCAGATATTTATGATGCAACCGCAAATCTGGTTGCACAGAGCCTTCCATTGAAAGCATCCGGTGCATCAGGTGTTTACGGAGTTTACTGGGATATAAAGAACAGAAACAAACGGATAGTTGGTAATGGGACATATCTTGTAGTAATAAAAACGAAATATTACGATGGTGAAAAAACAGAAAAGAGAGTTAAAATTGCGGTGTCCAGATAAACCAGGATACTTTAGTGCTGCTTAGAAACTTAAAACATATTGAGCAATTAATCTGCGACTAAGGGGTGGAACTACGTAAGGAATCAATGGAATATGTGATTTACCAGAAATCATTTTTTGTATAAAAGTGATTTCATCCAATTGTTGGATTCTTGTCAGAGATAAATCCGTAGGTGTAGGTATAAAACTCTCCCCCACAGGGCCGGGTGTAAGTCCTGGACGACCATGACAGAATTGACAATAATATTCATAATAAATTTTCCCGGCTGTATCAGATAAAGCTTCTTTTTTCTGATAAAGCAGAGTATCATTACCGGACCAAAGCGGATATTTTTCTACAGTAATTATGCCTTCAGGCGGTACAGGCAGTAGTACTTCATAAGGAAGATAATGAGGTTGAATTCTCATATTCGGACCGATCAGGGCGATCCAAAAAAAAATTAAGGCCATAATACCGCCAGCAGTAACCCATATTTTCATTACTTTAGCAGTGAATAGCCATTTACCTAAACTGGGAGATGGCTTTAGCAGATCAGGGAAAAATCGAAATAATCTGGATAATGCGACAAAAAAGATAAGAAGCCTGCTTATCATCTGCACTCCGTTGAAAATGGTTCTGATGTATCTGCAGGAATTTTTGTCAATGGATTTGCGCCAGGTAAAGGAATCATTTGCAGGGATGGTTTTGCTGGTGGCTTGCGTGTAGTAAATCTGGATTCACCTGGTACAATGGGTAAAGCGCCAAAATCCCAGTGGCGCTGCTCTCTATGAGGAATAACCATATGGGCAATCATTCCGAATGTAATTATGGAGATGCTGAAAACAATTAGAACAAACCATCCCCAGAATGGGGAAAGAGTTTTATACTCTTCGAATTCATGCATGAATTCTTGCATAATTTCACCAGTTTGGAGGATAGATGGAATAATAGACCAGGACAATAACTGCCATGAAAGTTGTGGCAGTATAAATAACAATCAACACCCAGGGAACCGAGGAGAAGACATCTTTCCAGGGTGAAGACTGGGTTACCCAATGTCTTTTATCTAGCCTGGGAAGCCAGAAGGCTAAATAAGAGATAACAGTTAATAATACAAGTACAATGCCAGTCGTGATTGCCAGAATGGAATACTGGTTACTGATAAGCATGAATTGATTGGGCATGTGTTTCCTTTCTGAAATCAGTTACTGGAATTTTTAGAGTTTTTCTTTTGGTCAGATTCCTTGGTTAGATCTAAAGAAATGGAAGCAGCCCTTTTCATCTCTTCAAATTGTCTCTCTGCAAAAGCCCAGAGAATGAAAAAGACGGTTAGGAGCAAACCACTTAACCGGATTAATACCCAGAATACAATTATATGTAAATTATTTGATTCCATTTTCCGATTTTCCTCCGATTATTGAAGAATCCAAAGAAAGAGAATCTATATTTGAAAAATGCTCATCTTCATAAGATGCATCGATACCTGCAGGTTCTAAATTGGCATCTGTATACCCTAAAAAAGAGACTGCAACATAATTGCTTACATCCCAGATTTTTTCTGATTCAAGAGCTCGTTTGAAATAAGGCATTGCCGTTCCGGTTATTCCATTCATGATCTGATAATAAAAAATGCCTCCTATATACTTGTTATCGATAAGGTATTTTTTTAATTCTGTGAAATTTACAGGAGGTGGGTTGAGATATTTTCTGGCTGTTCCATTTCCATCACCGATTTCGCCATGACAACCCATGCAAAAACGTTCGTAAATCACTTTACCTCTGGAAAGTGCCGCTTCACTTGCCGCATATGGATTTGGCATGGAACGCCATACAGAGGGGATATGATCATGGAGGAAATTAAAATTGTTGCTTATACCACCTTGATAAGCATCTACAGATTTTTGTTTCCAGTACTGCTGTCTTTGCACTCTTCTTTGAGCTATTTTTCCTCCCAAATACTGCATATAATCTGTTAGATGTCCGATATTTTCTTTACCCAGAAATTCCCATGAAGGCATAAGTGAAATAGGACTGGTATTGCGAGGATTTATGAAATGTGCTAAATGCCAGTCATCGGGTCTCTGTCCCCCTTCCATCGAAAGATCAGGACCTGTTCTTTCTGAACCGAGAATAGCAGGATTTATATCAAAATAATCACCCATCATTGATATCCGCTCTGCTCCATGTCCCCAGTCATTAACTCTAATGTAAAGAGAATGGCAATAACTGCAACCATTTGATTTGTAAAGAAATAATCCCTTTTGTGATTCACTGGGCATGGGAAGCCAGATATCCGAAGGCTTATCATGAACTGTTAACAAAGGAATAAACACCATAATTGATATTGATGCCCAGTAAACAATTAATCCTCCAATAATAAGCATTGCAGGAGTCATTTTCATTGTTCAAATTACCTGATCATGAATTGATTGACCTTTTAAAACAGTCATCAATAAATTGAAGAACCCGACAAAGGAACTGGTTATGATAAATATGCCCAGTGATAAGCGACAGATCATATAGGGCGGAAGCTCGGCAAGAACCCGGTATACAACCTCACCATTATTCCATGCTCCACCCTGGATGAGGCCAGCTATAGTTAAGACTATAACAAACCCGGTGAGCCCTATTGTTAACAATCCAAACTGTAAATTCACCAGATGCCGGGAATATAGTTTGCGATTGACAATCTGAGGAAGAATATGCCAGAGCCCTCCGAGAGCAATATATCCGGTAAACCCTAAAATGGCCATATGAGAATGCCCAACTGTCCAGTTGTTAAAATGGGTTACTCGCTGAATATAAGGAATGGATTGGACCGGTCCTTGAATACAGGTGAACAGATACCAGACCGAGCCGATTAAAACGAATTTTCCGGCCGGATCTGCAAGCAATTTACCAAGATATCCCCTGGCAGATATCCACCAATTGAAAAGCACCGTAGCTACCGGTATGACCATGGCCACCGAGTCAATAACTGAGACTACTTTAAGCCAGTTTGGAATAGGTGCCTGAACGATATGATGGGATCCAATATGAGAATAAAAAACCACTAATGTCCAGAATCCGATAAGCGATAAAAAATGAGAATTCAATGGCTGCTTTACCACCTGAGGAATGATGTAATAGCCAAGGCCTACACCCAACGGAGTAAGTAAAAGTCCTGGAAGGTTATGCCCCCAGAACCATAGAAGCACAGAATCCATTATGCCGTCTATGGCACCTTCTGGTGGATTCCACATAACGTTCCCTATAAAGTAACTTCCTGAAGACCAGAGAAATGTGGCAACAAAATACCATACTGAAATGTAAAGGAGAGGCTCTTTCCGGTGGAGTACGGTCATGATTAAATCAAAAAGAACGATAAGCATGGATAGCAACAGGAAAAGATCAAAAATCCACAGATATTCCGAATACTCTCTTCCTTGAGTCATTCCCATGGCGAAAGAGATCGGCCCGCTTAATACTGTTAAATTCCAGAACAGCCATGCCAGCCATCCCAGTCTCTCCGACCATAGCTGCCTTCCCAGAAGAACCGGTGTGTAATACAGTCCTGCTCCTATTAAAGTGGTAACCACAAAACCATAAAGGACTGTATTTACATGAGCTGGTCTGACTCTGCCAAAAACTAAAGGCGCGAAGTTATTTATAAGTTGAGGAGAAACCAGATGTATAGCGGAAAATAACCCGTAAATAGTTCCAACCATGAACCAGATCGATCCTGCTATAAAGAATGCTAATGCAGCACTATGAGCTTTTTTGGTAAATTCCAGCATCGTTTCTCCTGTTCTGGCACTAACGGTGACAAGTAAAACAATCTGTAGAGACATTGTAATTTCTGTGACAACTCATGCAAAAACCCATGTCCATTTTATTTACTTCAGCTATACGGTCCATTTTTTTGACATCTCCATGACAGCGGGCACAATCGACACTACGGTGCAGATGAACCGAGTGGGGAAAGTAAACAAATTCAGGTACATCGGTTACCTTTTTCCACTCCAGTGGTTCTTTAGTATAAAAATGATGATACAGTTTTCTAACAGGCGCATAGGAAACAATTATGCGTGAATGACAATGCATACAGGTGGTTAATGGGGGTATACCTCCGGTTGAACCAAGTGCTGCTTCCGGATGACAAACCATACAACTGATTTCTTTTCTTCCAGCATGAATGTTATGACTGAAAGGAATAGGTTGTTTCTGGCCATGCGGTTGCGGGTATGAAACTTTGCCAAGCCAGATTCCTGCTATCAGCACAACAAAAAGAATAACCGATAACCACATGGCTAAGAGATAATAGAACCTTTTTCGGATTAACTTCCGGGTCTCACTCACAACTTTTTTCTTTCTGGAAAGAATTTATGATTTATTAATCTCCGTAAGAAAGTTCAGGAACATATGTTGACATAATTTCCATGCAAAGTGCACATAGCCCTATAAAAATCAAAAGCACTCCAAAATCTGACAATGATAATTTGTTTATAGAGTAGCTGGGTAAGACCAGCCATAACCTTTCCAACCACAAGCCACCAAGAATTATTATGCAACAAATGGCAAGTGGTAATGGTGTACGTTTTACATTTCTGGGCAACATGAAAACTATAGGACCGATATATATAGTAAATAAAAGACCTGCACTAACCATGCTCCAGGGGCCGAAATTCATTCTGGGAATAAGAAAACTGGTTTCATGAGGTATATTCTCATACCATAAAGGCAATAGTTGGCAGAACATAAGATATGCGCTCATGATTGCGAAAGTATATATCAGTTTGGAAATGTCATGCAATCTGCCTCGATCATGGAATTGAAAGGTATGTTTTTTATCATTCTGTGAAACTGATGAAATACCACCGGCAATGGTGATTACTGCCCACACTGCAGCAGAACCGTATAAAGCAGTAACAATAACGTAAAGCCCGAAAACAGTACTGCTCCATGAGGGATATAATCCCATTATCAGATCAAATCCAATAATGGAAATAGTTACAGAGTAAAGTATGAGAAGCCATCCGGTGAGACTTCGGGCATTAGAAACGATACGTTTTTTATAATAGAAAAATGCCAATATCCAAAATCCGCATAGTGCTGTCAGGTCTCTTCCCATAACAAAAGCAACAGTAAACCAATTTCCTTGTGGAAGCTTCTGCCCGCTCCAAGGTTCCCAATATGAGTTCCATATCCATAATGCAATCAGAGCAACTGTTACTGGTATGGCACATCCCAATGAAGCCAGTGGAATCCTTTCCAGTTTCCCTGGCCAGGAACCATTGGATGCTTTGACGATTGCAGACCAGATAAAAAGTCCGCTACTAAGCGGTAAAAAAAAGGTAAGTCCCGCCAGTAATGCTACCCAGGCCCGTTGTGGATTGTTCCATACGACCAATACCCAACATAAAAAACCAATAACTGTAAGGCTAGCCCAAAAGGTAAGTCTAAAAGATCGACTCATCTGTGGCTCTCTTTCCTACCCGAAGATTTAACCTCGCATGCACCGTTATTCTCAAAAAAAGTCCGTAAATTATCTGCTTTATTTTCTGCACACGAAACAACAACGCCCATACGATCCAATGTAAAACTGGGATCAAACCCCAACGGAGTATCCCGGTTTCCCAGATTCGCAAAACGGGCCAGAGCTATAAAATTGGCAATAGAACCAAACAGCACAATCAATTCAAATGCAATAATGGAATAAGGAATTATGGAAACCGGATGCTTGGCTCCTACGATTAGATGATTTCGTAAAGCAGTAAATATCGGCAACGCATATCCGCAAATCATTCCCAGTAATGCGCCCACAAGTGTCCACAAGGCGACAGGGCTTCTGGTGTGTCCAAGAATCTGCATTAGGTGTGCTATTCTTTGAGGTGTATATACCTCTATATTTTTCTTCCCAACTGTAGTTAATTTATCAATTGCAGCCAGTAACCCATCAACGTCTTTGAAAACTGCAATAATAAAAAAATCGGAATCCTTTACCGGTTCGACTTTAAATTCGTGCAGTTCAAACTTGCTTTCATGTGTCTGATGATTGGCTGTACCGGTTTTAACATCCGAAAGCGGTATGGCTGGAAGAGCTTTGGAAAAAGAGAGGAACAGGAAAAAAAAGATGCAGAAAGAGCCGAAAGTAATAACCATTTCTATCCAGGTGGGGGTATAATTACCCCAGTTATGTGGAAGAAAATCATGACTTAGTGGACTGGGAACCAGTAAAAAGCGCTCTATCCACATTCCAATGACTACCAGAATACCTGCTGTGAAGAGACATTTGAGGTTTCTGCGAATTTTGCGAAATGCAAACGAGGATGGAACCAGCACATTTAGCAGGATAATTCCCCAGTATGCCCACGCCCAAGAATCAGTCATATGCCATTTCTCTAACTGCCAGTCAAAGATATTACCGGAATACCATGAAAAGAATGGAAGAATGATGTAGGAATAACCGACTATGGCAGTCGTAACAAGCATTGTCTGTGCAATTTTTTCAAAATGATTTATTCCAATAAATGATTGAAAATTGAGCATTCTTCTCATGGGAATCAGTAATACCATAACCATGGCCAATCCGGAATGAATAGCTCCTGCCACAAAATAGGGAGCAAAAAGGGTAGTGTGCCATCCCGGAAGTAAAGACATGGCAAAATCCCAGGAAACTATAGAGTGTACTGATATGACCAGGGGGGTAGCCAATGCAGCAAAAAATAAATAGCCTCTATTGTAATGGAGCCACTGGCTAGATGAGCCATACCATCCTAAAGAAAGTGCTTTGTAAAGTCTGGTTCTGGGATGTGAATTTCCTCTGTGTTTATTAAAAAATTCTCTTGCAGCAGCAAGATCAGGAATCAAACCTACATAGAAAAATATCAGACTTACAACAAAATAAGTAGATACTGCAACTACATCCCAGAGTAATGCACTTATAAAATTTGGCCATATCTGCCGTTGACTAGGGTAAGGAAGTAAATAATAGAAAACCCAGAACCTTCCCAGATGTATTAAAGGGAATAATCCGGCAATGGCAATTGCAAAAATAGTCATTGCTTCTGCAGAACGGGAAACCGCATCACGATATCTGGCTCTTACCAGATATAAAATCGCACTGATTAGTGTTCCAGAATGGGCGATTCCAACCCAATAAACGAAATTAACAATGTACACACCCCATCCTGTAGGATGGCTTATGCCGGCTACTCCCATACCAGTTTTCAACTGGTATAGCCAGCAAAGAAAAAAAGCGAAAATACCTGTACCTAGTATAGCCAGTACCAAATAAAAGATAAGTGGAGGAGCCTTGAGCGCATCGAATACACCACGATCGATATCTGATAAAGATTGTTCTGTCATAGTGTAAGGGGCCGTTTTATTAAATAATTGTTCATTCTATCACCACTTTTTTCAGATAAATGACTGCTGTTTTGGTGTTAAGTTCCTTTAATACCTGATATTTTCTTGGATCACATCGGATCAACCGGTTGACTTTGGAGTTGAAGTCCAAAAGATCTCCGAAAGTAAAAACTTTGGTGGGGCAAGACTGAACACATGCTGGCTGTATTTCGCCATCACGAACCGGGCGATGTTCAGATAAGGCCTGATATTCAGCATCTCTAATTCGCTGGACACAAAAAGTGCATTTTTCCATAACACCACGACAGCGCACGGTGACTTCAGGATTCAACTGTAAATCCAATGGTTTGGTCCAGTTATGATCAAACCAGTTGAAACGTCTGACTTTATATGGACAGTTATTGGAACAATACCTTGTTCCAATACATCTGTTGTAAATCTGTGCATTAAGCCCTTCCTCATTATGCACAGCTGCAAATACCGGACACACAGGTTCACAAGGTGCAGCATCACAATGCTGACAGAGCATAGGAATCCATGATAAAAAAGGTTTATTGGTACTAAGAAAATAAGGCACCACTTTCAACCAGGCCATTTCTCTTCCATTGTCAACTTGTATTCTTCCCACCACAGGGATGTTATTCTCAGCATAACAGGCAGTAGTGCATGCTCCGCAACCGATACATCTGTTAAGATCTATTACCATTGCCCACCGGTGCTTGCGGTGCGGGTGTCCAGGGTAGAGATCCCTTTGGGGTGAATATCCTTCCTTAAGAGGATAATTGATTTCATCCTGGTTGATTGCGCCTTTGCGAAAATCGGAAAGAGTGATATGTTTTAAAATATTCCTGTCATACTGATGGCGGGTGGTAGAGGTATATACAATCATTTCTTTATTATCTGTTTTATTGATACTGACAACTCCGAAAAAGGTATCAGAATTCCGTTGGATAATTTCGAAGGGGTTTGCTCCTATTCCTTTTGCCACTCTGAGCCAGGGAGAATTATGGCCCTGGCCTATCATTACGGCAAGACTGGAAGGATCAATCTCATCGGAGATACGCACTGGAAGTTCTATGAAAGCATTTTCTGAGGTTATTTTGATATTATTGCCCTGTTTCAAATTAAAAAGTTCTGCTGTTTGCGGGTGCAGTTCTGCCCAGCTGCTCCATACTGCATTGCTTACCGGATCAGGTGTTTCCTGAAGCCATCCGCGGTTTGACAAGCGCCCATCATAGTACATAATGGAAGGCCAGGTCCAGAGATTAAATCTGTTTTTTGCGACAGGTTCTTTTGCTTCTGAATATTTATAACCTGAAAAATGTAAAGAACTAATCAAAGGTGAAGGATTGGTAATAAGAAATCCCTTTCTGAGCAGAGATGTCAAATCTGAATCGGGTTGTAATGTATCACGAAGCTGGGACAAATGCTTAAAAAAAACGGATCTGAAAGTATCATTATCTGCAAAGGGAGAGGCTTTTATGCCCCGACAAAGATCAATGAAGATGTCTCCTGCAGAGCGGGACTTTACAACTCTGGCCATAGCAGGTTGCATGAATGAATAAATTCCACTGTATGGTTCGTAATCACCCCATGATTCAAGAGGAGAATCAATTGGAAGTAGCAAATGAGCGTATTTAGCGGTTTCATCAGGAATCACGCTTAAATAAATGACAGATCTGGCTCGACGAAGATGCTCTGCGGCATCAGGACGGGTAAACACAATGTTGGAATTATGAATGATAACAGTATCTTTATCAGTGATTTGGTTAAGAAACAGGGTAGTTTGCTCTTCGGTTGCTGTTTTTCCAAAAGCATGAAACCTGCTGAAATCAAAAGAATTTCCCCCTGAAATAAAATTTAGTAAAGCAGCTGCAAAAGCCGTATCCCTAGCTACGGTACTATTTCGGGCAGCAGTCGGGGCTGCTAATGCAATGCTTTGGGATGAAGCAAATTCCTGGGCAATCCGGTTAATCTTTTGTGAACTCAAAATTTTATTACTGATTGTTGGTGGTTCACCCAACTGGTCAACCACTTTTTTAATGACATCAGCATTCTTTTTTACCAGATTCATATTAAGCATGGATTTAAGTATAGAAAAGGCTACCCATCTTTCGTTTCCAGGTTCTACCCTAATAAATTCATCTGCATTCGCTGCAGTCATAGAAAACCGAGGCCCAATATATACAAATTTATTAGTAGTGGATTGAGAAAGGTTTTTGGCCCGAAATTCAGAAAATTGCCATGCCTGCTCCACCGGTGAAATCCATGTCTCCAAAAAATCCGCCCCCAGAGATAATATGAATTCAAAGCCGTCCAGCTGATATCTGGGGATTTGTGGTATTTCATAAAGTGCCTCATGAGCAGATTTCAGCGGCTCAAAATTAAACGGTTCGTATATCAAAAACCGTGATGAACCAAATGAATGCAGACAGGATTGCATTATTGAGCTTAGTATGCCAGTTTGTAAATCAGTGATTACCGACAAGCTGTTATCTTTTTGAGAAAGAGATGTTCTAATTCGGGAAAGTGCTTCTTTCCAGGAAATTGCCTTCAACTGATTATCAATGACTAGGGAAGGATAACGAATTCTGTCTGGATCATAAAGCCCCTGCGGTGCAGACTGTCCACGCGGACACAACCCGCCTTTACTAATGGGATGATCCGGATTTCCTTCACATTTGATTATTCTGCTGTCTCTATGGCGGACATACATTCCACAACCTGCCGGACACTCCCGGCAGGTTGTGGCAATGTGTGTCCATTTTCCCGGACGGATTACTTCCGGAGGAATAACATATGGTATCAACTTATTAACAGAATCAGAAGGTTTTCCTTTAATGGCAAATAAGGCACCTGATGCGGCAGCATTTGCTAAAAAAGTCCTTCGATTTATATCCCTCATAGCTTACCAATATCAGTTTGGATTTATTACCGGATATCTAAAGGCAATAAAGTATTATCTCTGAGAATGATATTTTTTTTTGGGAAGTATTGATGCTGTATAAACATAAGTAGTTCAGATTTTCATCTATTGACTCCCGATTCAGGAACACCTGAAACGTTCTGCATCAGCATGTTTTAATAAAAGACCATTGCCTGGAGCAGACCGGTCCGGTATAAGCCAGCCATTATTTGCATTGGCTGCTCCTTCAAAAATCATCTGTTCAATTCTTGCATGATCGTGAAAATATTCGACATTTATGGCTGATTTTACTGCGCAACAGAGGTGCATGTGCAAAGATGGAGCGGTATGAGCAGACAGAGGAATATTAAATGCTTCACAAAGAGAAGAAGCCTGTAAAAATCCGGTGGTTCCACACCTTGTCGCATCCGCTTGAATAACATCCACACATTTGTTTATTAATAGATCTTTAAAGTAGTTAAGATCAAAACCATATTCACCAGAAGCCACTCTGAGGGGAGCAAGACAATGCTCGCGGATAAAAAGCAAACCTGATTTATCTGAATGCCAAACAGGCTCTTCAAACCAGACAACATCATATTCAATAAGCATTCGGGCAATGGATAAGGCTTCTTTAGAATTGTATGCTCCATTTGCATCCACAAAAAGATCGACCGACTCACCTATCGCCTTACGTGTTATTTCCAATCGCTCTCTGTCCTTATTTTTCTCTCTGCCGATTTTCATTTTAACTGCTCTGAAACCGGATTCCCTCCAAGCAGACATTTCTTTTTGAAGTTGGTCCATACTATAAGAGGTGAAACCTCCACTAGCATAAGCTTCGATACTGTATTTGCTGATGCCAAGAAAATCCAGCAAAGATGAATCATAAAGCCTGGCTCTCAGATCCCACAATGCATTATCAACAGCTGAAATAGCCATGGAGGTCAATCCGGTATCCCCTAAATTACGTATATTATTGTGAAGTGAGTTCAAAATAAACGGATGAGAATCGGCTGGATTTCCAAGAACCAGTTTTGTACACATATTTTCAAGTAAAGGTACAAGGGATTTATCACTGTAGGTGTATCCCATTCCCTTTACATTTCCACTACCCAGGAACACAACCACTAAAGTAGTGGAATTCCAGCATAAAGTGCCGTCGGATTCAAGCTGATCTGTGGGTATGCAATAAGCCCTGGCTTCAAAAAAATCTATAATGTTATCGTGTTGCATGTCATTTCCTGATTGTACTGATGGCTTCCTTAAAAGATTGATTGATGATACCAAGAGAGTTCGGATCCATTCCCATTAAAGCAGACATAAACCCTTTTGCCTGCTCAAAGGTAATGTGAGGAGGAAAGATGGGGACATCGGGATCACAATGAACATCGATAACTGCAGGTCTTTTGGCAGACAGTGCTTCATCCAAAGCAGAAACGATTTGATCTTCACTGCAGACTTCAATTCCAATCAAATCGAGTAACCCGGCATATTTTGCATATGAGAATGCAGGAATATTCTGTGATGCCTCAAATTTAGGATCTCCATTCATCACCCGCTGCTCCCAGGTAACCTGATTTAGATCCATATTGTTAAGAACTATGACAATCAGTCTGGGATCTTTCCATGATTTCCAGTATTTGGCAATATCGATAAGGCTATCGTTTCCCAGCATCTGCATAGCACCATCACCACTTGATGCGATAACCACCCGTTCAGGAAAATTCATCTTGGCAGCCAAGGCATAGGGTACACCCGGACACATGCTAGCCAGATTACCAGAAAGAGAACCCATCATCCCTTCTCTGAATTGTAAATCTCTGGCCCACCAGTTAGTGACAGACCCCGAATCGGCAGTCAGAATACAGTTGTCAGGAAGTTTTTTATTGAGTTCCCAGAAGACACGCTGTGGATTTATTGGGTTTGCTTTGTGCATAGCCCTGGCTTGAAGGACCTGCCACCACTCTTTGATTCCATTCTGGATTTTGTGTTGCCAGTTTCTGTCGGTCTTTTTAATTAATAATGGAATCAGTGCTTTTAGAGTCATGGCTGAATCGCCCTGGAGGTTGGCCTCCATAGGATATCTAAGACTTAACATGCGCGGATTGATATCTATTTGAACCCCCCTGGCTTGACCTTCCGGGGGAAGAAATTCTGAATATGTAAAGTTACTGCCTATCATAAAAAGAGTGTCACATTCCATCATAAGATCCCAACTGGGTTTAGTACCCAGTAATCCGATACTGCCTGTACAGCAAGGATGTGTATCTGGAAAAGCAGCTTTACCTAAAAGCGCCTTGGCAACGCCCGCACCCAAAATCTCAGCCACCTCAATCAGTTCTTTAGTAGCATTGAGAGCACCTGCTCCCACCAGCATGGCTACTTTCTTTCCGGAATTTAGAATTTCTGCAGCTTTTGTCATTTCAGCTTCATTTGGAAGAACCCTGGGTATAGAATAACCAATACCAGTGAAAGAGGATCCGTGCTTTCTGGGTGGGGAGGTTTTGGCCTCCATTTCCTGTACATCATTAGGCAGAATAATACAACTCACTGTTCTTTCTGCTTTGGCAATCCGGATGGAACGATCCACCATATGACGGATTTGTGCCGGATTAGTGGCCATATGTACAAACTGGTGAGCAACATCTTTGAAAAGAGACAACAAGTCGACTTCTTGCTGGTAATCGGCTCCTAAGGAGAAAGTGGCTTGTTGACCCACTATTGCCAGAACTGGTTGATTATCAAGCTTAGCATCATAGAGTCCATTAAGAAGATGAATCGCCCCCGGACCTGAAGTAGCTATGCATACTCCAATATCGCCTGTAAATTTTGCATGTGCAGTCGCCATAAAAGCAGCCAACTCTTCGTGACGAGTCTGAATAAACTCTATCTGCCCTTTGTTTCGGTTCAACGCCCCCATTACTCCGTTAATACCATCTCCGGGATAACCATATACACGATGTATTCCCCATTGATAGAGTCGCTCAATAAGAAAATCACTGGTATTCATATTTTCTCCGTTTGTTTTAAAAAATGGTAAGTAAAATATTCAGCAAATTGAATACCGGAAATTAAAGAGAAAAAGGGAGGGTAACTGATTAGTTTTTATTTCATTAGTAGAAAAATTATTTAAAAAAGGAAATTGCTTTCATGAAACATAAAACCTACCCAGAATTATTCCGTAAATAACATGTGAGAAAATGGCAGAAATGGGTGTACGTATACCATAATGCAGACCTAAAAATCCCGGAGGTTCGAGTTGCCTTATAACCGTTGGCGGTTGAAATTCACTGGCCATACGTGGATGAATTCCTGGAAGAATAGGAATAACCACTGTCATGACTATTATTCCATGAACCAAACCGGTTAAGGCACCCAAATACCAGGAAGCGCTATTAAGGGAATGGAAAATGGCGATATGAACAAAGGCAAAAAACCATCCGTTTATTATGTGCACCACAAATCCGATTATCTTGGCTTTATCCCGGTGTGGAGTAAAAATAGTACCCAGTATAAAAGGGATATTCATCCGGGTGAGATGGTATTGTTGAGAAAACGATAGAGTTGTGGTTAAAACCAGAGTAGCTATAAATCCCCATAAAATCAGGTGACCAAAATGCATAAACCTAATATCCTTCTTTTTTTCTCTTTTCTATGCTTACTGCAGCATTAATAAGACCTACATGGGTAAAGGCTTGGGGAAAATTACCCAGAAAATTACCGGAGAGAGGTTCAATTTCCTCAGCAAATAGCCCTAAATCATTGGCATAGGATAAAACACCTTCAAATTGCTGACATGCCTGCTCAAGACTTCCACCTCCTCTTGCCAGATAATCGGCAACCCAGAAACAACATATACCAAAAGCACCCTCTTTTTCTATTCTACTCTGATCATTTCGATAAAAAAGACAGTTACCGGTGTGTAACCTTTTTTTTAAAGCAGAAAAGGTTTTTCTCATTCTATCACTACCTGGATCTTCAAAACCATGCCAGGGCATGAGTATCAAACTCATATCAAGAGAAGGGGAGCCAAATTTCTGGACATAAGAAGCCTGGGTGTCACTCCAGCCTTTCTGTTTAACTGCATTCATAATAATTGGTAAATGTTTTAGAAACAGATCCATTTGTTCTGCTCTTATTAATTTTTGCTGCTGAAGTCTGAGCAGGCGATTAATGCCGTTCCAGCAGTTTACTTTTGAATGAGTGTGTTGAGAAACCCCGGTTCTGGGTTCCCATATCCCCTCATCAGGGTCGTTCCAGTGCCTGCAAATATATAACCCGAAATTTATAAGCATATTCTCGGTCTCTGAATCCACTTTTCTGTCAGCTTCTATAATATGTCCTACCGCATCGATTACCTCACCGTAAATATCCAGCTGGTACTGCTCCTGCGCAGCGTTACCAATTCTTACCGGACTGGAACCATTATAACCAGTTAGCCAGTACGCAACAGTTTCTCTGTTGTTGATCCCACCATAGACATCATAATACGCCTTGAGTTTAGGGCGGGAAATTCTGGTAGTGTGAAGTAGCCAGGAAGCAAAAGCTCTGGCCTCATCCTTAAATCCAATTTCAAATAATGCCCGCACGGTTAATGAGGCATCTCTTAACCAGCAATAGCGGTAATCCCAGTTGAGTTCTCTGCCCATACTCTCAGGTAGTGATGTCGTTGGTGCAGCAATGATTGCTCCCGACGGCGAATAAATTAATGATTTTAATACCAATGCGCTTCTTATCACTGCAAAACGATATGCTCCTTCGAAGGTACAACCCTGTGCCCATTTGCACCAATGCTCAACTGTGTCAGAAATGATTTGTTTTTGAAAATCTCCCAGAGGCTGAAAAACGGCAGGCGTGTCTTTTACAAAAAATAAATTCATGCAGGCAAACTGCCCTCTTCCCAAAGATACATACCCAATTCCATTGTCATCAATTTCTATATGGGAACGGTAATAAAGGCATTTGCCTTTCCAAATGAAAGCTCTTCCAAAGCTGTTGCGAATACATTTTAAATTTGCTTTTCCATATCCGGGTGATGGTTTGAAGATTATTTTGAATGACACATTCCCATCGATTACTTCAATCAGCCGGATGATTTGCTGTTCGGGAACAATATAGTTTTCACTTTCGTCAAATATCGGCATGCAATCGATTAAAATCGCTGATCCGGTTTCACAAGTAAAGGTAGTCTTCAAAACCATTGAATTTTTTAGATATTCACGTTTTACGGTATATGGGCAACATGGAATAATACTCCAGTATCCACCGCGTTGGTTATCCAAAAGAGCTCCGAAAATCGAAGAACTGTCAAAACGGGGCCAGCAAAGCCAATCCAGAGAACCATTTCTGGAAATTAAAGCCGCAGAGCGGCCATTACCAATAATTGCATATTCCTTAATGTTTTCATACTTCATTTTCATGAAGATTAAAGCAATGCAACAAACATGCTACAATTAACTGGAATGGAATTTGTAAAATAATTTAGTATCAGAGCAAATAAAACCAAACCCAGAGGTTATGATAAATAATGAAAACCAAAGAAGTAGTGGTAATCACTGGTGCATCTGCAGGTATCGGAAGAGCTTTGGCGATGGAATTCGCTGCCAGAGGGGCAAGAATCGGACTTGTGGCCAGAGGGAAAAAATCTTTGCAAAGCACAAAACAGCAAGTAATCGATGCCGGGGGTGAAGCACTTATAATCCCCACAGATGTCTCTGATCCTCAAGCAGTCGAAAATGCAGCTGCGACTGTTGAGAACACTTTCGGTCCTATAGATATCTGGGTGAACAATGCAATGACTACCGTTTTTGCCGAATTCATGAATATTACACCAGAGGAATTTCGCAGGGTAACTGAAGTCACGTATCTGGGCTTTGTTTACGGAACAAATTCTGCACTCAAAAGAATGATTCCCCGCAACCGGGGGACTATTATCCAGGTAGGAAGTGCCCTCTCCTACAGAGCTATACCACTGCAAAGTGCTTATTGCGGCGCAAAACATGCCATTAAAGGATTCACCGACTCCATAAGGTCCGAACTTTTGCACAAAAAATGCAAGGTTAGGATCACCATGGTGCAGCTCCCTGCGGTAAATACCCCTCAATTTGATTGGTGCAAAAACATGATGCCCAGAAAGAGCCAGCCCGTTCCACCCATTTTCCAACCCGAACTGATCGCCAGGCACATTTATTGGGCTGCTCATCATCACCGTCGGGAAATCTTTCTGGGTCTAAATGTGTGGGTCGTGATCTGGGGAAACAAGTTTTTTCCTGGACTGGGAGACTGGTATCTAGCTAAGACCGGTTATAAAAATCAACAATACAACGGGAGGCACGATCCTAATACTGCTAACAATTTATGGAAACCAGTAGACAAAGATCCTGGTATCAGAGGGAGCTTTAGCAAAAGAGCTGTAAACTGCAGCTGGCAAATGAGTCTTGTGGAAAAACCTGGATATCCAATCTACGGACCACTTATACTGCTGGTTACCATAATTACTATGCTTAGTAAAATTATAAAGAAATCCCGGTTATAAATCAGCAAATTTCTTGCAATACTTTATTATTGCTTCAGCAGAGTAAAGGTAAAACCTTTTAAGCACCAGATTAACTACAGGGTAAGCGATTTTTAATATCAGCCTTGAGGGCTTGTGAAACGAATAAACTTCATAAAACACCCGGTTATCCTTTGATAGACGTGTAGTGAATTTTTCTTCGCCACTTTCTTCATGACCGCTAAGGGTTCCCACCGCTAAAGAAAAAAAATGTTCACCATTATCGAAATGCTCACCTTTATATACGATTCTTACTGGATTAACAGACCATAATCCGAAATGTCTGGCTGCAACTGCCATTATAGCACCCTTTTCCGGTGTTTTTGAATTGTTAATTAAATGGAATTCTGTAAAGGGGAGTTCATACATTACACAGGTTGAGATTCCGGTGGAAGCGATGTTAAAAAGATGGTTACCATATCCGATAAACCTACAGTACCTGGAAACCGAAAAACCCGAAGGGATTGTGTTTTCTGTAAAAGAAGCTCCTACTTCTTTATAAGTATAAGCGGCTCCGGCTCTGCTAATCAGAATATTTTTTATTTTCTCTCTGGTGGGCTTTGTTAAAAAAATCATATAAAAAATCTTACTTATGGTATGAGAGGTCGAAACCCTGAGCAATTACTTCTGCCAGATGAAGCGCCATCACTTTTGTTCCATCTAGAATCTGAGTTCTGCAACTGAATCCATTAGCAATAACCAGCTCATCTTTACCTTTATTTTTTATTGCAGGAATCAGATACTGGTTAGCTATCATTTGTGAATATTTATAATGATTCGCTTCAAAGCCAAAAGATCCAGCCATACCACAACAACCCTCTTGTGGCTCAGAAAACTGAATACTCATCTGAGCTAATATGCTGCGTGTGGCAGTCATATCCAGAACAGCCTTTTCATGACAATGCCCGTGAAGAATTGCTCTTTTTTTGATTTGGGGAAGATCTGGTTTCTCTTGAATAATAAATTCCGAGATCAGAAAGCAATTTTGAGATAATCTCTGTGCATCTTTGTCATTAGGAAAAAGCTGATTTAGTTCGTCTTTAAAAACTGCAGCAGTGCTTGGCTCCAGAAATATTATTTCAATTCCATCACGGATCTGCTTTCGCAAGGATGCAAGCAGATTTTTAAGCTCCCATTTAGCAAGGTGAAGCATGCCATAATGAATTAGAGGACGCACCGCTGGTACTCTATGCTGAGGTATAGAAACTTGATACCCCCAGTGTTCCAGAATAATAGTTGCCGCTCTAAGAGTTTGTGGCCAGAAGAAATTATTAAAGGTATCCGGGAAAAGAATAACTTTTTTTTGAGTAGAGGAAAGATAGTTCTTTTGGTGTCTGGGAAACCAACTTGTAAATGGAAGATCTGCAAATTTGGGAAATGGCCGTTTTTGCGCAATCCCTGTTGCCAGCTTAAAAATATTGCTGATTATTGGAGTTTGAGTGAAAAGATTGGCAACTTCAGGCATTTTTGCTGCTATGGGTGCCAGATAACCAATAAGACCCATGACGTATGCATGAGGAGGCCGAAGCCTGGGAAAACGGTAATAGTGGGAAAGAAATTCAGATTTATAGGTAGCCATATCCACATTGACCGGGCACTCTTTTTTGCATCCTTTGCAAGAAACACAAAGATCAAGCGCTTCTTTTACTTCTTTGGTGTTCCATCCATTTTTTCCAATAAGATTTCTTTGGAACATTTCAAAGAGCATTCGAGCCCGGCCCCGGGTAGTATGTTCTTCCTCACGGGTGACCAGGAAACTGGGGCACATGAAAGCATTTCCTGTACGCCTGCATTTTCCTACACCCACACATCTGAGTGTAGCTTGTGCAAAGCTTCCATTGTCAGTGGTAAATTTGAAGTTTGTCCGGGGATGCCAGGGATTGTAGGATGTTCCCAGGCGAAGCCCGGATATGATAGGATTAGCCTTTACCACTTTGCCAGGGTTCATCTTCCAATTGGGGTCCCAGAGCTGCTTAAACTGCTGGAAAGCATTTACCAGTTCCGTTCCATACATTTTTTCCAGAAGCTCTGCGCGTGACTGACCATCTCCGTGCTCTCCTGAAAATGAGCCCTCAAATTTAAGTACCAGATCGGATGCTTCATTTATAAAGGACCGGTAATTATTTATACCTTTTTTTGTAAATAAATCAAAAGAGATTCTGCAGTGCACACATGCTTGTCCGAAATGACCATAGAGAGAAGCGATATAGTTGTACTTATCAAGAAGCCTTCTGAATTCCTTAAGATATTGACTGAGATGTTGCGGATGTACAGCGGAATCTTCCCATCCAGGCCAGGACAAAGGCATTCCAGGGACATTGGCGGTGGCACCTAAACCGGATTCTCTGATTTCCCAGATGTGATTTTCTTCTGTAAGATTGGAATAAAGTTTCATACTGGGCGCAGCCGGTTCTTTTTTGAGTTTTTCCATGGCTTTTTCTGCATTGGCTAAGGCTTCATTCCGGCTTTCACCTCCAAATTCCACCAGAAGCCATCCCTTGCCGTCGGGAAGGTATTTCAGATCGTTCAGGTGAAGTTGCTTTCTTCTCATGAAGTCAACTAATTGCTCATCGATGCCTTCCAACCCAAGAGGTTTATAGCCTAATATGTGTTGAATGTGAGTAGTGGCTTCGTAGATGTCAGGATATCCCAATACCAGAAGAGCTCTGCCAGGGGGACTATATATGAGTTCCAAAGTAGCTTCCAGAATGGTTATGCAGGTGCTTTCTGTACCTGTCAATGCTCTTGCAACATTAAATCCGTTTTCCGGTAATAATTGATCCAGGTTATATCCGGACACCCGGCGGGGAATATCCGGATACCGTTTACGGATCAAATCAGAATAGTTGTCCCGAATCTTTCTCAGGCCATTGTAAATTTCAGCTTTTCTTCCTCCTTCAGAAATTATTCTTTCCAGTTGCTCTTCGGAGGTTTTTCCTACTTTCATCCTGATTCCATCATAGGTTAATATTTCAAGCTCACGAATATTATCAACTGTTCTGCCGGCCATTACTGAATGGATTCCGCAAGAGTTATTTCCGATCATTCCCCCCAGAGTGCAGTGGGTGTGAGTGGCCGGATCGGGTCCGAAGGTCAGGTTAAACTGCTTTTGCGCAGGATCTCTTAAATGATCCAGAATAGTCCCTGGTTGTACTCTGGCGATTCTGTTTTTAGGATCGATCTCCAGTACCTTATTTACATATTTAGAGAAATCAATGAGAACCGCTTCATTACACCCCTGCCCGGCCAGTGCTGTTCCTCCTCCGCGGGTAAGAACAGGGACATTAAAATCATGACAGATGTTTATTGCTTTAACTGCACCTTCGGTAGTACGAGGGATTACTACTCCGATGGGAAAATAACGATAATTCGAGCCATCAGTTGCATAAAGAGCTCTGCTACCATCGTCAAAACGGACCTCAGAATCGGAATTTTTTTCCAAAGTTTCCCGAAGTTCGTATATAAGATTCTTCTTATAAGAAGTTTTCAGCTTATCCATTTGACACACCGATATAGTATAATGGCTTTTTTAGATAATTTGCTGCAAATGTTACACCATCTGAACTGTCAGTAACTAAAAAGTAAATCAGATGAAACTGATGAATGTATGTCTGTCTTGAGAAATAGAATTGGAATAAGACACCTTAAACAAGGCGGATTAACGGAATGAACTGAAAAGCAATCCGGTACCTACTATTGAAGGAGCAGAGAGCACAACAAAAACATTTGTACTTAGAAGTGATATCAGATTAGATCTTATCTCAAGGCAATTTTTTATCATCTCCACTTTGGCTAATGCAAAAATAATGGGAAGCACTCCAGTAAGTGAAATAAAAGGAATGTATCTTAAAATTGAAGATGCAATGATTACTATAACTCCACAGATCATAAAGAGTCGGTAAATCTGTAGCGAAATTCTTCTGCCATAAAGTATAACCAAATTCTTTCGTCCTGTGATACTGTCTGCTTCCATATCGGGAAATTGATTCAGTAGAAGAAGGTTGTTTACCAGAAAGAATGGTAATAGTGAAATAAATACGATAGCAGGGCAGAGGGAACCGGTTAAGGCGATGTAAATTCCCCAAATCATAGAAAAGCCAAAACCAATTCCAGGGGCAAATAAACATAAAAATGGCCTTTTAATTATAAAGCAAGAGTAAAAAACTATTGAAAGCACACCTGGAATAAATGGCAAAAAAATAATTAAACCGTAGACTTTGAAAAAATACAGTGCAACCAGAAGAACCACTATCAGATTCAGAATAGCGAAAGTGAAGACTAAACTGACCATTTCCGGGAATTTCTGAAGAGATCCGCTTCCGCCACTGAACTTTGTTTTGGTAGTCATAGAATCCAGACCTGATTTAAAATCGAAATATTCATTGAAAACATTTACTGCCACATGCGCCGCAAAGGCACCAATTATCACCAGTGACAGGTGTTTAAGCTGCAAAACAAAACCACTACTCAATGCGAAAGCAACCCCTAAAAAAACACATACTACGGTAAGAATAAGGAATACCGGTTTTGAAGTATAAAAGAGAACAAATATGCATTTTCTTAACGAATTCATAAGATCACCTGGTGTTAAAATAAATCAGTTCTGTAATGAATTTTTTTATATGTTCTGAGCCATTTTGAAACCAGCTATCAGTCAAGGCTGCAAATGCTTTTTCACAAAGACAGCTCATCTGTTCCGATGCAAACTGTAATGAACCATACCTCTCAAACATACCTAATAAAGATGAGATAGATTTCTCCGAACGATTTGAATTCAGCTCCTCTATAGCTCTTTTTGCCTCTGGTGGCCCATAATTTATCAGATGCCAAACGAGAATTGTTTTCCTGTTTTCCACTATATCAGAAGGAAAGCCAATGGAAAGATCCACATTTGAACAATCGCAAAGATCATCGTAAATCTGATAGGCCCTCCCCATATATAAACCAATCAGGTGGAGAGCTTCAATTTCGGATTCATTTGCACCGGCAAGTTGAGCCCCGGCTGCCAGGGGACCACAAAAGGTATATCTACCAGTCTTACGGTCATAAATTTCATACACATCATCCAGAGTAAATACTTCAAAATTTTGCAACGAATAATGCAATTCCAGAAACTGGCCGCTTCCGGTGTCCACTGCAGAATTGAGAATCGTTTTTAAAGCCATCTCTTTTTTTCCAGGCTGCTCCTCAATCTGTAAAAAAGCTTCCATTGCAGCACTGTAAAGAATATCCGAAAAGATAATAGCAAGGTCCTGAGCCTTTTTTTCTGGAATATTTCCATAAAAGCTTCCAATAATTTTGTGTAGCGATGGCATTGCCCTGCGGGTGTCCGAATTATCTATCACATCATCCTGAATAAGTGCGAAAAGATGAAAAAGCTCCAGTGCTGCAGCTCCGGTAAAAAAATTTTTACATGGACTTACCATCCGATTAAGGTAAGATAAAGAAAATAGAGTAGACCTGATTCGTTTGCCATCACGAAGGCAGTACTCTGAAATCAATCTGGAAAGTTGCTGAGATCTTTTACTTAATCCCGACCGTATCATAATCTGATTAATAAGCTGGTAAATGGAATTGTTTATAATCTGGTGCAGTGTTTTTATAATGGACATTGATACCTGCTGGTAAAAGATGTCGGAGTCTATATTTTGTGGATTCTCCATCCATAGAGCCGGTCTACCAGAAAATCACTAGTATTCATCAGCTATTTCTCCCAAGGTTATTTTTATTCATAAAATTAAGCCAGCAATGAACTTGTGGCAACTTCAGTGCCATTTTTATTTGAAGGAATATCCTTAAAAACAGCTGGTTCTAGGCAAATAAGTAGTGCTTTTTTTGGAGAACAACCTATCAAATTGGGAAAGCTGGTTCTTCAAAAAGCACAAGAATTGCCCAGTTTGATAAACTGGGAAAGAAAAAGATGGAATTATTTTTGCCAGGGCCACTTTCCACTCATCTCTACTTCTAGTGTAAAGCTTAGAAATGTTCGTATTAACACAATTGCCCCCAATACTGCTACACTGGAAATTGAAGGTTCCACGGCTACGGTACGGATGATATCTCCAGCTACCAGAAATTCCAACCCCAATAGAATACCACTGCCCAGTGTCCTGCGAAAAGTGGTAAATATTTCATTTTTGTTTTTACCTTTTAGCAAACAATTAAAAGCCAGCAAAAATGAATAAAGTGCACTAATCAGAATAACTATAATTCCGCTGGTTTCCAGTAGAGTGCCAGCAACCATGGATAAAGCTATCAGGTTATTCATAAAAAACGTTTTTCAAGAAAAAGTAGAATTCGATAGAATGACTGGTATTTTCACCACAAATTAAGTGCCACTTTTTTTAAGAAATTTCCTGTCGTTTTCCAGATATTTAAAGCTTTTGGCATAACCATTGCGATTTTCCGGAATATGTGGAAGAAACGGGACAAAAGAGGGTTTCTAACAGCCAGCCAAATTATTATCTGCATTGGGGCAGCAGTTTGTTCTGTAAATGGGCAGAGTGTTGAATATGAGATGGGACTGGAGGAATGTGTTAAAATTGCACTGGAAAAGAGTCCCTATTCCAAAAGGGCAGCAGGTGAACGCCTGCAGACCTTAAGTACTTTATATTCTACACTAGGTGCATTATTACCTCAGGTCCAGCTTTCCTCTGAATATGCCCGGATGCCTGCAGGTGATGAGCTGGTGATTAATCCTTTAACTGAACAGGGCATAACCGATATAACAACCAGTGATAACTTTGAACTGAACTTAAGCATAAGTCAAAGTATTGTAGATGCTTCATCCTGGATCCAATTGAAACAAACCGGCACAATTTCCCAGGCAGCAGAATTCAGTTATTTGTCAGCCAGAGCAGAACTGGTATACAACGTTAAACAAGCATTTTATGAGCTTGTACGTATGTACCGCACTGTATCGGTCATTGAAGCCTCAGTAAAACAGGGGATCGAGCAGGTTGAGGTCGCCGAAGAACGGTTCAGGCTTGGTGGTATCAGCAGACCCGAACTTTTGAGAGTACAGGTAGGTTTATCACAATTCAGAGTGGAACTGATAGAAGCAACCAGCAATATCGAGATCGGGAAAAGAAGTCTGGCCAATTATTTAGGTATTTCCTACCCTTTTTCTATCGATACCTCATTAAAATTTCCGGACATCAATACTGCGCTGCCCTCAGAAGATTCGTTATTAAAACTGGTGGTGCAGAAGAATCCCTCCTATAAATATTCAAAACTTTCTTTAGAAGCACAGAAGCAAAATCATCTTTCCATAAAACTGCAGAAAGTACCCACTATAAACGGGTTTTTCATTTATGGATACTCCGGACCTCAATTATTTGACAATTTAAGAGATTTCTGGAGCCTGGGAATGCAGCTGCAGTGGACTATTTTTGAAGGGTTGCGATGGTATGGACGATTAAGAGAATCATCAACACAGATAGAAACATCCGCTGCAGATCTGGATATCACTCTTAACACTGCAATAGAACAGATGCATCAGGCTTACAGCAATCTAAAATCAAGTAGAGATGCTCTTTTAACAGTAAGTCTTCTGAAAGAGCAGGCTATCGAGGAGTTCCGGTTGAGGCAGGAGCAGTACCGGCTAGGGGCTGCTTCATCTGAAGAGCTACTCATCAGTCAGGTCAATTTCAATGAGGCACAGCAACAGGCTGTGCAGATAATAACTTCTTATTATCTGGCATCTGCAAAAATTCTGCAATTACTGGGAGAGTGGTAAAAGAGTGAAACTGAATAAAAGAATATTGATTCTGATATTGCTTACATTTGCTGTTATTACAGCCTATCTTCTTTTTAGGAGAGCTGCATCTGCTGTCAAGGTAAGCATCTCCGAAGTAGTTCAGGGTGATCTGACTTCCACTATCTCTGCTCCCGGAACAGTGCGTCCGCTCACAGAAGTGCAAATATCATCCTCGATAAGTGGTATAGTTCAGCAGTTATTGGTTAAAGAGGGTCAGGATGTAAAAAAAGGGGAGATTTTATTACAGATTGATCCTGCCGAATTCAGAGCACAGGTACGTAGAGCGCAGGCAGGTCTGGATGTGGCGAAGGCAAATCTGGAACAGGCCAGTTCTCAGTGGAACCGGGCAAAACAATTATACAAATCAGAGTTAATTTCAGAACAGGAATATCAAACTGCAAGAACCAATCACCTTCTGAGCCAGGCACAGGTTAAGGAAGCAAAAGCTAATCTTGAGCAGGCATTAGATCAGCTTCAAAAAACCAGAATAACCTCTCCTATACAGGGTACAATCATTCAGATCAATGTTGAACCAGGAGAAAATGTAATCACCGGGACCTTAAATAACCCTGGAACAAAACTTATGGTGGTAGCCGATATGTCAAGAATGGAAGTGGAAAGTCAGGTAGATGAGGCAGATATTGCAAAAGTAAAAATGGGCCAAAGAGCAATCATTGAAGTGGAAGCGCTACCGGAGAAACGTTTTAAAGGTTCGGTGCATGAAATAGGTTATGCCGCAGAAGATCAGGAGTTCGAGCAGGATAATGCTGTCAATTATAATATAAGCATCCTTATTGAAGATACTGTTTCTGAGCTTAAAACCGGAATGACCGCTACCAGTGAAATCATCACTGCGGAACTAAAGAATGTAGTAATGGTTCCTATTCAATCGGTATTAACCCGTCCCGTCGATCAGCTTTCCGATTTCAGAAATGGAAATGGTAATATAGAGTTGAAAGATAAGGGACAGACAGAAGCGGTTTTTGTGGTACAAGATGGAACTGCATTGCTGGTGCCGGTAATCACAGGTGTTGCAGGAGAGGAATATATACAGATAAAATCCGGCTTAAAACCTGGTCAGAAGGTGGTCACAGGCCCTTTTAATTCTCTAAGGGAACTTCAGAGTGGTGAAAGGGTGCAAAGTGAATGAATCAGAAAAAATTATCCAGATAACAAATGTCTCCCGTTGTTATCAAATGGGTACAACAGAGGTCTGTGCGCTTAAAAACATCTCTCTAGATGTTTATAAAGGAGAGTATGTTTCGATCATGGGGCCTTCAGGATCTGGAAAGTCAACATTGATGAATATTATTGGATGTCTGGATAAACCTACTGAAGGGGATTATCTTTTAAATGGAATTCCTGTAACAAAGCTAGATGACGACCAGCTCTCAGAAGTACGTAATCGCAGTATCGGTTTTGTGTTTCAGACATTTAATCTCCTGGCTGCGGATACTGCTCTTCATAATGTTGAGCTTCCCATGTTATATTCAGGTGTAAAGCCACATCTGCGTTTTCAAACAGCCAGAAATGCACTTGAAACTGTAAACCTGTCTCACCGTTTGAATCACCGGCCTTCTGAGATGTCCGGAGGAGAGCGACAGAGAGTAGCCATCGCCCGTGCTTTAGTAAATAACCCTCCGTTAATTCTGGCCGATGAACCAACCGGAAATCTTGACAGTAAAACCGGTAACGACATCATGAAAATATTTGGGAATCTCTTTGAAAATGGAAAAACCCTCATCCTTGTAACTCATGATCACCAGGTGGCATCGCATGCACACAGACTAATCCATATCATAGATGGACTGATAGTAAGTGATGAAAAGGCAAGCTAAATGAGCATCTGGGAATCTGTCAGACTGGCCATAAAAGCAATCCGCTCACATAAGCTGCGTTCGAGTTTAACCACTATTGGAGTGATGATTGGTGTAATGACTGTGATAGGTATGCTGGCTCTTATCGATGGATTAAACAGAATGATTGGTAATCAGCTTTCATCTATTGGTACTAATACTTTCTATGTTCAAAAGCAGGGATGGATTTTAAGCAGAGAGGAGTTACAAGCTGCCAAAGGAAGAAAAAATCTGACTTTGGAAGATGCAGAAGCAGTTTCCCTGCATGTGCAATCAGCCCAAAGGGTTGCTCCCATGCTCTCTGGTACGGCTACCGTACGTCATGGTGGCGAAGTTCTCGATGGAGTCGAACTGGTGGGAACCACACCGGAGTATCAATATATCACAGATTTTAAAATTGAAACAGGCAGACAATTGACATCTGTAGATATGAGCCAGACCCGACAGGTTGCTTTGGTTGGAAAAACTATAGCTGAGGAACTATTTGGCTCTGTAGATGCTGTTGGGCAGTCAATACTTATAGGGCAGAACCGGTTTGAAATCATTGCAGTCCTACAAGCCAAAGGGGAATTATTTGGTAACGATCAGGATAATATAGTCATTATTCCAATATCTGCCTATATCAAACTTATTTCCGGTCCGATAACTATTCGTGGAAGAGAGTCGGTAACTATTATTGTCCAACCGAAGAGTCCTGATGTAATTGAAAAGACCCGTCAGGAAATAATTTCTCTTTTACGAAGAAGAAGAAATGTAGGAACATACGAAGAGAATGATTTCAATATAAATACTGCTGAACAACTGATAGAAACCTACAGAAATATAACATCCGGAGTATTCGGTTTGATGATCGGTGTTACAGTGCTCTCACTGGTTGTGGGAGGAATAGGCATAATGAATATAATGCTGGTTTCTGTTTCGGAAAGAACCAGGGAAATTGGTATCAGAAGAGCTGTAGGAGCAAAGCGTAAAGATATTTTAAGACAGTTTTTAATTGAGGCGATAGTCCTTTCCTGCGTGGGAGGAGTTATTGGCATGATCTTAGGATTTCTACTAGCCTGGTTTGTTTCTCAAGTGGTAAATCTTCCGGCATCGGTTTCGTGGTGGTCAATTATACTGGGTTTTGGATTTTCCGTTCTGGTAGGGATATTTTTCGGATGGTATCCTGCAAACCGTGCTGCTTCAATGGACCCGGTCGAAGCACTTCATTATGAATGACAGGTCAGCACTTCTTTAAAGTAAAATAAAAGGTACTCCCCTGCCCAGGGGTTGATTCAGCCCATATCTGCCCGCCATGCGCGGTAATGATATCTTTGGCGATGGCCAGTCCTAAACCACTGCCTTTTCCAGGCTTTCGCTCCCCCTGAATACGGTAAAACTTTTCAAAGATGACTTTCAGATGATGGGATGCTATTCCCGGTCCATTATCATGGATAGAAACCCTGGTGTGGGAGTTTTGTTCTTCCAGTCTTATTAAAATTTCATTACTGTATCTGAGAGCATTTTCTATAATAATCACAAAGACCTGGTTAATCTGATCCTTATTACAATAAACCAGGAAATTACTTTTATTGTCAAGTATAAGCTGGATAATCTTTTTCATTGGTGGGTTCATGCCATCAATGACTTCTCTGACAATCTTTTCTAAAGATTCACATTTCATATTCATCATGTCATGTTCTGTTTCGATAGCAGAGATATTTAAAAGATCATTAATCAACTTTCCAAGACGGATTGCTTCTTTTTCGATTATTTTCAGATACTCATTGCGTTTGGACTCATTAATAATGAGGCCCGGAGTCAACAGAGTTTGTGCAAAACCCAGCACTGTGGTGACTGGGGTACGCAGTTCGTGGGAAGCCAAAGAGATAAAATCATTTTTCAGCAGATCCAGTTCTTTAAGACGGTTATTGGCATCATCAAGCTTTTTATTGGCTTTTAACAGCTGGTCGTTCATCGAACTTAAACGTTCTTTCTGTTGCTCAAGCTGTTGCTGGGATTTTTTCCTGCTGGTGATGTCCAGATGTGTTCCACACGCCCGTAAGGGTTGCCCATCCATATCTCTTAGAATTACCCTGCCCTTTCCCAGTACCCAGACCCAGTCACCTGATTTAGACTGAAGTCTGTATTCACTTTCAAAAAACCTGGTTTTTCCATACAAATGATCATTAATACTGTCTAAGACTTTGGGTAGATCCTCAGGGTGAATAAGGTTTTTCCAGAAGTTGAAACTGGGTTCAATTTCTTCTACAGGGTATCCAAGCATCAATGCCCACCAGTCATTAAAGATGACTGTTCCGTTTTGAACATCCCAATCCCAGGTTCCAAGTTGTCCGCCGGAGACAGCCAGTTCCAGCCGTTCCTTATTATCGATTAATTGTTGTTGTAAAATATAATTTGTAGTAACATCCGTAAATGCTATCACCACTCCGTGAGTGTTTCCCTGATCATCTTTAATTGGGGCAGCGGAATCCGCAATATGGTATTCTCTATTGTTTCGGGCAACCAGAATTGCATCGGTGGCCAGTTCAATGATTTTTCCTGAACTCAATACTGCCTTTACCGGATCAATCAAAGTGTTACGGCTTTCCTTCTTGACTATTTTAAATATCTCTGTCAGATTTTTCCCCTGGGCATCAATCGAAGTCCAGCCAGTCAGGTTCTCAGCAATTTTATTAATCCACTCTACTTTACCTTCTGTGTCAGTGGTGATAACCGCGTCTCCGATTGATGATAAAATTATCCGCAGTTTTTCTTCATTTTTTTTGAGAGCCAGCTCAGTAAGCTTGCGATCTGTTATATTGGAACAAACACCTGCGATAATTTCGATTTGTCCTTTTTCATTTTTAATGGGATACCCTTTTTCCAGAATCCAGTTTGTCTTGCCATTTTTATTGCGGATTCTGTATTCCAGGATGTAAGGTTGGCCTTCTGCCAACTTTGTTTTTATTTGCTCAAGGTAGTATGAGCGATCCTGGTCACTTATTGCATTAAGCCAGTAGTGAGCAGAAGGTGGGAATTTTAAGTCGGGGGTGTGACTTTCACCAAATACTGAACTGAAACCGGAACTGACAAACAAGGACCGGTCGTTTTCTGCAGATTCCAGCCAGAACATATCCTGAATGGTTTCTGTAACCAGGCTGAACCGTTGGTTTGAAAGTTTTAATTCATCATGAATTTTATTAAGGTCGATCACTTTCAAGTTGATGATATTGGTAAAGAAAAAGAAACTCCATATTACAGGCAGAAAAAAACTTTCGTAGGGGTCAAGAACAGTTATGTGAACTGCCCATTCAAGCAGATTGCTTAATAAAAAGAGCAGTGTCAGGCTTAAAAGAAGTAGTAGTGAGAAATTAAACCATATGGATTTTCTCCAACCATTTATCAATATAACGAAAGAAAACAGAATGGAGAAAATACTTATCATGATTAATATGATAATAAGATTCATATATTGACTTTTTTTCCGCGGGCAATATTCCAGCACCAGGCAGTTAAAAAAATGGTGCTTAGCAAATAGCCGAAATGTTCAATTAAATTAAATAGATTTTGCCAGAAATAGGTTTCCAAGACGGTCATGATGAAACTCAGAAAAAGACAGAAATAGGAGATCAAAAGAAAAGAGGAAAAAGGAATTCTTCTTAACTGATCTCTTTTAAGAATGATTAATATCACGCATCCTACACCCAGAAACAAAGTGACAATTTCGTTTTGTTCTATCATTGAAAGAAACCTATGCAGACATTTTAAAAAACTCCTGAAGATACTGTTGGGGCAATAGATTCGCTTTCCACGATTTTATAAATTGTGTACCTGCGATTATGCCGGTATTAGATAGCATTATCTACCTTCGCTTTTTTCCTTAACAAATTTGTGTAATACTTACACCCCCAGTTTTTTACATAACTGAAGAAACTCATCTTTAAAATGAGGCAGCTGTGGAAGCCCCAGCTCCTCAAGCTCCTTATTTTTCTTGCGAGCAGTGGTGGAATTCAGATCGCTAAGATAATTCTGCTTGACATCCTGAGCGGTATTGTAGTCTTCATGAAATCTTTTTTTTTCATTTTCGGTGCTTCTTTTTACATCGCGGAACAGAGGGCGGTACCGGTCTGCGAATTCGCCCTCGTTTTTATCAAGAATAGGATCAAAGGCATGTTTATCCAGAAAAGAGATCAGCTGATCCCTTTTTTTGTCGCGATGTTCCATAAATTACCTCCTGCATTGCCAGCCATTTTTTAAAATAGCAGGCTTTAATATGCAGGAAGTGCAAACGAAGTTCCAATGAGGAAGCTGGCAGTGATATGCAAAGAAGACAAGAATTTTTCAGTTCTTATCTATGTATCCCACCGGATGGTGAATCATGATATGCTGAGTGTTTTTTAAAGCAAGTAACTTTCTGAGTTGGCCATCATTAAAAAATGTTCTGGGAACAGTGCCCATATCAGTAGCGGCGCAAAAAAGTGAAATATTCTGTGAAATCATCCCTGCATCTAATGCTGCCCAGTTAAGGCAAAGCCCGGTATCTGATTTTTTAAACCTGCGGATATCGGAAACCAGAATAAGACTTATTGGTGCTTTACCTACGTAGTTCTGCCTTCCGATTTGAGAGCGGAAATCACCAGTTTTCAAAGTAATTAAAGAGTGCTGTTCTGGATTATAAAGATAGATTCTCTCCTTAGAGAAAAGGAATATGTCGATATCCTGGGCATTGTGGGCTGAAGGAGCGGTGCGAAGCCCTTTTTCAGGACGGTTTATCCCGTTAGCTGCCCACAGAAGATCGGAGATGTCCTGCTTGTCCATTTCCTTTTCAGCCCAGCTTCTAAATGATGCACGTTGAGTCAGTGCATTCATTAGAGAGGTACCTCTGTTATTATTTGGTGCGGGTAGCTTGATTTCAACAGAAATCTGTTCCTGAGCACAGGCAGAGCAAATCAGAAGAAAAGTAATAGCCAGTGGCATAAAACCAAAAACGCAGCCTTTAGCTAGATTCATAAAAATGCTCCTTTAAAGATATAGAAGTTTAATGTTTCAGGGCTGTAAAGAAGAAATATAATCCTTTTTAATAGCTGCTTCCAGCCAAAAAGGCAGAATCTTTCCTTATCCCATTCAGGATGCCGTTTCTATTAGGCAAAGTATACAATTAATAGACTGGGAGCATCTCCGGATATTATAGCTGGAGCAGACAGAAAGAGCATTATTAGAAGGCAAAGCAGACTTAAACGTAAAAGCAAAAATTAACAAAAAGATAATGACAGATTTACCCGCTTAAAGTTGGTCTAACCGTATAACCTGCTACATTACAATGAGTTACAAATGTTGAAATCACTATCGCTTGGCCTGATTTTTGGATGTTAAATTGAACAAACAGCTTTGATGTTGTCAAAAGGAATAACCTGTTGTTTCAGGGTATTCTTTCTTCTTAACATTCAAAACTGCCTAAGTATTGACGTCTTTACAAGCTTGAAAAGTATCTCGTCTTCCATAATTTCAGCAGTTATTGTGCAACCTTAAGTAAAGGATTGGAGTAGATGGAATCACAGGTAAGCGAAAAAAAACCCCGAACGGAGGATTCGCAGAATCTTTTTGATTTCCAAAGTGACTTCTCTATTATATCGGGAGATGAACTTAAGCAGATGCAAGATTTTACTGAACAGAACGATATCTCAGGTGGGGTGGTTCTGATCGCTGCATTTGCCACTTTGATGTTTCGTTATCAGAATGAGCAACAGTATGAGGTAAGAGTTCAGCTGGGAAAAAAAGCAATAAATGATGAAGCTGAGATTTTTAAATTTCAACTTAGCCAGGACCAATCAATACTTGATCTGATTAAAGAAATCATTAATTCTGTCAAAGGAAGCAGGCAATGGAGGAATCTGATTAATCCTGCGAAAGAATATTTTCCATTTTTTGCCAGCATCGTTTCTGAAGAGGAGCAATCCCCTGCCATGATTGCCTTTTTTGAATCATCGGTAGAAAGAAGCCTTATTATTAGCAATATGGGATTTGATGAAAAGAGTATTCCCAGGTGTTGGCATGATCATATTACTGTGGTAATTAAAGAATTCCTGAAGAATCCATCCACCAGAATATCTCTGTTGCAAATGCTCTCAGAGCCGGAGCTAAAGAAGCTTCAAAGCTGGAGTGTATCGGTTGTAGATTCGCAGATATCAAGTCCTTCAACACTGCCACAGCTTTTTGAGACAACGGTGCAGGCATTTTCAGGGAAAGCTGCACTGCGATGCAGGGGAGAGGAGATAAGTTACAGAGAGTTCAATCGCAGATCGAATGCTCTGGCCAGGCTTTTACAATCCAGAGGTGTGAAAAGGGGTTCTTTCGTAGCGATTCTTCTTCCCCGTTCGGAGGATGTGTTTATCGCCATTATGGGAGTTCTTAAAGCCGGAGCTGCATATGTTCCCATTGATCCCAGATCGCCCGCAGACCGTATCAGTTACATTCTGCAGGATGCTGATGTCAAAATGGTGATTACAGATACCATGTTGCAAAAACAGAATGAACTGACTAACGAGTGTGTCATTGTGGAAAGATTACCAGAAGAACTCAAAAAATTCAGTACGGATAATCTGACCAAAGAAGAGAGAGCTATTACAGCTGATGATCCGGCATATGTTATCTATACCTCCGGGACAACTGGTAAACCAAAAGGAGTGGTTTTACAGCATCGCTCTGTATGCAATCTTATCCGCGGTGAAAGCAGGCTCTTCAGAGTCAATCACAAAGACAGAGTGTTTCAGGGTTTTTCTGTCTCATTTGATGCTTCTGTGGAAGAAATGTGGCTGGCCTGGTATAGTGGCGCTTTACTGGTGGCGGCAACCAAATCTGAGGCTTTATCCGGACCGGATCTGGTAAAATTTCTGGATGCCCAGAAAGTTACAGTTTTCTCCACTGTGCCTACACAGATTTCAATGATGCAGACACCGGTGGAATCTGTACGCATACTTATTCTGGGAGGAGAAGAGTGTCATCTTAAGGCAATAGAGCCCTGGCTGGATGGAAAAAGGAAAGTCTTTAACACCTATGGACCAACTGAGGCCACGGTTATTGCCACCAGTGGTGAGTGCAGAAAAGGGATAAAGCCATCGATTGGCAGGCCTGCTCCCAATTATGCTGCTTTTATTCTTGACAGAAATCTTCAACCGGTTGCGCCTGGAATGACAGGGGAACTTTGCATAGGAGGACATTGTCTTGCTCTGGGATATCTTAACCGGGAAGAGCTTACCACTCAGAAATTCGTAACCCCTCCTTTTCAGGTAGGAAATGATTTTCCGCAAAGACTTTACAGGTCAGGCGACCGGGCCCGTTTTGCTCCTGATGGCAGTATACAGTTTGCCGGTCGCATTGATGATCAGGTGAAGCTTAGAGGGCAGAGGATAGAATTGGGTGAGATCGAAGCAACCATAGTAAAATCCACTCAGGCAAGGCAGGTGGCAGTTGCACTGTGCACCAATGCGCAGGGAATTCAATCGTTGGTGGCTTATGTGGTTCCGGAAGAGGGGAAAAAGATTGATGAAAAAGAGTTACGTAATTCCCTGAAAAACTTTCTTCCATCCTATATGATCCCCAGTCAGTTTTTAACTTTTGACCAGCTGCCTGTTCTTCCCAGCGGTAAGATTGATCGTAAAAAGCTTCCATCACTGAGTACAGCAGAAATAAAAGCCGATAAGAAGATAGTCCAACCGCGCAATGATTGCGAAAGTAAAATTCATGAAATCTGGGAAAAATACTTCGACCGGAAAGACATTTCGGTTACTGATGATTTTTTTGATATCGGAGGTCATTCCTTGCTGGCTGCCACAATCGTATCTGAACTGAGAAATATTCCGGGAATGAAAGATTTACCGTTGCAGTACATCTATCAGTACCGCACAGTTGAGTCACTGGCGGCGGTTATTCATAAGGAAATAGAATCCAGATCCGCAACAGCTCCCAGTTCCAATGATGAATCTCAAATGGTAAAAGGTATTCCGGTAAAAAGGTGGAAAAACGTTTTATGCAGTCTCTTTCAGGCAATTTCGCTTTATCCAGTGTTCATGTTGTTTTCCACACCGCTTATAATTCCATTCATTTTAGATTTTTTTAATCCGGAAATAGAGGTTACAGAGTGGGTGATAGCTTCTTTTATCTCCATGCTGATGCTTCTGCCGGCTGTTATAACTATGTCAATTATTGGTAAGTGGGTGGTGATTGGCAGATTCAGGGAAGGAAGCTATCCACTGTGGGGTTTTTTCTATCTGAGATTCTGGTTTGTAAGCAGATTGATGGATCTGGTTCCTACACGCATTATGCGAGGTACACCATTTCTGACCTGGTATTACCGTTTGCTGGGTGCAAAAATAGGCAGAAATGTTCACATGGGTTCTGACAGATTCAGAGTATGTGATATGATTTCGGTGGGTAATAATTCCTCCATTAATGCCGATGCTCATCTTATGGCTTATAAAGTATCCAACGGAATGATTCATATAGGTCCTATAACTATTGGTAAAAACTGTACTGTGGGAACCCGGTCGGTTTTATCTGAAAATTCCAAAATGGAAGATTTTTCAGAATTAGGAGAATTGTCGCTGCTTCCATCAGGAGCAACTGTCAAAAAAGGAGAGCACTGGGAGGGGTCTCCGGCAACCAAAACAAATAATGCAGGTAATTCGGATAGGGAATTTAAGGAGTATGCGGCTTCACTTCGCCCCACTCTATCCTATAAGATAACCTTCTCTCTGGCGTTTTTACTGGTGCTGGTTCTTCCGATTTTTCTATTGATGCCATGGACTGCTGTGGCTTTTTGGCTGTATGTGAATCACGGTTTAATTTATGCCTTATCCTCTACCATACCCATGGCAGCTTCATTTACCATCTCATTTTGTATTTCAGTGGCCATAGTGAAAAAAATTCTGTCTCCATCGGATGGGGCCACCAGTTATCCAGTTTACAGTAAAGAATATATACGAAAGTGGGTGGTGGATACTCTGGTGCAGTTGAGTCTTATGACAGTACAGCCTCTCTATGCTACTATTTTTCTTCCTTTCTGGCTTCGAATGCTGGGGGCGAAAATCGGAAAGCGGGCTGAAATCTCTACAGTGGATCATATAACAGCTGATCTGCTCAGTGTGGAGGAGGGCAGTTTTGTGGCTGATTCAGCCAGTGTTGGTCCGGCAGTAGTTAGAAACGGTACAATGCATGTAGGAAAGACAATAGTAGGGAAAAGGTCCTTTATCGGCAACAGTGCTCTTATTCCCATAGGAACCAGTATTGGGAATAACTGTCTTATAGGTGTTCTTTCAAAACCGCCTCGGGAATGTGCCATTCAAACCATTAACGACACCAACTGGCTGGGTTCTCCTCCTATGATTTTGCCCAAACGGCAGGAGAGTCAGCAGTTTGAATTGAAGCAGACATTTGAGCCTCCGTTGTATATGGTTATTCTTCGGGGAATAGTGGAGTTTTTCAAAATAACAGTGCCACCTGCTCTGACCAGTTGCTGCTTTATTTTCTCCTACTGGTTTATGTCGGAGATTCTGGGGCCGGTAGCATCACTGGGTGCCTATATTTTATTCTGTCCTCTGGTGATTTTCGGCTCTTCGGTGTTTGTAACTTTGGTTACGGTTGGTTTGAAATGGTTACTGGTTGGAAGGTATCGTCAACTGCAAAAGCCACTTTGGAGTCTATTTATCTGGAAAAATGAGTTTATAAATTCACTCTGTGAAAATCTGGCATTTCCATTATTGTTGCAGATGATTCAGGGTACCCCGTTTCTGCCGGCTTTTTTCCGTCTACTAGGCTGTAAGATAGGAAAAAACGTGTTTATGGAAACCACAGAAATAACCGAGTTTGACCTGGTTTCTATCGGTGATAATGCCTCGTTGAACTATGGTTGCACTATCCAGACTCATCTTTTTGAGGATAGAGTAATGAAGATGTCCAATTTACACATAGGCAAAAATACCACGGTGGGGCCTATGTCTGTTGTACTTTATGATTCCTCTATGAAAAATGGAGCGGTTCTGGATGGACTTTCTCTGCTGATGAAAGGTGAAACATTACCCTCCGCTACTTCCTGGTTTGGTATTCCCGCCCGTTCACAAGCTAATATTGGTAATTGATTTGCGATCTATTGTTTTTAACCCTGCTTTAATGCAGCAGGGTTTCCAAAGGGAAATTCCTCGGGACAACTTTTTGCAGTGTACTTCATTCATACCAAAGGAGGAAATGCGTGTTAGTAAACAAAAAGGTACTTACAGTAATTGCCATTTTTATCTTTCTTCTTTCTTTTTCTAAAAAATCCCATTCATTAAACACAATTGAGACATTCGATCAGAACAGAGGGTACTTTCTAGTCAACTTTGGCTTTACTGACCTTCAGCCGGGACTGAATGGATCAAAAGTAAACACTATGGCCGTATTGGGAAGAGGGCTTAATCCGTTTATATCCGCCTATATGGGAGTTCAGCTGCGGGGAAACAGGTATTTGAGCGATGGGGAGAGCTGTTTATTTCTGGGCGCAATTGCCAAACTGTTTTCTTATAATAAATTTTCCTTTGATCTGACCCTGGAAGGCGGGACACTAAACGGTTATTTTTACACGGCTCCCGGGATAGAATTGAATTTTGATCTGGCTCCGGATCAGCAATTTATGGGGTTTTATATCGATGCAAAAGAGCATATGACCGGAGTGGATGTCGGTGATACCTCCTCCTCCGTTTTACAATTCACACCTGAAACAGAACTCTGTGTTGGTTATTATCTGAGTTTTATTGAAGGACAACAGTTACATCTGCGATTTGATCAACGTTTCAGACACAATCCTGCCTTTAATGAGCGGAAATATGAAATCGATGCTCTAAAGTTGGGATATAACGTAATGGTTTCAGATGGTTTCCAGATACAAACCGAATTGGAATATCAGATCCCTTTAAAAAATGATAAAAACCGGTTCGGAGTCCGAATCGGGCTAGTCAAGTGGTAAGTGAGAATCAGCTAAATACCTTTTCGTTTTTCCTATTCACCCTATCAGGAGAAAATGTATGAGTCACTTCATTAAAAAATGGCAGGTTTATCTTATCGTATCGCTGGTTTTGGCTTTAAGTACCTCTTCTTTATTTGCACAAAATAAAACCGGATCAAAAAATAAAAAAAGGGAAGAAGTTTTTGTTGAGGAGGTCTGGAAAGGCTACAGCTGGACTAACAATATGCGCCGTACCTTAACTTACGATTCTGCTGATAACTGTGTCAGTGAACTGACCGAACAATGGACCGGTTCCAGATGGGAAAAAATGTCACTGATGCAAATGACTTATGATGCTTTGCATTACAAAACTGCCTGGTTTAAATATGACAGGAAAAGTAACTCTGCCGGGTGGGAACTGGTAGAGGGCTACCGGTCAATGGTCGATACTGTTAAAGGTAAATCAAATCGGGTGGTGCTTTACGATGTCGAGTGGAATCCAGCCCAGAAAATGTGGGTGGCATCCGACAGCATATTTTATGACAAAAACGACAGAATTACAAAAACTGTGAACAGAAAAACGGTTTATTCTGATACTTCAAATGATTCCGTCCTGGTAATTACAACTGTTGAGAATGTTTATCAGACTAACAATAGCTGGGTGGAGACAAATAAAACCTGGCGATCTGATGGTAAGAAAACTGAATCTGAGAGGTACAGATACCGTAAAATGAGTGGTAGCTCACCTTTACAAGTTTTTACTATTGATTACTGGGATAATGATATGAACAGATGGATCCTCAACACTGCCAGATTACACCGAAAAATGGAAGGTAACCAAATCGTATCTGATAGTCTGGAAGAGTACATTGATGATAAACTGATTCCGGTATATGTGTCTTCAGAAATAAGGGATTCCAATGGCCTTATTCTACAACATCGGTCCTGGCAAAAAAGTATGGATGAAGAAACAAAAAAATGGACTGGAAGCTATGTTAAATGGGAGCGTTCTTTAAATCCACAGATGAAAAATTTTACTGTAGCTGAATCCGTCTTTGTTACTGATGATAATGGAAATGGCTGGAAATTAACAAATTACGAGAATAAAATATGTAAGATACCATCTGCCGGTGATATAACCGAATCAGGTGATTATGAAGATTTATCCAATATTTGGCAATATGAGAGATATTTCGACACTTTATCAACCAGCGGAGTATTTATTAATGGTGAATATTATTATGATGAAATTAAGAAAAAATGGCTTCCAACACTTAAATGCAGTGTCAATAAAGAGGCTGACAGTATCAAAATAAAGACGGAATTGCTTGATATGGGAAAAAATGAATGGGTTAATGATTCTCTTTTTGTGGTGCGAACCGACTCTGAAGGGAAAATGGTCAGCAGAATCAATTATGTATGGTCCAGATCCGGATTGCTAAGTGGAGACTGGGTTAAAGCAAATAGAATAACAGTTGTCCGCTGATAAAACCCAAAGCAGTTTAATTGCTGATCCTGTTCTGTTGCAAAGTCGCAACAGAACAGGATTTTTTAGTTTCTGTTAAAAAGTATGAGGTGGTTGCTGATGATAATGGGAGAATTATGATCAGTTGATTTTAAAGATAGGGGTCTGAACTTTAAGTCCGGTAATCGCTCTGGCAAAATATCGGTTTTTGCGGTTTTTAAAAGAAAATCCATGGTTAAAGGAGGTTAATTGTTTGTAGCTGATCAGTTTTTGTCCTTTCATATTCGTATTTACCAGAAGTCCTTTTTTATTGTAACCTACGATGAGCACAAAATGATCCAGAAACCACTTTGGTTTTTCATCGGGGTATATTTTGACTCCGCAAAGTACAGGATAATGGGAGTCTAGCATGGATCTAATCCAGATTAAAAAGTCATCCAGTTCCTTATCTTTTCCTTTCCAGGAAATGTATTTGACAGAAAGTTCATCGAGGGCTACATCAATTTCGTCCATGTAAAGATCGGAATGACTGGGTGAACCGGCTCTGTTGATGCTTTTTTGAGAAATATCTATTCCATAATAAGCCAAAGCCATCTGAATACTGGTTTCAGCACACCAGCCAACACTCTTGTCTGGTCTTTTGGGATCCCAGTCACGATCTGCGATGTTTAGATTTACTATCATGGTATCACTCTGAAATCCCCACTTCTCTGCACAATTAAGAAATGAGGTAATGGATAAGATTAAAAGAATCGGATTGAGTATACTCATAAGAAAGAGGATCTAAATTCTAGATGCCGAAGCAGCATCGATTGGCGCACCTGATTCTGAACTGATGCGGTATTTTTTGGTTTCTGATGGTTCGAATGTGAATTGTTTTTCTTGGTGGAGCCTGTATTCCAGATCGCTATAGGATATATCCTGGACTACGTTATTCTTTTGTAATGCCAGAGAAGCTGCGATTCCTGCGGATTGCCCTAGAATCATAAAGACCGGCTCCATCCGGATAGCTCCATAGGCAACATGGGAAGCAGAGATGCATACTGGAACCAGCAGGTTAGTGCATTGAGATCTTTTTGGAGTAATGGTTCGATAGGGTATGGGAAAAGGAGAGAGGGGAGACAATTCAATGTCTCCTTCATTGAGGGTTCTGCCGGAGTGTACAACCCGTTTACAGTTATGCGAATCCATACGGTAAGATCCCATACCGATGGAATCTTCGGGGGAAGCTCTTCCGATAGCATCATTTTCGGTAAGAATATAATCGGAAATCATTCTTCTGGCTTCTCTGATGTAAATCTGTTCGGGCCAGTTACCGGTGTCAGCAAATTCATCGGCTGCCAACCCCCAGTATTGGGTTTTCTGGTGAATTATAGAAGGCAGTCGCGGGTCATGGGAACAGAAGTAGAATATTCCCATTTGATAGTTGTAATGATTTTGAAAAATTTCCTCTCTGGTTTTATAATCACCTTCTGGCCAACCGTAGTTTCCACCGATAAAATCGGAATTAAAAGCACCCCAGTTATTATGATCTGCCTTTTGGTTAGGAAGTCCCCTGGTAAGGCCAAACAGATCAAAAATGCCGGCCTGGATATAGCGGTAAAGAATTTCATAGTTTTCGGGGTTGTAATTATCCGGTTTGCTGAAATCGACACTGTTTTTTTTATTGCTGCATAGACACAAGCGAAAATTGTAGGCCTGAATCAGTTTGTCAGCCGTTCCCTGAGTGCCGATGGGTGTATCGGAAATAAAGGGAAGAAGTCCACTGGACGGGTCGCCTGCTTTACGGTAAGGATCTACAAACATTTTAAAATTATGATGAGCTGAATACTGAATACCATTATAAAGTTCATCATATACCTCATTACCTTCTCTTCCAATGGCAAAACTTACTCCTGCTTTAGCCATCAGATCACCTTCGTAAGTGGCATCTATGAAAACTGATGCTTTAAAAATGATGCCTTTTTCAAGCTGCAGAGAAATAATTCTGTTGGCTGCTTTTTCTACTCCTTTTAGCCTGCATTCGGTAAAAAGTGAGATATTTTTGTTTTGAAGCCAGCTGGAAAAAATCTTTAAAGCCACATGCGGTTCGAAAAACCACTGTTCTTTTTCGGTTCCATACCAGTCTCCAATTTCTTGGTAAAATTTCTGGGCCAGGCCACCAATAACATGCTTGTTGCCCACATCGGTTGCTCCCAGACCAGAGGTAGTCATTCCGCCGATGTGTTTATTGAAGGCTAAAATGGCCACCTTTTTTCCCATTGCAGCAGCTTGAACAGCAGCACAAATCCCGGCAGATGTAGCTCCATAAATGCAGATATCGGATTGGACCAGTTGAGGATCTCTTTCCTGCGGAATCTCATAATAATAATGTGCTTTACTGCTCATCTTTTCTCCCTTTCCCAAACCCCGATTACTTCCAATCAATAAAAAAGCAAAAATAGGACCTTTCACACTTTCTTCCTGGTAGTTCTCACTTTCTGCTATAACACTACAATAAAACTCTTGCCAAAAAGAAGTCATAATGATATGATACTTTGACACTGGGCTAAACGTTTTATACACACAATACACACCTGAGGAACACACAATGGTAAACCGAATCGTCAATGTGAATGATCAACTGGAGTTCTCTGATACTCTGATAAATAATATTCTTCAAACCGGAAAAAACTTTCAGTCCAGGATTACCTTAAAGCGAAACAACCATGTCGCAGATTGCCGTTCCATTCTTGAGGTCTTACTGCTGGGAACAGAGAAGTGTCCTCAGCTGGAAATTGTTGCTGATGGAGAAGATGAACAAATCGCAGTCCAGAAGATCAGTAAGATCTTTAAGGAACAGATAAACACAGCGGAAATATAGCATAAGTCTTAAGAGCACAAAGACTTTTTCCAGGTACGCATAAGTCAAACTGAGTTGAGAGAACGAAGTGAAACAGATCTGTTTTTGTCTTCTCAATTCACACTTCCTATAATATCTTCTGCTACTTTCATCTTCTGTTAAGTATTTTGATGGTAGAAAGCATCATTACTACATTTCGCCAGGAGGTAATTCAATGGTTTATGGGGATTATATCTCACTGCAGACCAAAGGTTTTTCTGATATTTGCGATATCACAAATCATGTTCACAAAATCGTTTCTAATTCCGGGATTAAAAACGGCTTGGTTAATATATTTGCTGTTGGCTCTACTGCCTCAGTTTCCACAATAGAATATGAACCGGCTCTGGTGGAAGATTTTAAAGATCAGCTGGAGAAGTTTGCTTCTCATTCCATGCACTCCCGGCATTCACAAACCTGGGGTGATGATAATGATTTCTCCCATATCAGGGCTACGTTTATGGGGCCGGGTATCACTGTACCTCTTTCAAACAGTGAATTGGTATTAGGCACCTGGCAGCAGATAGTACTTATAGATCATGATAACCGTCCCAGAGCCAGAAAAATATTTGTACAAATTATGGGAGAATAAATCCATGGAATTTAATAATGGAGCAAAAAGGATTGTGTTTTTGAGGTACAGTTGCTGTTTTTACTGTGCCGCTTGTGGTTTACCTGAATATTAAACCCATGTTTCTAAGTTTTCGCCTACCCTCGCTGTAGACCTGTTTAATTTGGCGGAAAAACAGGTGATTTGGTTTTTTCCGCTCATTTTTTGATCTTCAAATGAACATTTCGATTAAAAAGTATACTAATATGATGAATTAGGACTATGAATTGAAATCTTCATATGATTTGATTCCAAAAAATCCGAGACTAAACCAGTATTTACAATAAAATGAAGTAAGGAGTGACCCTATGGCCAAAAGGATCATCGTTTCTGTAATCACATTATTAATTATAAATACGAATCTCTTTGCTCAATTTGATCCTTGTAAGTTCAATTTCGGTACAGACTGGGACTATCTTATGAATAACCAGTCTTCAAATATTGCAAAAGAGGTTAATTATGTCACCAAATGGATCGTTAATGCCAGTTTTAATGAAAATCAGGTATATAGCAAAATGCTGGATTTTTGTGTTCAGAATAAGAAAACACCTGTCTTTTATGCCTACATCATTGCAAAAGCCGCAGCATTAGGAGATGCAGATGTGGGTGGAAAGTTAGGTACTCAAGGAGCTGCATGGATAAAGAGTAATTTTGATAATGTAAAAAACTATTATAATGGTTTTGCCCAAAGTGTTGCATCAAAACTCCAGGGAACCGATCTTACCCCTATCTGGCTAATGGAACCGGACTATTATCAATATGTTTCGGGTGGCCAGACAAGCCCATTGTCTTTTCAACAGGCTGGAGATTATATGGGACAGCTTATCGACGTCATTAGAAAACATATTCCTGATGCTTTGATTGCCATCGATATCTCTGCCTGGATTGAGGACCATGGGAACACCAGTAACTATTATGGAGCGATGCCCATGAATAAGGCAAACTTTCTTTTCACCTCCGGAGGTCAGAGTCAGGCAGGCAACTCCAAAATTAAGGGTGAGAACATGATGACCTGGAGTGGTGTTTATGGTGTCACCAAAAAAGCTATTATTGCAGATTGTGGTTATGGAGTTGGAGGCGGCTCTACTGGTCATAATGTGCAATGGGATGACATAAACAATTTAACAGCTCGCATTAATGATGGAGTGGTGGCTATCACTCAGAAAAATCCAAATGGAAGCTGGGATATTCCTTCGATTCGAAACAAGCTGGCTAATGCCAGCGTTAAATCGTGTGGCACAGTAGGGGTTCAATGCACATTAACCGTTAATGTGGGCAATGGTGGAAGTGTTACTAAGGAACCCGATAGATCGGTTTTTTCAAAGGGTGATACAGTAAGGCTTACCGCCACTCCCAATAATCGTTACAGCTTTAAAGGGTGGTCAGGGGCCGCTACAGGCAATAATGAATCGATAAAGATAACCATGGATGGATCCAAAACTGTTTCTGCGCAATTTGAAGCAATTCCGGATAATATGCGCACTGTTACGGTAAATGTTACCGGCGGATCCGGCTCGGTTACCAGATCTCCAGTTGAAGCCTATTACTCTTCAGGTTCGAAAGTGACTCTTACTGCTATTCCGGTAAATGGAGTAAGCGTTTTTGAAGGTTGGAGCGGGGGTGGACTTTCCGGTAACAATACTACAGCTACATTAACTATAGGCAGTTCCGATATAGTAGTGACAGCTACTTTCAAAGATACTCTGAGAATCGATTCGATTAAGATCGAAGCAGAAGATTTTGAGCAGAAAAATGGAGAAAACCTGGTTACCGAAACAAAAAATGGAGTAACCAGTATCGGCTATATTGAAAGCGGGTACTCGACTACTTACAAAATTAATGTCGCAACTGCAGGAACTTACAATGTAATATTCAGGGTTGGTTCCGGATTACAAAGTTCAAATTTCACCATCTCCATTAACAACAAAAATGCTGGTTCTGTTGAGTTTGCAGGTACTGTGGATAATTGGGAACTCTTCCATGAGGAAACGCTGCAAGCTCCTGTTACATTGGATAAAGGCTCACACACGGTTCAACTGAATTTTGGATCTGCGGTAAATGTTGATTGGATGAAGTTTGTTATGGATAAACCGATAGTGTCGGTTTTAAAAGGTCGTGAACAAATTGCTCCACAGAAGCTAAGAGTCGTAGCTCAGAAAGGTGGCTTTGTTGCTTCACTTCCCTTAATGCACGATTTTACCTCCTATTCTTTATATGACTGTAATGGAAGAAATGTTGGAGGCGGCCGGATTGATCCTGGTATGTCACAACTCTCATTTTCCAATCTCTCGCGAAGTGTCTGGATACTGAAACTCAATGGGTTAAAGAAATCTGCAACCATTCGTGCTGCTGTGATCCGGTGATTCGGTTTGGATTTTTCTATATTAAGGAAAATGCTGAGGGTATATGTGTTAAATCCGGGCACTACCCTTAAGTTATAAGGGATCATAAAAATTATGATATCATCGGAAAAGCAGTTTACTGAAGGAAGGTTTTTTTTATTGCGAAGATGTTGAAATCCCATTTTCCATTGCTTATTTTAACTGCCGGTCCATTCCAGTTATGGACCAATATAGCATAAAACCCGAGGTGAAATAATAACAGACAGGTTTTTAGTATTTATTCAATAAATTTCCACAGCAACTTGAATTATAATTCTGTTAAAGCAGGGGTCGATAAGTCCGCAAGGGATATCAACCCCTTTTTATTGTAGAACAGGTCTTTTAATCTGAAGGAGATGTAATGGAGATTGCCAGAATTATCTATGGAGACAAAACTGCAGATTTGCCCATTATTACTTCAACAGAAGGGCACACCGGGATAGATGTTTCCAAACTCAGGGATAATGCTGGACTAGTCACCTTTGACAATGGAATGGCTAATACAGCCGTTTGCAGAAGCTGTATTACCTATGTTGATGGTCATAAGGGAATACTGCGCTATAGAGGTTACGATATTGAAGACCTGGTTGAAAACTGCACATTTGTGGAAGTAGCTTACCTTCTGGTACATGGAAAACTGCCTACCAGGACTGAGCTGGATACCTTCCGGGCATATCTTAATGAACATTCACTGATTCATGAGGATATGCAGCATTTCTTTACCGGTTTCCCTCCCAACTCTCATCCCATGTCTATTCTCTCTGCAATGGTCACTTCATTATTTAGTTTCTACCCCCATATAATGGAGGTCGATCCTAATTTTGATATAACCGCTGCTCGGCTTATTTCGAAAGTCAGAACTATTGCTGCTTTTTCTTACAAGAAATCCCGTGGTCAACCGGTTGTTTACCCTAGAGCTGATCTGTCTTATGCCGCTAATTTTCTTAATATGATGTTTTCATCACCAGTTAAATCCTACATAATAGAACCAATGGTGGTGAAAACCTTGGATAAACTGCTTATTCTGCATGCAGATCATGAGCAAAACTGTTCAACAACTGCAGTTCGTCTGGTTGCCAGTGCACGGGGTAATCTCTATGCAGCTATTTCTGCAGGAATTTGTGCTTTATGGGGATCTCTGCATGGTGGTGCTAATCAGGCGGTCGTTGAAATGCTGCAATCTATATACCAAAATGGTGGTGATATAGCTAAATATGTGGAAATGGCAAAAAGTAAAAATACCAGTTTCAGATTATTCGGTTTTGGTCATTCTGTTTACAAAAATTATGATCCCAGGGCTAAAATTGCCAAAAAATTGTGTGATCAATTGCTGACTGCGCTCAAGATTAATGATCCACTACTGGATATTGCAAAACAGTTGGAACAGATCGCACTTAGTGATGATTACTTTATTTCAAGGAAGCTTTATCCAAACGTGGATTTTTATACAGGAATTCTATACAGGGCTATGGGTGTCCCTACTAATATGCTCACGGTAATGTTTGCGATTGGCAGACTGCCTGGATGGATTGCGCAGTGGAAGGAAACAAGTCAGGATGGTGGCAAGATATTCAGGCCGCGTCAGATTTACATCGGTCCTACCAGACGTGAATTTGTACCTGTCCAAAACAGAGAATAGGAATAGTAAACCGGTACTTGCAGATTCTTTCTTGTAGCCATGGCTGCAGGAAACTAGCTGGTGAAATATTCACTCCTGCACATCCTGTATCATTTTTAGTGGAAAGATCATCGGAATCTGATATCATTGAGGTTATATTCAGTTTGTCAGCCGGATAACCTTAATAGAGTCTAATTGTAATAAAACCAATGGATTAGATGTTCAACTCAAGTACCATACTTATATGATAATAAACTCTTCCCGGTTTATTTGCGCAGTTGCGGGGTATTTAAATCTGTTAAATTGTAAAAACTTATCATTCTTTATAACTGAATTATTCTTTTCAGTTATTGTTTTATCTATTTTATCTGAAATCTATCCTAACCACTGGAGGTTTCATGTTTCGTCCTGAAATAAAAGTACTGGACTGTTCCATTCGTGATGGCGGTTTAATTAATCGATGGCAATTCTCTGATGAGTTTGTCAGAGAGACTTACAAAGCATTAAGCCAGGCTGGGGTCGATTATATCGAACTCGGTTACAAGGCTTCAAAAGATCAGTTTGACCCCAGTGTTTATGGCAAATGGCGTTTTTGTGCTGATGAAGATGTGAGAAGGCTTTTAGATGGAATTGAGTCCAAATCAAAGCTCTCCTGTATGGTTGACATCGGAAGAGTTGAAGAGAAAGATATTGTTCCTCAGAAGGATTCTCCTTTCCATATGATCCGAGTAGCATGTTATGTGAAAGATATTTCCAGAGGAGTTGCCCTTTGCGATATGGTTATGGACAAGGGATACGAAACGACTCTTAACATCATGGCTGTTTCCACTAATTCTGAGAGAGAAATCGATGAGGGACTCAACGATTTAAGCAAGACTACAGTGCCAGCAGTGTATGTAGTTGATTCTTTTGGTGCCATGTATAGTGAGGATGTATCTTTTCTGGTTAATAAGTACAAAAAAGCACTTCCCGGAAAAACAATAGGGATACACACTCACAATAACCGTCAGTTGGCATTCGCCAATACGGTTCAGGCGATAATCGATGGTGCAAATTTTCTGGATGGGTCAGTATTCGGGATTGGCAGAGGACCGGGAAACTGTTGTATTGAGCTGATTCTTAGCTTTCTTCAAAACCCCAAATATCAACTGCGTCCTGTACTGAAACTTATTCAGGAGTATTATTTACCGCTCTCTCAGAAAATAGAGTGGGGTTATATAATTCCTTATATGATAACAGGTGTTCTTAATGAGCATCCCAGGGTAGCAATCTCTTTCAGGGATTCTCCGGACAAAGACGATTATGTGAAATTCTATGATATGCTTACCACTCCTGAGATTGATAGTCGTGCTGCAAGAGGCAGTGATTAACTAGTTTCTGTTCAAAATGAACGAATGCTAATTGATCTGGAGCTGGAATCCATCTTTTTCCTGTATTCTTTAGGATGGATGCCCGATAAAACAACTCGGGCATGACGGATTTAGTGCATTTTGAATAGAAACTAACAAACATGGAGGTTAATACCTCCATGTTTTATGCCCAATCCCCTTGACAGTTCTCTTCCAGATAATCTTTACAATACTTTTCCCATATCAAAATCATATAGGTCCATATCAAATATATATATATATTATGTATATATAAATTTGCTGCTGTAAATATCTATTAGAAATTACGGCTTGGTTCTGTAATTTCATTTGTGGCATGGTAATTGCATATTCTCCTGCATTATTACTGTTATACAACAGGAGGTGTACAGATGATTAAAAAAATTATATCAGTTGTCTTCAGTGTCGGGCTGCTTTTCAACTCATTTGCAGAAGTTAAAGAGGATGATTCTAACCGTATCACCGGTGCCGGATATTTTGATCTGGGAGTAACACATCTCAATCTTAATCCGGTGAAGAAAGTCATAAAAGAATTCGAAGGAAGGAAATTTGATTTTGACAATAATGCTTTTGTAAGTTTCGGTACAGCCGGATATGCAGGGCAGAAGCGTAACGGGTTTCGGGCAGGTATGGGAGTGTGGGGAGGATATAAACCTGTATTCAGTGATGAGTGGACTGGGATTGCAGACAGCGTTTCCAAGCGTCTTTACGGAAAAGATTATCTCGATTCTGTAATAAAACTACACATTTGCTTCTTGCACTCAGGGTTTCTGGTGGAAAAAAGTTTCCTGATCCGTCCTAATGTGAATGTTTACACCGGCGGTATGATTGGTGGTGGTGTTCTGATGGCATTGGCTGAATTCATGCCTGCTGATAATGTATTCAAAGATATAGATGATAATTACTTTGATGATTATGATGAAGACTCTGGTTACAATTCAATTCGGGACAGAGACGACCTCAAGCTTGCACTTGCCACTTATTGGGCATTTGATATTCATGGTGGGGCTACCTATTCTTTTACTAAATGGTTACACGTGGGTATGGATATGTCTGCACTGATTCAATATTCTTCATCCGGGTTTGGTAACCGTAGTGGAAGCTTTTTTACTATAAATCCGGCACTGAAGCTCAGAGTAATTTTCGGAACATCTGTATAAGGTCAGGTCTTTGAGGAGCAGAAGATGAGATTCCAGGTGCATTTTAATGTTATATTGGTTGTCAGTTTAGTGAATTGCGTTTTAGCAGAATCAGATACACTGATTGACAGCAGCTCAACTGCTGAAATCGGCAATTCCTTAACTGATCAGCACTCTGCAAATAACACTGCTGATAGCACTGTTGGAGAGGGGGCTGGGGGGCTGATGGTTACCGGTGAAACAGCTTTAACTGTTAATGACTCCGTCGATCGCCAAAAGCTTACAAATCAGGAGAGTGATAAAAAGGAGAAACTTCAGCTCGATACCATCGATGGATCATTACTGACCAGTAAACTCAGACGGTTTCAGGCCCTATTGGGTAATAATATCTCCAAAGCCAGAGTTCAAGGCTACGGAGGTGGAATCATTATTCAGCCAATGATTCTGGGTTTAAAAACAAAACCGGTTTACGAACTGGTCAGACGTGATTCACAACTGAAGCAGTTCGTTTTCCAAGATCTTACCGACCATGACTATCAACCACTTCTGGTCAACGGCACCTGGCTCTATGGCGGGTTGGGCCATGGAATCAGGGTCGGGTTTGGCGGTTGGGGTGGTGAATGCTTTTTCGGAAGCAACGTTACCCCCACCGATTCTCTTATGACTCTCCGGGTGCGTGCTGCTTTTGGCGGTTTAATGCTGGAAAAGGTTTTTCTTCACAATAAGATAAATATTATAACTGGTGGTGTGATTGGCGCTGGCTCAATCAAAGTCACAAAATCATATCAGGATGCCGACGTGTTCGGTTTTGCTGCCTGGAATGAGGACCTTAACGATGGTGCTGAGGCAAAAGCGAAACAGCTCGGCTTGGAGTTGCACACCGGAATGACCATCTCTTTACTATCCTGGTGGCATCTGGGTCTTGACCTTAACGGACACTTTTTGCTTTCTGTTAATGGTTTTGGAGGTTCTGTTAACAGCTTTGCAACGGTAAATCCTGGAATACGATTGAGAGTGGTGCTGGGTAATCTGGGATAAAAAGGGAAATGCTGAATAATGCGTGATGGATTACTGGGATTACTCCTTTTTATCAGTCATTGGCTCTCACCGGAAACCGGCAGGGCAGGTATTGATGCTGACTTTATTAAAAATGAGACGCAATGCCACCAGTTTCTGTGTAAATTTGATATTGCCTGGAACCGTCAACTGGAGCAGTTGGTTGATGCCGGAATCCCTTTAGGATTCAACATTTTGTGTTCTTCTGATAAATCCGATACTTTGCAGTTTACCCGCACTCTTAACTTCGATATGGTGAATTTCACCTATTTCTTCATAGATTCAACTGCTGATCTGATTAAAAAGTCAGAAAACTATACGCTGGTTCATCTGGCACTCAGGGATTTTTGTAAATGGAAATTTTCCATAACAAAAAATGCCAGTATTTGCAGAATAGAAATAATGATTTTACCTGGAATTGCCAGAGAGCTTAACCGGGTGGTAGATATGAGTCGTGTCTGGGGGCAGCAGAAAATATTCTGTCAGTTTGAGCCTCAAAAAAAAATTGAATTCGCATCCAGGCGAAAAGGTGGCAAAGACTGAATGCCAGGTATAGCTTATGAACCCTTTGAAAAAACTTGAAATAGAATGGCGTATACTGCTGTTGGCTGCGGTGGTACTTATAGCCTTTGCATTTCCATTGCAAAGTATATATATAAGTAAATTGCAAAGTACTTTGCAGCAAAGTATTGACACCGATCTGGAAAAGTTGCTGCGCAGATTCCTTTTGACAGAAGATGATTCCATAAAAACAGTTATTGGCTCAGCAATCCAGAGAAACAGGCAATGGCAGGTCCTTATACCTATCATTGTTGAAGAACAGTGCATAGCTATGATAACCCTTTCTCTTGTGCTGTTTTTTTCACTTTTAGTCATGGCCTTCTGGGCTCTGCGCAGATTAACCAGGCCTTTACGCATGTTGGCTATGGCTGCCGAACAGATTGGAAAAGGAATGATAGTTTCTATTCCTGGAGGTTCTTCGGGAGCTTTGGGTAAACTGGAAAAAACAATGAGCATTATGCAGGAGGAATTGCAAAAGTTAAGAGAACGTGCTCACACTCAGGGGATGGAAACTGCCTGGAGAGATATTGCCAGAGTTATGGCACACGAAATAAAAAATCCATTGACTCCTATTCAATTAACTCTGGATAGAATTCAGGAAAAAGTGGATGGCGGTTGTGAAATCAATCACCAGGAGTTGAATAAGTTTGTAAACCGAATCGGTGCTCAGGTTGCCAGTCTGGAAAAACTGGTTGATGATTTCAGAAGTTTTGCCAGACAACCTGAGCCGCAGTCTGTACCTGTATCCGTTATGGAAATATGTAAACCCCTGTTTAAAGAGCTGGGGTCGGTTCATTTGAGCATAGAGGGGGATGCCATTATAAATGCTGACCCCCATCTTTTATACAGAGTGTTTTTAAATCTGTGGAAGAACAGTATGGAAGCAGGTGCGACCAGTATCCGTATCATAGTTGAGAAGCTTTGTGACAGGATTCAGATTAGTTTTATTGATAATGGACCAGGCATTCCTGCTGAGATTTCTCAGAAGGTGTGGATTCCTTATTTTACATCTAAAAAAAGCGGAACGGGATTGGGCTTGCCAGTGGTGAAAAGAATGCTGGAATCAATGGGAATGTCAATTCAGCTTCAGAGCTCAAGTGGTCAATTTGACCATGGTGTTACCATGATTATTGTCTGTAATGCAAACGAAACCGTTTCAAATCAGGTTGAAGAACATTGATTTTTTTTAGGAATTAACTATTATGGATAAGTCTGATATGAAAATTCTTATTGCTGATGATGAGCAGGAAATAAGGGAATCTCTGCGGGAGATACTTCTTGAGGATGGGTTTCAGGTGGTTGTTGCTGAAAATGAAGAGCAGGTTTTGCAAGAGATAACCAATGGTGTTGATTTGCTGATTCTGGATATAAAACTGGGGATGGATAACGGAATTGAAGTGCTTCGTAAAGTCAAATCCGTAAACCATTATATACCGGTAATTATGATAACAGGTTTTGGAACGGTCAGTCTGGCTAAAGAGGCATTTAAAATTGGTGCTCATGATTTCCTGGAAAAACCGCTTCGCCTTTTACAGGTAAGGACAAGCATACGTAATGCGCTGGAGGGTGTGGCTTTAAAAAAGGAGCTCCTTAAAAGACAAAAGGAACAAGGGTCCAGTCCTTTGATTGTTTCTCAATGTATGAGACAATTATATGAACGGGCCTCCAGACTTGCCAATGTGAGAGAGCCGGTGGTTATAACCGGACCATCCGGTTCTGGTAAAGATTTTCTGGCAAGGCATCTTCATTTTGAAGGAAACAGGTCCGGGGGGCCATTCATAGTTACAAATGCAGCATCTCTACCGGTTTCTTTAGCTGAGGATGAGTTATTCGGTCATGAGCGGGGGGCATTTACGGGTGCAGAAAAGAAAAGAGCTGGCTGTCTGGAACAGGCAAATGGTGGAACGTTATTTATGGATGAAATTGCAGATATGGATCTTCAGGTGCAAGCCAAGTTACTCAGAGTCATAGAAACCGGAGAGGTAATGCGCCTGGGTGCCAACACTGCCATAAAGGTGGATGTCCGTTTGATTTGTGCAACTCACAAGGATCTGGAAGCGCTGGTCAGGCAGGGGCTTTTCCGCCATGATTTATGGTATCGGATAAGTGCTTTTGTCCTTAATGTTCCAGGGCTGGCTCAAAGAGTTGATGATGTAATACCGCTTGCCCGCCATTTTCTTCAAAATATTTGTGTAGAACTTGGTATCCAGAAAAAATTTACCGAACCAGCACTTCGGCACCTCTCCGAGTTACAATACCCGGGAAATGTACGGGAGCTCAAACATCTGATAGCCAGACTGGCGGTATACACGGACTCAACCGAAATTGATGTATCAGATATTGATCAGCAGCATACCGGGAGTTCAGGAATAGACATAAGAGAGTCGGTGGGGGGTACAATCAGACAAACCTCTGATTTTCGTATGGCAAAAATCGAATTTGAGAAACAGTTTCTCAAAAGAGCCCTGGAGGAGCACCAGGGAAATATTACGGCGACAGCACGCACGATAGGGCTTGCGCAATCGAATCTGTCAAGGAAACTTAAAGAGCTGGGAATACAGGTATAACCTTGGGAACTTAGCCTATTTCATTCCGCTTTGTTTATTGAGTGTAATTGAAGTTTATTCACCCGGTGATTTTTCATCTCTGTGACCTTGAATTCATAACCGTTCCATACAAAAAAATCTCCGGTTTTTGGGACATGGCCTAACATAAGCATCACAAAGCCGGAGATGGTTCCATAGCGCTGTTCGTCGGGCATCTCATCTATATCGAAATAGACTTTGAATTCCTGCACAGGTAAAGTTCCATCGATAATCCAGTAACCATCAATACCTTTATGTATAGCCGGAACGTTGATTTCCGATTTTACTGGCAGTTCGCCGACAACTGCTTGCAGGATATCGTAAGGGGTGATGATACCGGAAAATCCGCCGTATTCATCGATGACGATGGCAAAGTGGGGAGGGTGCTGTCTGAATGCATCCAGTACTTTTAGTACAGTCATATGTTCTGCTATAAAAAGAGCGGTATTAATGTGCTGCCTGAGAGAAAATTCCTGTCCTGGTAATGTTGTGGCATGCAAAATATCCCTGGCATTGACAATACCAATTATGTTATCGGGATCTTCATTGATAACCGGATAACGCGAATAAGGGTAATCCAGGACCGTTTTCAGGTTTTCATCAAAACTTTCAGCGATATCTAGCCAGATAACATCTGTACGGGGTGTCATAATCGAATGTGCCTGGCGATCACCTAACTCAAATACTCTTTTAATCATCCGTTGCTCATCGGGTTCTACTATACCGGCTTTGGTGCCTAATTCAATAGCATGCGAAATCTCCTCTTCGGTAATAGAGGGAGTAACGGGGGATTTCTTGCCCAGGATAAAAAGAACTGCGTCGGTGGAGATACTAAGCGCTTTTATAAAGGGTGTTGCTATAACAGAAAGGATGTTCATGGGGCGTGAGATGAATATGGAAATACTTTCCGGGTTGTTCAGGGCGAGTCGTTTGGGAACAAGTTCACCTAAAATAAGAGTCAGATAGCTGGTTAGAATTACTACACTTGCCAAAGCGACGGCTTCCGCATAGGGTGCAAGTGAATCGATTTTCAGGAATTGCATTTCGAGGAGATTGGCAATTGTAGCTCCGCCAAAGGCTCCCATAAGTATCCCGATTGTAGTGATTCCCACTTGTATGGTGGAAAGAAAGCGGTTGGGGGAATTTGAGAGTTCTATGGCGGTTTTTGCACCTTTGTTTCCCTGTTTTGATTTTTGAGCAAGGAAAGGTTTCCGTGCAGAAATTATGGCAATTTCAGACATGGAAAAAAAACCATTTAACAGTATTAGAATAAAGATTATGATCAGTTCTGCCAAAAACAAACCGCTCCCCTTTTGCAAATAGTGTGAGCAATCATTGTTCCTGCTTAACTTATGCAGATGAGCTTGACCCATCTGATCCAAAAATTCAGTGTTGCAGAATTGCTGCTTTATCTTCATACCAGACTGCCAGAAGCTATATTTCCTAATAAAGAACGGCTGTTTTAAAATAGAGGAATCTCTTTATTCGCTACTTTAAATTTCTGCTTATATTTCTTATTTTTTACTTTCCCCGCGCGGAAAATATTGATACCACGATTTTCGGTGATGGAGGGCCGGGGCCCTATATTCTGGGTTCTTCCTTTGTGGATACTCAAAGTATAGTTATAAAATTTGCAGACAGCTCTACTGTTCCCCCCTGGATCTATATCGCAGATAACAATGGGATTCTTTTTTCTGAGCAGATTGATAGTGGAAAAGCGATGCAATTCCATTATACCACTATGTTTTACGGCCTTCCTAAAATCTATTCTCTTTATCCTAAAATCGGTTTAAGGATCAAAGATACTCTAAAAACAGAGACTGAACAGAAAAGGGCTGTTTCTATATTGAATCAGGGTGAGAATCTAAGCGTTTCAGGCTATAAAAGCATATCTGTAGCAGCTGGAAACCTGGGCCAAATCAGCCTGGAACAGGGATTGGATGTACAGATCGGAGGAGAACTTAGACCTGGTACCCAACTCAAAGCCCATTTCAGTGATCAGGGGTCCACTCTTGATGGGGCTACCCGCGAAATCAGTGAATTTGATATGATTTACGTAACCCTTTCTGACCCAAAATTCGATATCCTTGCTGGTGATCAATTTCTCAACTGGCCTATGGATGGAATTCTGTCGGGTCAGAAAAAGATAAAAGGATTATCTGTGTCCTGGCATCCGGGTCTCTTTTCTATAGGCGCTTTTGGTGCACTTTCCGGTGGTAATTTTACCAGGGAAACCTGGCATGGTAAAAACGGTTTGCAGGGTCCATACAGTTTCTCAGGAAAAGGAGAACAGGGCTTAATTATTCCCATTGCTGGTACTGTAAAACTCAAAATTAATGGAAAAAACCTGGAGGAAGGGGAAGACAAAGATTTTACGGTAGATTATGAACTAGGCTCGATAACTTTCAATCCCAGAACCCTCATAAGAGATGAGGATCTGATAATCGCTGAATATGAGTATAAACTCTTTGATTTTCAGAGATCAATGTTGGGTACAACCGCAGGATTTTCCACCCGTGATTCTACCTTTTCTTTGCAGGGTGTTTTATGGTCGGAAGCAGATAATAAGAACCGTCTCATTGATATCTCCTTTGACAGTTCTGATTTGGCTGAACTACACAAAGCGGGTGATAAACCGGTTTTTGGATTCAATCATCGGGCCGTACATGAAAATGATGTGCCAGAGGTTTCCCGTTATGAACCGTTGTATCAGAAAATTGATTCATTGGGAAAAACAGTCTTTGTTTATAAACCATTTGATCCTGCTTTTCCTCAGCAAAGACAGGGGCGTTTTCGGGTTTATTTCACCTATGCCGGAAAAAACAAGGGAAGCTATATAAGAGATATCACAATCACTGAACATCTGGTCTATAAATATGTTGGTGAAAGCGCTGGTGACTATATACCGCTTACTCCGCTTTCAACCCCCAAGCGTCTGACAGTAGGTGAGATTGCAGGTAATCTTCAGCTGAATTTGCTTAAAATGAAAATCAACGCAGCTGGCCAGGATTTCGATAAAAACCTCTTCTCCTCTTTGGATGATCATAATAACAGGGCTTCTGCCATCCGGGGATCGATGCTGGCAGGTGAAAAACGGTTTGATAAAAGATCTGTGTGGCTTTCAGCTGATTATAACTATTCATCTCGTCATTTTGACGTTGAACTGTTTGATGCTTATGACAAGTATAGCCTTTGGGATGATAGCACATTCAATGAGTCTGTGGTTGAAAGGCAATTCTGGCAGAGTACCTTTGGAATAACACCTCTAAAAAACATTTCCGCTGAATTTGGGTATGGGCAGAACCGGGTCGACTCAAACAAAACTACCGATAAATTTACCTGGTATTCAAGGGTTCAGCCATTAAAAAAGTTGTTACTGGACTATAATGGTGCTTTTTTTCGCCATCATGAGCAAAGCCGGAAAGGGATGAATCGAAAGGGTACTGCCCGGCTCATATTTCAGCAGGAGAAACACAATATAGAATTATCTTACAAAGATGAATGGCGGACAGATTCTCTAAAAAGCGGTTTTGGAACTATATCTGCAGTACTGCAGTATGACTATTTACCATGGCAACTAAAGCAGTCACTCGATTTCAGGCAATTCCGGACTGGCAGAACCACCATTTTTGAAGCAAATGATACTGGCTGGGCATTCAGCTGGGAGCAGTCTATTGACAAAGAATTGCTGCCGTGGTGGAAGGTGAACGGATTGAGCAGCTTTTTTACCAGTAGGACTGCGATTCAGAATGAAAAAAACCGGATTTCTTCTACCAACTTTCTTATTGAAATGACTAGTGAAACTAATCCGCTTAAATCAGGATTCAGCTCAACTCAGCATTACCGGTTAAGTTCGGAAAAAATGTCTTCCTTTGTTCAAGTCCCTGTTCTTACCATAAAAGGACATGGTACCCATATTTATAATGATTCTCTTAAGGAGTATGTACCAAGCCCTTTTGGAGATTATTTCATGCAGCAAAGGGAAGTATACGATTCCACCGATGCATTGGTAAGGAAAAAGAGGTTGGATCTGGCCTGGTCTTTGATTCCAAAAGAAAAAATTCGGGGTATCTTAAATGATCTTAACTGGCATGGAACACTTCTTTTTGATGAGCATGTGGATTCAAGAATAAAGGGTTGGAAGACCTGGATTCCTGGATGGTTATCTTTGGAGGAAATCAGCAATCCCTTTGCTACCAAACAGGTGAATTATGCGGACTTATCTTATCGTCAGGAGATCCGGTGGATGCCAGAGCAGTGGGAAAAGCTAAGTGGGGACTTATTCGGTTTGTTCTCTTTGCGAAAAATAAGATCATACCAGGAAAACTCGATTGAATCTGGATTTAATATCCAGGTAAAACATGGAAAACTGACTTTCAGCGATGAATCCCGGTTCTGTTATGTTTTTCATGATGATAGTCTGATACAGGACTTTTATGTTCGTGATTTCAATACATTGTTAGAGCAGAAGTTAAATCTGGCCAACAAGTTTGATATTTATATTCAACAGTGTATTGGCTGGGCTCGCAAAGACGACCCTCGTTCCAAAGATAAACCGGTAAAACCAGACAGCAGCTTTTACATTCAACTTAATCCCGGTTTTCAGTGGCAGCCTTTTGAGCAGGGGTTTGCAGAAGCATCATACATGCTGTCTTTTGTTCCTATACCAGGAGAACTGGATTACCGTATGGCTCGAGGAATTTCTGCCGGGTTATCTCATGTCGTGTCAATTGCCGCAAATTTCCAGATTGGAAAGCACTTCTCTTTAAGTGGTTCCTACCGGGGTGAAATGAACAGGTTACCGGGTAAAACCACTTTTGAAAAAGGTATGCATACTGTAATTATGGAAATGAAAGCCTTATTATAAATTTCCTGCACATTGTTTCTGATGAGAAGTGCTCCTTTTCATTTAGTTGCTTATTGAGGCTCAGTAACTATATTCAGTACTAAACTTAATCAGATTGTGATAGTATTTTCGGGTGATGATTAAAATTCAAAAATTATACAGAATAATCAAGTTCGGCACTGTCGGTTTATCCGGAGTTATAGTAAACAGTGGTATTTTGAGTTTTCTAACAGAGATAGTCCGGATCGATTATCGGTTCTCAGCCATAACAGCAATTGAAATATCCATACTGAACAATTTTCTATGGAATTCAATCTGGACATGGAGGGATCACCGGGTATCCAGTTCCAAAAGTCTTCTTCATCGATTATTCAAATTTCATCTCTCATGTATTTTTACTGCCTTTCTTATAAATTATGGTTTCTTGATATTGCTTACAGAACTCTTTAATGTTCCTTATGTAATTTCTAATCTTATTGGAATTGCTGTTGGTTCTGTAGTAAATTATCTGACAAGTCATTTCTGGGTTTTCCAGCATAAAAAGCACAATATTATAGAAAGCACAAGGAATCTGAAAAAAGATGGCCAAAAAGAAAATGAACGGGTGGCTGAGTTCTGAAAACAGGACCGCTGTTATTAAGCGCTTTGCATTATATACCCTCTTTTTTATTATCGCAGCTTTTCAGGGTTATAGACTGGGTACCGGAGATCTGGATACCTATTTACCTTTTGTATATCACGAATTTGATGATTCTCTATTTAAGGGTGATCTGCTGATGGAGACAGTTGGAGTTCATCCTGTTTATATTTGGAAAGCGATGGGAGCACTTTTGCATCTTCTGCCGGGAGAAACACTTTTCCTTGTGGCGTTTTTCATTCAGATAATGGTTATTATGACCGGACTGGTTCTTTTTTACAGAGAATTTTTCGGTTTTGATAAAGGTGTATATTTGCTTTTAGCAATGATGTCTATCTCAAAATCTTCTGCTGCAATGGGGCGATACGGGCTTAACCCTTATAAATATTTTCAGCCAGGAGCTATGGCATTCGGTGTTTTTCTGATGACAGTTGTGTTATGGAATAGAAAAAGATGGATTGCCGGTGGTTGTCTTTGTGGCCTGATGTTTCTTTTTCATCCATTTACTGCTGTTACTTTGGGATTAACATATGCTGTACTTGTTGTGCTGCAGTGGAAAAGTGTTCATATCAAAAATATTCTTATGGGAGGAGTTGCTATGGTGGTTGTAGCATCTCCGGCGATCTTACCATATCTGCATCACCTGGTGGAAAAAAACAGTACAGTATTTGATTTCAGTTTATGGTTAGAGATAGTACAAAGAAGGATGGCTCACTCATTTTTCATTTCCCAATGGGTCTCTGATCGTTTTGTACATCTGATTGCAGCTCTGGCTGTTATCGTTTCTTTCAGACGGCATCAGGCGTTCATGAATGTACTTCCGGTGGTTATTGCCCCGGTAATATCTGTACTGATGATGGCAGCTGGAGAGATGGTTTCTTCCAAAATGCTTTTACAATTACAGTTAGGGCGTACCACTTATCTTGTATTTGTCATAATGATTATGTTTATTGCAAATAGAGTCGTCAGGATAAGATTTTCTTCCATATCGGTGCAGGATGCAATCTGGTTTGCAGTTGCACTGTTTATCACTGTATATCCTTTGGTTGAGAAAAACATTAAATCGACCGTTCCCATAATACTGACGGTGCTGTTGATTTTGATCCCTGCAGCACTCTTTTTTAGTGCCCGAATGAAAAAACCTGTTTTAAGTAAATGGATAGGTTTCTTGGATGGAAATGTGTTGATAACAGTATTTTTATTCTTTTCAGTTACCGCCACCGCTTTTATGCTTCAAAAGCGATATTCTCAAACAGGAGTTCTGTTTGATTTAACTGCTTCTGATTATACCGAAATTGCTGCCTGGGTACGCAACAACATACCATCAGAAGAAATGATTATGACACCAATCTATCTTGAAGGATTTCGCGGTCATTCGTCACATCCCATATATGGTACATGGAAAGATGGTGCCCCTCATAATTATTGTGAAGCAACGGTTTTCCGGTGGTGGGAGAGGATGCAGAAATTTGGAATCGAAATCTCAACTGATAAGTCAAATTTTCCCAGGTTATATCACGAAAAGGCACTGGAGATTGCCAGAACTGAAGCAATAAAATATGTGGTTTTTGAAAACGAAAAGTTTAATGCTGCATTACCGGTGCTTTTTAAGAATAAAACATATGCAATCGCCAGAATCGATTAAAAGATCAATTTTAACTGCTTCAGATACGCAATTCATTCAGAATGGAATGGATATCTGAGGGTTTGTATTCATCACTGACCCTGGCAACCTGCTCTTCAAAAGTGATGGCGTCATGTTTCCAGTAGATACCGACTGGAATCTTAATGTTTTCATCATCATCATAATGGTTGGAATTTGCTGCAATGGCCATAGCTGCTGCTCTATCGGTGGGGTCATGGTCTGAGTCTCTGTTGATATCGGTTATGCGTTCCAGTTTTTCAGACAAATATGCTTCTTTGTTAAATGTTTTACAAGGTGCAAGAATATGCACCAGAGAGAAGCCATTATGATCCATTGCCCTGGAAATCATTTCCTGTGCATGGTCAAGGTGATTGCAATGGGCTCTGGCAACGAATGTAGCTCCGCAGGAAATGGAAAATTCCACCACATTTAACACTGAGCTGAGTTTTCCATATGGAGTAAGGGTACCCTGATATCCAATAACGGAGGTTGGGGATGCTTGATTTTTAGTCATTGCATAGATTCTGTTGTCAAGGCAGATGACTGTTATATTGAAATTTTTGCGGGCAGCATGGACAAAATGAGCAGTTCCTATGGAAAAAAGATCCCCATCACCTCCTATAACCAGCACTTTAATGTCGGGTTTGGAAAGCCTCGAGCCTACCGCAACAGGAATTGCTCTTCCATGAAGGGTGTGCATTCCGAATGTCTGAAAGTAAAGCGGCATTCTTGAAGAGCAACCGATACCGGAGATAATATTCATGCGCAAAGGATCGATCTGCTTTTGTGAAAGTACCCGGGTCAGTGCTGACATTATCCCGAAAACTGAACAACCGGGGCACCAGCTGGGTTGAATGCTGCATTTGTAATCTTCAGGGTGATACTGAGAGTTCAAGGTTCAACCTCCGGGTTATGTAATCGACAATTTCCTCTGGTGTGAAAGGATCTCCACGGGAATGGGTTATAGGGTGTGGTTTGGCATCTGTATACATCCTGATGATATGACTGAACTGACCGCTGAAATTTGCTTCTGGAATATATAAGTGATCACTATATTCAAGAAGTCTCTCTATGCTTTCAGTCACTACTGGAAATAACAGTTTAGGGTATAGAGCGGCTATCCGGATACCTTCCTGGCGCATGCAGATAATAGCTTTATGGGCAACAGTAGCGGTAAGTCCCCAGGCTATGAGTGAAAAATCCGCCCGGTAAAAATCCCCGGATTCCAAATCCCATTCCATCAGGCCCGGATTTTCCAGCTCTATATCACGAAGTTTTTCTGCTCTGCGTTTCATTTGTCTGTTTCTTACCGCCGGGTTGGTAGTGGGGAAGCTCTCCTCATCATGTTCAATACCTGTAACCCGGTAGGACACAGGAGAAACCCCGGGGATTGGGATTGGATTTGAATTGCCAGCATGATCTCCATACCTTGAAAATGCAATGTTTTTATCCCACTCATGTAACACAGGTCTGTCAATTTTTACTATTGATTCAGGTTCCGGGCGATTAATAGTCTGTTTAATCATGCCTGTAGAGGCATCACTCAAAAGAATTACAGGACATTGGTAGCGTTCAGAAAGATTGAATGCTTCTACGGTCGTAAAGAGGCAATCCTGTACTCCGTTTGGTGCGATTACTATTCTCTGTCCCTCTCCATGACCACCGAAGATGGCGGCGTACAGATCATCTTGAGAATGTTTGGTGGACATTCCGGTTGAAGGGCCTGCACGTTGAACATCGATGATTACAATGGGCAATTCGATCATTGATGCATATCCAATAAATTCCTGAATTAAAGAGAGGCCGGGACCGGAGGTAGCTGTAAAAGCTTTAAATCCATTGAAAGATGCACCTATTGCAGCTCCAATTGCAGATATCTCGTCTTCTGCCTGATAGGCGAATCCGTTATTACTAAGTAAATAGTGAGAAAGTGTATCGCCTATTGATGTGGCTGGTGTAATGGGGTAGGATGCGTAAAACTTTGCACCACTAATGAGAGCTCCCAGGCTGATTGCCTGATTACCGTCAACAATGATCCTCTCTTTATCATTGGTTTTTTGGGGAGAAATGAAGTACTTAAGAGGCTCAATATCCTTTCGGGCATTTGAAATCCCTTCTTCAAACGCTAACACATTTTTCTCTACTATTTCTTTTCCTTTTTTCTGGAAACGTTTTGTAATTAAATCTCTGATTAGCTTGGCTGGAAGGTTTAAGAGTGTGCAAAGATACCCCAGAGTGACAGTTGATCTTATTGAATTGTTGCTGGAAATGTTACGGGCAGCTTTATTAATATGAGTTATCAGTACCTTATGTCCGGATTGTTTCCATTGATCGATTTTCGAAAGAGATTGATTTTGTTCCAGTAATAAGGATTCTACCAGCAGATAGGAAGTTTTTTCAGGGGGTGGCTGCTCATAGTTCAAAGCAGTTTCACTTGTTAGAAGAACAATGTCAAATTGAGAAATAGGGCAGATAATCTCCTGCTCAGAAATGGTAACCAGTGCCTGAGAATAGCCACCGCGGATATTTGATGGAAAACTCTTGAATACTGAAGTGTAATACCCCAGATTGGCTGCAGCAGCCATTAATATATCACCAGTGGTCAGGATTCCATCACCTGCTTCGCCAGAGATTTTGATTTTCAGTTCAAATGATTGAGAATTATTGAGCATTTTTTGCAGTTTCACTGATCAAGTTTAAATATCACAGAATTAAAAGGTCAGGTTCCCAAAGCCAGATCGATTCTGTTTTTGAATTCAGATATTTTTTTCTGTAATAGGTTAAAATATAAATATATAACAATTTAGTGTCTGTTGCTTATCCCCTATTAGTTCTGTTATGAAAATACAGTTAAATTATGACAGTCGTAACGGATGTGGAGTTTGTGTAAGTTTATGTCCAGATATTTTTAAATTTGATAAGCGGGGTAAAATCACTATTCATTCAGATATCCTTTCAGTAGTTTTTGAAGATGATTGCAAACAGGCTTCTGCCATATGCCCCATGGAAGCGATAGAATTGGATTAAATCTCTACTCGAATTATTGAAATCAGCAGATTTTCATTTCGATAATCACCAGCATTATATTTAATTCAAAGAAGATGACTCTTTTAGATTGACTCGTCCATATCCGAGGTTATATCAGTTTTCTGGATATGTTTTGGGAGTTCTTGCAGCAGATTACTGCGAAGTGTGAGGGTGCGATTTATTATTAAAGAATATAATCAGAGCTATATTGTTACTATCAGTATTCTGATTTGGAAAAAATCAAACAGAAAAAAATACATCCATATCTTTTACTTTGTTGAAGATGTATTTTATATGAACCATGCTAAAAAAAATTTTATCTCACAAATGGTTACATCTCCTTTTGCCGGCACTAATTATCGGTTTAGTTATCCCATTTTGCTTTAAAAAGGACCTGGTCATTTTCCCTGGCAATCCGGCAATGGAGCTTACCAGTTACACTGATACCATTCACCCTTCAGTAGAAGGGAACACTGCTATTAATGAATTCACTGTAGACAGTTCCAGAATTTTTATTGAGTACACCATTGGCAGAATGAATGCTTCACGGTATGCCGGGTTTCAATGGATTGTCCATCCCCCCAAACCGTTCCTCGATATCAGTGGCTATGATCACTTGTCTATCTCTTTTGATCATGGTACCACTGAGGAGTTTGTGGTAATTATTCTGCAGCTGTTTACAGATGGCTTCTCCAGACTAGAGGATCGGATGACCTGGAGGTACTTTTCCAAAGAGCTGCCAATTAAAGAGAAGCAAAGGAAATTTTCTATCCCTCTTAAAGAATTTGTAACTCCATTATGGTGGTTTAATCAATATAAGATAAATGAAGCGGCTTTGAGTGAGCCTGACTATTCCAAGCTGGGAATGATTTCAATACAGGATGGCTCTGATGCATTTGGGTACCACAGAGCGGTGGCACTGAAAGAGCTCCGTTTTTATAAAGCAGGTTCGCTTTCCATGGTTTTTTCTCTGATTACCTTATTGCTTTTCTATTATCTTTGTTATGGTGTTGGAATTTGGCTTTATACTCTGCTGAAGGCTAAAAAAAACCCCCTGGCTATCCCTTATCAGAAATTGAATATCGAAAATGATGCTGTTGATGAAGAAAGGAAAGTTCTTGAGTATCTGGGTAATAATTTCTCCAACCAGACATTATCTCTTTCCCGGATGAGTGATGAGATCGGTATCTCCTCTATTAAAATTTCTGCTATTATTAAAAACAACTACAATCTTACTTTCAGGCAATACCTTAATACAATACGCATTGCCGAAGCCAAACGTCTATTGCAGGAAACTAAACTGCAGATTTCTCAGATTGCCTATCGGGTTGGCTATACAAATCTTACACATTTCTGTAGAACCTTTAAAGAGATCACATCTGTGTCTCCAAACACTTTTCGACAGGAACTCTCTGAGAGTGATGAACATGAGAGCTATAGCAGTCTCTCGAAACCAAAAACTTCACCTTAAAACATTTCTGCTATTAGTTTTTTACATTTTCATTGTTTATAATAACAAATGGAAAATGTACATTAACTGGTTAATTAAATAAAAAACTCCTCTTTTATTCATTTTTTCTCCTTTTTTTAATATTTATAGCTTTTTTCCCGGTTTTTAAAAAGGTTGAAAGCTTCGCATGAAATGTCCTGCTTCCATCTCTATTTTACAAGTAAGTGAATAGCTTGTTTTTAATTTAGCTGGTCTTCAGAATCAGTGTTTCTATTAATAAAGGAGATGAAATGGTACGGAGTTGCTCTGAAAGCAGGAAAATAGCGGGCTTAGCAGTGGCACTTTTACTGAACTCTTCTTTTGGAGTTCAAGATGGAACAGTATTTACTAATTGGTTTTCGGAGTCATACCCGGATGGTGGGTATGCCTGCGCATTTAATGGAAGATCGGCAATTTCTGTTATCAGTGATGATGATAGGAAAAGAGGCAATGTAATCAAACTGGAGCTGGATGACAAGGATTATCCCGGAGCCGAAATTGGTCTCAGTAAAAGTGAACTTCTTGACGTAAAACCAATCAGAAAGACTGGGGCTCTGCAATTCTACATCAAAGGGTTGCAGGGTAAAGAAGAAATATTTATCAGTTTAATGGATTATGGTACTGAAGGAAATAATAAGTGCGAAGTCAGAGTTAGAAGCACGAATTTCTTTAAAATTACAGATAAATGGCAGCAGGTGGTGGTACCGCTTGGTGCTTTTTCGGATGAGGGGGAGAAATGGTTTACTGAGCTGAAGGGTGGTGAATACGCCAGAATAGACTGGGGCAGGATCTGCAGTGTTAAATTTTCGGCTTTAAAGGAGCAAAATATTGGGCGCTCAGTGGATCGGATCGCCACCGTTTTTATTGATGATATTCAAATTATAACTACTGCAGCACAATTAGCCCGGCCAGATTCATTGTCTTGGAAACTTCTCCCGGATAACACCAGTGGTCCCTTGATTTCTGATGAAGATACTGCCAATTTGATATTCTCCTTCTTTAGAAAGGGAATGGCAGAGAGGATATCCGTTTATAATTACGGTGGCTTTACCGATTTCAGTGTCAGGGATGCCTTGGACAGCAGTAGGTTACCAGTCTTTACCTGTTTTTTTGATGATGCAGAATGGAGTGGGGTTACTCTTTACAAAGTTCAGAAAAATCCGATTGACATTACTGCATACAGAGAATCTGGTGGACTGGAATTTAAGGTAAAGGGGAATTTCGGTGATGAGCTTTTTGTAATTGGTTTACTCGATGACGAATCCGATGGTATGGACATGAAGGTACAGACCAGGTTGCCTAGTCGTCTTTACGTCAAAGTCAGCAAAGAATGGCAGACAGTGCAGATTCCTTTCTCTGATTTCGGTAATGCCGGAAAATGGTGGAATACCGAGGCGCATAGCGAAGATCTTGGTTACATGGACTGGTCAAAATTGACGGAAGTGAGGATATCCACTGAAAAACTGGCCAATCGTACAATCAGTCGTGACGGTAAAATTCCGGTACGTCTCTACTTGTCTGATATCAAGCTGGTAAAAAAAATGGATGTTTTCAATATGTCCAGATACTGGAAGGAGTTTAAATCCAATGCACCAGATGTGTTGATAGATGATTTTGAGATGGTGCAGGATACCGCCAGATGGATCTCACGATTTTGTCCTTATTCCGATATTAAAGTTTCTTCCGGACTCAATCCGGACAATAACAGTAAAGCGATAAAAATTGATTACAGAATCCATTTATGGGGTTCGTCTACTAATATTATCAACCCCGAAGATACATTTAAATCGGACTGGTCTGACCACAACGCCTTGAAATTTAATTTCTATTCCAGTGAGACTGTGCAGACCTGTATGATAATGATTGTTGATGGTAGCAATGAAGCCTGGTTTGCTCATTTTGAGGCAGTAAAGGGATGGCAGGAGATAACTGTTCCCTTTTCTGAATTTAGAATGTTTGAATATTGGCAGCCCCATGATGTGCAGATCAACCGTAAAATGGACATGAACAGAATTCATTCCTATGATTTCAGGCCAGGAGTTTTCGGTAAAAAGGGTACAATAATGCTGGATAATGTCAGACTTACAAATACTTACATTCCCGTTGCATCCAAATCAGAATCGTTAAGGTTAAATCAGGTTGGTTATTACTCAAAAGCTTTGAAAAGATTTATGGTAACCGATTCATCGGTTAATGATTTTGCAATAATCGATGAGCAGGGGGCACTGGTGCAAAGCGGCAAATTTTATCCTGCGGGGTTCTGGCCTGCAGCTGGGGAGTACATTAAAATCGGAGATTTTACTGGTATTACAAAACCAGGAAGATATCAGATTCTCATTCAGGAGACTGGTGAGAAAGAGGATGTTTTCATCAAAGATGATTTGTATACGGAGGCTTTACGTGCAGCTGTAAAAGCATTCTATTATCAGCGAATGTCGATAGAGCTGAAAAAAGAGCATGCAGGTGAATGGGCACGCAAAAGCGGAATCACTGATACAGAATGTTCACTGCATACCAGTACAGGGAAAAATGGTTTGATCGATGTTCGGGGCGGTTGGATGGATGCTGGCGATTATGGTAAATATGTGGTTAATGCGGGCATTTCCACCGGTACCATGCTCTCTCTTTTTGAACTGTATCCACAATTAATCGATGATAATCTGAATATTCCTGAATCAAAGAACGGAAAAAGTGATTTACTGGATGAAATCCGGTATGAACTCCAGTGGATGAAAAAAATGCAGGATTTGGATGGTGGAGTTTTTTTCAAGGTCGGTCCACTTCAATGGGATGGGTTTTCCATGCCTGAAGCGACTAAAAGCTCCAGATATGTGATAGGTAAATCTACTACGTCAACACTCAATTTCGCGGCTGTTATGGCTATGGCTGCGCGGATATATAAAGACGATAAGAATTTCAGCAAGGATTGCCTGAAACGTTCTGTTGCTGCCTGGAAATGGGCTACTGCCAATCCCTATATTCGTGAACCCAATGAGACTGGTGGTACCGGAGCATATGAGGACAGCAAATTGGGAGATGAATTTTTCTGGGCAGCCTGCGAACTGCTGGTTACTACTGGTAAAGGCGGTTTTAAAAACTATGTTGAGCAGAATGCAGCATCTTATTTGGTCAAAAATGCCGCTTCATGGTCAAGTGTTTCCAACTTGGGGTGGTATACATTGATAAAGCACTGTTCTGTTGACAAGTATCCGTTTATCTCCGAGGGAAGCCGCTCTATCATTAGTTTTGCGGATCGTCTGGTGAGAAATATTGATTCCATTCCCTGCCGGATTCCGCTTCAGGATTTTATCTGGGGATCTAATTCCGCTTTTTTAAATCACGCAATCGTATTATGTTATGCTTATTATTTGACACACCAGAATAAATATCTGGAGTCGGTGATTGAAACTGTTGATTATATTTTCGGAAAAAATGCAATAGGTACCAGTTTTGTTACTGGCTTTGGAAGGAAATCACCGATGCAGCCGCATCACAGGATCATGGCGTCTGATGATGTCGAGTTACCGTTCCCAGGCTTTTTGGTCGGAGGTCCCAACGGAGACCGTCAGGATGAGATTTCAGGTGAACCTGGTGTACATTATCCTTTTAAACAACCGGCAAAAGCATATGTTGACAGGATGGCAGCTTATGCCTGTAATGAAACAGCTATCAACTGGAATGCTTCACTGGTGTTTGTCTTAGGTTTTCTATGTGCAAATACCGATTAGCTTGTGTAAATATGAGTGAACGAGTTCATGTCTTCAGGGGCCCTTATTAATATAAGGGCCTTCTTCATTTCTCACTAATTGAATGGTGGCATGTTTATTGCCCTTTTCTGCAATAGAGCTGCACCACCCACCCCCATCTTACAGCTCTCAATAGAGCAGCACAGGATGAAAAAACCTGATTGTTCATTACCGCCCAAAACAAGTTCAGGAGGCGTCTATGATTCCTTTACTACTAATATCAATTATAGCCTTCTCATCTCAATCTTCAATGGAGAGTAAAGATAGTACCCGGTTTCCTTCTGAATACCGTTCTTTTTCAGGTATGAACAACAATCGCTTTCACCGGGCCTGGGGTGCAGCTGGTATCTATTTTCAAAGAATCAGTCCGGCGGAATATGCTGATGGAAAGAGTGCACCCGGAGGCTCCTCACGTCAAAGTCCCAGAGCCATTACCAGCACTCTTATGAAACAGGGCGATACGACTGTACCTATCGACTACAACCAATCATCATTCTTATGGGCCTGGGGTCAGTTTATCGAACATGATATGGTTCTGACTCTGCCTGCTATTTCAGAAGAGACATTCAACATCAATATTCCACAAGGTGATCCGTTGTTTGATCCGGAAAGGAAAGGTAACCAGGTTATTCCATTTACAAGATCAGAATATGTGAATCATTTCAATGGAAAACGTCAACAGATAAACCGGGCTACATCTTTTATAGATGGATCTATGATTTACGGTTCTGATTCATTACGGGCTAATGCCCTGAGGCTCAATGATGGTACTGGGCGACTGCGAACCAGTAATGAAAATCTCCTTCCATTTAATACATTCGGATTCGAGAATTCCGGAGGTTTAGGACCTGAGCTGTTTTTAGCCGGCGATCCCAGAGTAAATGAGAATACTGTTCTGACAGCTCTTCACACTCTTTTTGTAAGAGAACACAATTTCTGGTGTAATATCATTCAATCGGTCAGACCCGGAATGAGTGATTATCACATTTATCAGCAAGCCCGGGCGTTGGTAATCGCAGAAATCCAGGCTATTACCTATAATGAATTTCTGCCCGCACTTCTTGGTCCAAATCCCTTACCTGCTTACTCTGGGTATAAGCCTGAGGTAAATCCTACGCTGTCAAACGAATTTGCTACAGCTGCTTTACTGGCTTTTCATTCTATGATTAACAAACAAATATGCCGGTTGAACTCAAACCTGGAGATAATTCCTCAGGGTAATCTACTCCTGAGAAACTCTTTTTTTAACATATCCGCTCTTACAGATGAAGGGAATATTGATCCTGTTCTAAGGGGTCTGGCATATCAGAAAGCAGAACGCATTGATATATTTATAGTGGATGACCTGCGGGACTATTTATCTGGTTCTACTGCTCATTACAGGATGGATCTGGCAGCTATCAATATACAGCGGGGAAGGGATAACGGTTTAGCATCATTCAATCAATTCCGAAAATCGATAGATTTAGACCCGGTTACGAATTTAAATACTATTTCATCGGATCCGCTTTGTCGTTCGCGGCTTGCCCAGGCATATTCTTCCATTGATGATATGGATCTCTGGCCTGTATTGCTTGCAGAAGATCACATAGTCGGATCATCTGTCGGACTCACCCTATATAAAGTGTTAAAAAGGCAGTTCCAAAATTTAAGGGATGCTGACCGTTTCTGGTATCAGTCATATCTGCCTCCGAATCTGAAAAAAATTGTAGAAAAGCGAAATTTATCCCGAATAATTATTACCAATACTGGAATAGGGGCAAATGAGATACCGGCGAATGTGTTTTTTGCAGATAGTCTTGCATATGAAAATGTGGAAAATTAAAAAAACGTAATGACTGCCGGGGTGAATGGACAGATCTGTGGCTTTCACCCTTTCCGGTGAATTTTCTTATTTCAATCTGAAGCTTTTTACCAGTGTTTCAAATGTGTTAATGCTTTCTGCATAATAATATCGTTTAGCAGCTGTGTACCTGAGTTCATAAAGAAACAAGCCATCAATAAAAGCATAAATCAGATCAGTAAATCCGATGGCATTTATCTGGTACTCTATTGTTAAGCGGACTGCCTGTCTGGAATCGATCTCCGTCACAGACTCTTCCATAAGACAAACATTGGAAACCTGAGGAGCTGCGATTATTCTGGAAAGTATTACCTCACCCAGCTCATGAGGGAGCATTTCAGGGTAAATTTGAAGGCTGGTGAAGGGCAATTGGTCAGTGATTTTATTGCGGAAAATGAGGATTTTTTCCAGAGATGGTCCATGTTTTGAAAGTATCGTCGAAGTACCTTCATACATTATCATCCAGTTTGGGGGAGGTGTAAAAAAATAATGGGGTTTTTTAAATTTTGTGCCGGTTATCTTCCATCCGGAAGCGCAACCTGCAAATATTACCGGTAAAAATAGCCAAAAAACAATCTGTTTTACCTGACGCATTTTTTAAGATAATCCTCAATAACTGGCTTATATGGTGATAGGGGATAGAGACTTTGATATTGTTTTAAATAGTAGACAGAACTGTCCGGGTTACCGCTTTTAAAGTAATAAAACCCCAGTTCACGAAGCACTTCTCCAGTACTGTCACAACCCTTCGCCCGGTTATACCACTTAAAAACATGCTCGCTGATTTGCTGGGCAGATCTAAGTCTGGTTATATTCCCCAGTTGCATGTAAGCCGGGCTATTACAGGTATCCGACTCCAGAATTCTTGAAAAGTTGCTTTCAGCGACAACCAGGTCTCCTGCAGCTATTTTCATAATACCATCTGTTTGCAAAACGCATTTTATCATGCGATTGAAAACTTCTGAATTGACTAAACCCTGAGCAGCTTTGATTGTGTCCACACCCGCAAATGAATAGTAGTTACTGATCCGTTCGGAAACTGCAGGGTGAGTTGCAAAAAAGAATGGTTGCTTAATGTTTTCGTGTTCGATATGATTTTTAAGGATCATAAAGAGATTGCGAAATTCAATCGGTGCATAACCGGCTTCTCTCATTCTAATTAGCCCCAGGCTGTCTGCTTCCCGCTCGAGCTCTCTGCAATAGCCACTGATTGCAGATTTCAAGGTTAAATTTCCTACCGTGCCAGCCAGAGAACCTATGAAAAATTCCAGACCGATTTGCATGCGTGCGCTGGAAAGGGCCTTTTTTTTGGTGTTTATTAGATTCTGGCAGGCATGATCTCTTAATATATGAACCATCTCATGACCCAGAAGGGCTGCAAATTGTGCTTCATTTTGGATTTTTGCAAGCAGTCCTGTGCAGATGTAAATAGTTCCATGAGGTGCAGCGAATGCATTAAAGGTGGAAGATTTCAATACTTTAATCGAAAGATTTGCTGAATCGGGGGCTACTTTCTGCAGAATTCCGTTTAAATAGAAATTCATGGAAGAGTCGTTTATGAAAACACCGGTTTTTTCCAGTTCCTTTTCAAAAAGCATGGTCTGGGCAATAATACTTTCTTTATGAACAGGTTCCGGGATTTCGGTACCGTATGGCAGATTGAATGTGACTAAAAGAATCAGACAGCAGGTTAAGATTGATTTACGCACTATTTTTTCCTGAAATAAAAACCGTTCAATACATTTCCGGCTAATTTACCGGCATCGGCTGATTTTCGTAAATCAGCCCCATCAGATTGCATATAGTGTTTATACCAGATGATTTTTCCATTCTTATCTGCAACCAGACAGCAGACAAATGTTTGCTCCAGCGGCACAGTATAAGAACGGAATGTTCCTGAGCCGAAAAGAATCATGGAAATGGCGCCCCAAAAAGTTGCTTTGGCAGTCTTAACTGTTGCAATTTTATTCAGGGTTTCTTTACGCAGCGGAGAAAAGTTCTCGTCTGCACCGAAACTGAACATCACCGCATCGACCTGCAGGTGATTGCAAAGCTCAGCGATTGGTCCGGCTGAGTAATCGAATGAGTCGATCTGGGGGGTAAACGGATCCTTTCCATACAAGTGCTCATGAATTACAGTAGCTACCAATTTAATAAAAGGCATAATGGTGTCTAGTGAGGGAATATCATTAACATCTGAAATAAAAATCCCTTCTATACCCTTTTTTGTCAGCTGCATTCTGAGTGCTTCACCCAGATTCGTTTCAGCACTTTTGCTCCAGTCGATTCGAAATTCCGGGATTCCGCCTCCTGAGACATCATAAACATAAAGATCGGGAGAGATGACAGCAATTCTGTGAATTTGCTCACCGGGAGGGGAGAAATGAGGTCCATAACCCTGATATTGAGAAGCACATCCGGTAAACAGACAGGCCAGGGGAGTAAAAAGGAATAAAAAGAATTTCATGTTCATTAATTTAATGTAATTGGTGTAAAAACAAATGTCAACTGGAAAGTATAATTTTAAATTTTCTGTAAACTGTATCGTTTGAGATTTTTAATTGTCACGTGTATGTTATGAATTTATTGCTGCCTGCCAGGGCACAGTTGCTTCCAAGACGGCATAACAAGGAAATTCGTCATATCATCTGTTGACATATTTCGGCAACAAATCAGGAAGCATGGGGCAAATCATTTTTCCTTGTTTAGCGATCAGTTTGAACCTATTTTTGAGCCTTGGAAAATAACCCTTTGTCATTATTAACCAAAAAGGTGTGACAGCCTGGTCAAATCAGCTGAAAGCAGGTATCCTTGGTAAAATCATCAAAAAATCTTGAATTCAGGTTAGTTGTCTGGCTATTATATAGAAGCCCTTTTTTAAATGGTGCAGAAACGGAGTTAAATAAAACATTTGAAAGTAGCAATATTTTCATGGCTGGATTGATTAATTTCGATATTGTTTTTGACAAAAAAAATTCAGTATGTTAAAATTATAGCTTTGGTTACTCATTTCTGTATACAGGATTTCCTATGGATCAGCTTCTGATGGTTCTATGTTCGCTTCTGATTTCTATGAGCTTGATTTTCATAGTAATAGAAGTACGGGCTAATTTTGACAGAAGTTTTCTGGTTTTCGGGATAGTTAACCTGCTGATCTGTTCTTTTTGCATTATAGATATTCTTTTTCAGCCCTCGGAACAGATTTTACACTGGACATTATTACAGCATTTGATTGCCTCATTTTTTCCACCTTTTTCATTGTGGCTGGTTTTGTTGATAATAAATAATGTGCGTTGGACCCTGATAAAAGCAGCTTTTTTAATTGGTATTGTTTTTTCCATACTTTTTTTGTCTGGTATAATGCTTAAAACAGATGAAAACCAGGTTGTAAGTACTTTATTTTATAATTCCACTTTTGCTCCATACATTATTATCTCGCAAATATATCTCTTCAGAATGTTAGTTGTTAACCTCAGCAAAGTTTCCGCTAATCAAAGAATGTGCATGTATTTTTATCTGATTGGCATGGTTTTCCTTGCGGGGGGGTCATTATTGGATCTGGTTAGTATCATTGCAGGGTTGAAAAACATTTTTCCCAGTTACAGTTTTGTTGGTATACTTGGATTCAGCATAGCAGTTACCATCATATTTACTGAGAAGTTAACCTCAATAATCAGAGAACGGGAGGTTACCTTCAGGAAATTACGTGATGCATACAGGGAGCTGGAAGAAGTGCAGTCCTTAAAGGAGTTGGGGCAGTCTTCTGCTATCATTAATCATGAAATAAGAAACTATGCAGCTGCGATCTCTGGTTACTCGGAAATACTCAGTATGCTTCCATCGCTGGATGAGCGTTCAAAAAAAATAGTAAGTAGAATCTCAGAATGTATAACACATCTTACAAATTTCAGCAATGATATCCTGGAATTTTCCAAATCCAGAATATTAAGAGATAAAAAGCCACTGGATCTTAATGCTTTGATAAATAAATGTGTAGAAGTTCATTTTCATAACTATAAAGAGCTGTTTGAAATCAATGTTGAGGATAGCCGTTACAATACTATTGTAAATGGGGACAACAACAAACTGGAGCAGGTTTTTATAAATATTTTGAAAAACTCCATTGAAGCAAAATCAAAAAAAATCCGCATTAGTCTGACCTCCAGAGAAACCTTGCTTTTCTGTACGGTCGACGATGATGGTATTGGGTGTACTCAGGAACAGGTTGGGCAGATTTTTAAATCTTTCTTCACCACCAAAAAAAATGAAGGTGGAACAGGGCTGGGGATGTGTGTGGTCCGTTCAATAATCGAAGTTCATGGAGGGCACATAGGTGTTTACTCAAAAAATAGCTTAGGCAAAGGGGAGCATGGGTTATCTATTCATATTACTTTCCCCAGGTACGATAATGACCGGGCCCAGGAACAAAAGAAACATGATATAATCCTGATTAAAGAAGACATAAGAAATCTGGCGAATCTGATAAAGGTTTTCCAGAATGTGCTGGTAAATCCTCACGTTTTACAGAATGTCGATGAGATGGAACACAAATCATTCGAAAAACCGGACATGACCATAATTGCAGCTCCCAGTCAGGTGGCTTTACTGCGTAATAGACATGATTTAGATTTCCAGGTATTCGCTATTGTGGAAGGTACCAATAATTTACCATTTATAGTACATGAAAATGGGGATGAGTACCCGGCTCTTTTCAATGAAGAGTATCTGTTGAAAAAGATAATGCCAGGTACTGAGTAGGATTGAAAGTCAACCAAAATACATCCAGCAGGTAATACTATACAAAAGCAAGCACGCCTAAACAAAATGCAGATACGATTGACTCAGAGTCAACCAGTATTTCTGTTACAGTTTTTGGGACCTTTTTTGACAACCAATACTGAGATAGGGATGTCAGCCCTGCCCAGCATATTACTATCAGGCTAAAGGCAAACAGATTAATTGAAATCCAGCCTTTAATGGCAAGTATAAGGGCTGCTGCAATGGCTATGAGGTTGATACTTGACAACAATTTGTATGTCATTTGATAACCGATCAGTACTGGTATGGTTTGGATATTTCTGATCTTGTCTCCTTCGATATCACGGATGTCTGAGGTGATAGTGCTGTTGAGACTCGAAATGAAAAACACCATGAATATTACTATTATATCCAGACGAAAGAAACTCAGGTTCCCGCCTGCTACAGTTATCAGTAAAGCTCCACTTCCCCATATCATGCATACAACCAATGATTTCATAATTGGTATTTCTTTAAAACAGGTCCATTTTACCGAGTGATTAACGATTATAGGTATAATTTTTACGGAGTAAAAAAGACCCGATACTGCAAACAGGGCAAAAATAAATGCAACATTGAATTTTTGAGATATCAGCGAGAAGAACACTGGAAAAGACAGTCCAATAAAGGAAATGATGATCCATTGAGAGGATCGACCGGTTCTTCCGTTAAAAAACTGCCATCTCGGGAGATTGTTAAACTTGTCCTCCTTATCTATTGTTCTGTTGAGTAGATATACCCCGCAGGTTAAAAAAAAGGACAGCCCGATAAGCTCCCAGTCAATTTTTGTTCTCAGGTAAGCTGCCGAAGATATCAGTTGTAAGGCTGCAGCTGTGCCCAGAAAAAGAACTGGAAGAATTGCGTTGATAAAAGAGCTTTTTCTAGAATCCATAAGATCTCCTTTCAAAAGATGCGGATAACCGGAAAATTTTCCGATCTCTGCAACCAGAAAAAAATTATAGACTTATGGGTCCCATTTGTCCTTTTTGCAGCCTGCCCTAATTGTATTGATCATTCAGCCTGAGTGCAAGTATTATTTGAGAATAACTGCGGATTCTGTTGACAAAAATTGGCAACAGTGCGACCCTTTTGAATTTTAGATTTCAGATTTCAGATTTTAGATTTGAAGAAACGAAAAATTGAAGATTTAAAGAATCTGGGTTTGAAAGAAAAAAACAGGTAGAAATTATAACGCAGCTAATTGCGGTATCTATTTCACCTGTAATTGTTTTCAGAAATGTTTCAGTTTTATAGACAACGATTCTTGTGGAAATTAATTTAATTTTAATAGAATCAATTGGCAAAAAACTAATACCGGATTATGGGACGGAGGGCAGGATGGAGTTACTTGCAACGGTGCTGGGTAAGATTAACGATGCGGTCTGGGGCCCTTTGATGCTGGGGCTTCTATTTGGGACACACATATTTCTTACAATCCGTCTTAAAGGTATTCAGCGCCACATCGGCAAAGGGATTAAACTTTCACTAATCCGCAAAAAAGAGGGTGATGGGGATATCAGTCAGTTCGGTGCCTTAACAACTGCACTGGCTGCTACTATCGGAACTGGAAACATAGTGGGTGTTGCCACTGCGGTTGCAGCCGGGGGACCGGGTGCAGTTTTCTGGATGTGGCTCAGTGGTGTACTTGGAATTGCCACCAAATACAGTGAAGCCCTATTGTCTGTAAAATTTAGAGTTGTCAATTCTTCGGGACAGATGGCAGGTGGCCCAATGTATGTTCTTGAACGTGGTTTAAATAATAAACCTTTAGGTTTGTTATTCGCATTTCTTACCGCGATTGCTGCATTCGGAATTGGTAATACTGTACAATCCAACTCCATAGCATCGCTATTAAAAGAATCTTATGCTGTACCAGTATGGATTACTGGGATCTTTCTTTCCTTACTTACGGCACTGGTAATTCTGGGGGGCATCAGATCGATTGCCAGGACTTGCGAAAAGCTGGTTCCTTTTATGGCGATTATCTATGTAGCAGGGTGTCTGGTCTTACTGGTAATCCATTTTGACAGAATTATACCAGCTTTACATCTGATTGTTTCAGGTGCGTTCTCCGGTCATGCTGCCATAGGTGGATTTTTGGGTGCGGGGATGAAAGAGGCAATACGCTTTGGAATTGCCAGAGGACTATTTTCCAATGAGTCGGGTATGGGGAGTGCTCCTATAGTGGCAGCTGCAGCGCAGACAAGAAACCCGGTGCGACAGGCACTGGTTTCAGCAAGTGGAACCTTTTGGGATACTGTAGTAATTTGTGCTGTCACTGGTGTTACTGTCGTGGCTTCAGGTGCATGGACTCAGGGGATAGACGGTGCTGCATTAAGTAAGGCTGCATTCAGCGGACTCTCCTGGTTCGGGCCAGCTATATTGACATTTGGACTCCTGACGTTTGTTTTCTCCACTATCCTTGGGTGGTCCTATTATGGTGAGAAGGCTGCAGAGTATCTGTTGGGTCAGAAAGTAATTCTTCCATACCGGTTTTTGTGGATAGGGGCAGTGATGCTTGGAGCAGTGGTAAATGTACCACTGGTCTGGTCATTTGCCGATACGGCCAATGCGCTCATGGCCATACCGAATTTACTATCTCTATTACTGCTTAGTGGAGTTATTGCTGCTGAAACTGAGAAATATTTTTCAAAAATCGAAACGACTACTGATGAGAAAAAAAGACATGATCCGGTTGTGATTAACCGGTGAAGCATAAAAGATTTTAGCTGAATAATATTAGTCCACCGAGCTGTATTCAATTATTGACCCAGGCATTATAAAAGCCCGGGTTAATACAAAAAGTCTCAAAGTGTTATGCTTCACTCAATGCACAGCACTTTTTATACTTTTTACCGCTTCCGCAGGGGCATGGGTCGTTGCGGGATGTTTTAGCCTCTGATCTGATAAATGGTTTGGGTTTCTGAATCTCACCATCAATATAAAACCACTTTCCATCGACCTTCTTAAAAACGGCTTTTTCATGAAGGTTTTTACGTATTCCAGCTTCGGTAAAATGAGCGATAAATTCTACCAGACCTTCACTATCCTGAGGACCACCTTTTTCGGTACTCAGTATCTCCAGTTGGTGCCAGATCGATTTTACTGACCAATTCCGGATTGCCTGTTCATCGCATTCTTTGCGTTTATCTTCAATGGTGGTGTTTAGGATAAAATCAATTTTTTCTTTGGCATAAGCACTATAGCGGGCTCTCATGAGCTGTTCGGGTGTTGAGGGGTCGATTTTCCATGTAACGATCGGCTCGCAACACTCCATATAAGGTTTTTGTGAACCACAAGGGCACATTTCCATTCGAATTACTCCTTTGGAACTTTCTTTCCAGCATAATCATTTGAGAATTTAAGTTTTCACCTTTGTGTGCAGAAAAATAATGCTGGAGCAGAAATTCGGTTTTCAAAAAGAATTGTAAAATACAAAAAAATTAAAGAAAATTCCATAGTTTTTCTGATGGTTGAAAATTTTACGGTTCAAAAGAGATGTTCTCTGGGAGACGAAACTGTGGTTTTGTTTTGCCATCTTTTTACTCTTTCGAAAGGCGATCTTTTATATATTGGAGTTGGATATACGATTGCATTGCCCGATTTAAATTTTGCTCTGTGGCGCTTTAAAAAAAATAATCTCCCCAGGTTTTTTCCATCTTGTAAAACAGGTAATCTTATATGAGAGGAACCATAAAATCGGCTCATGATCGTTTTTTTCGTGAATCGATGGAGCGGTTACGGATTGCCAGAGGGCTGCTTTCAGTCTTTATCAGTCCTCTGATAATGAAACAGATCGATTTATTCACCTTAAAAATTATTAAAGACGATTGGGTTGATGAAAAGCTAGGTGAGCACCGTGCAGATATTCTCTATTTTGCCAGGTTGATAGAACAAAATAACCCGATATATTTCCTTTTTGAACATAAGAGTGGCAGGACCACAAAATTTCATATCAGCTTTTCAGATACATGAATCAGATTTGGGAAGAGGTTAGAAAACAGAATACTGATGGACAAAAATTTCCAGTAATAATTCCTATTATTCTTTATCATGGAGCTAAAAGATGGCATTTCAGCAATAGCCTGAAGGATTTATTCGCAATAATTGAGGGAACAGAATATTATGTACCCGGTTTTAAATCAGAGCTCATCGATTTATCTCTGATCAATGAAACACAAATTGATGCTTTTAATGATATAGAGTTGAAAGCGTTTCTGTTTGCAATGAAATATTCGCGGAAACCCGAAATTATTCAGGTACTGCCAAAAATCATAAATGTTCTCAGTGGTGGGAACCAAACTGATAATGACTATCTTATAACTGTACTTCTGTATATCGGGTCTGTAATTCCCAAAAAGAAGAGTGATGAATTCAGGGCAGTTATCAGAAATGAGCTTAAAGATGGAGGATCTTATATGGAATCCGTGTTAGATGCTTTGCGCGAAGAAGGATGGATTAAAGGGAGAGAAGAAGGGAGAAAAGAAGGAAGAGAAGAAGGTAGAAGGGAAGGAAAGCTAGAGGGGGAAGTAGAAGGAGAAAGGAAGGGAGAAAGAAAAGGAGTGAAAAAGGTTGCTGAAAATATGCTTGCAAGAAACATGGATCTCCAGATTATCCATGAACTCACTGGTCTATCAGTCAAACAGATTAAAGCTTTACAACAAAAAAAATAGGCAAAAGTAGTCGCTTCTGTTAATTCTGTAAATCCGCAGGATTTCATGTGTCAAAAGACTATGGTGCAAATGATTATTCTCCTGGAATCGTAAGTGCATCACTGATTCAAATTACCCTATGCATTTCATATCATGGCTTAACATTGTTTCACCATCAAAAATGAAGTACCCTTTAAACTTTTTGCCGGACAGTACCACCGGAAGCCAGAGCTTATCATCTGCCCACATGTTCTCGTAAGGGATCTGGTCAACAGGACACCAGAATGGAGCGGCTTCGATCGTTTCTATTGGCGTACCCTCATAGCTATCCGAAAAGAAGATGGTCCCGTGCAGAGAATAGCCGTCGGTGAATATAAAATGAAGCTCTCCCATATATCTCAGGTTTAGTGGAGTAAGTCCTATCTCCTCCTGTACTTCGCGTACGGCAGCCTGCTCGGCAGTCTCTGCAACCTCTATTCTTCCACCAGGGGCATTCACCTTGCCTTTTCCCAGGCCGGTTTTTTTGTGTATCAGCATGAGTTTGTTATCTATATGAATGAAGCATAAGACTGCCCTTTCTTTGGGCTCCCAATTTTCCCAGTCAATATCTGAAACTTCTTTAATCATATTAGCTTTCATAAAAGATTAAAATGAAAGATGATACCTGTTATAAAGGCATTTTTAAATATAGATTATTAAAATTGTGTTTTTTGTTGGAATTTGCTTAGACACCTTTTGGGGTCCTCACACAAAATGTTCGAATCCGGAGGGTTATTAAAAAATACAAATGGTCATTAATTAGAATCGAATGCAACTTGATCGGAACCGAATCGGAACATTTTTTTGCTTTATTGGCATCAATAAACCATTTTCATCTACTATGGAAAAAACTCGCGAAAAACTGGCTTTGGCCCTGGATAATGTTTCTTCCAGGGAAGAGATCGAAAAACTGATCAAAACCACTTCAGAGTGGATTGGGGTATACAAAATTGGACTGGAGCAGTTCACTCGCTTTGGTCCTTCGATTCTGGAACTGGTGCGAAAGCAGGATCGCAGGATTTTTCTGGATCTCAAATTTCACGATATTCCTAACACTGTGGCAAAAGCGGTAGCATCTGCCTGTGAGCTAGGGGTGCATTATATGACGGTGCACACCCAGGGGGGAGTTGCAATGATGCAGGCTGCAGCTGACGCAGCGTCCAAAACCAAATCGGATATTTGCACTAAAGTAGTTGGTGTCACTCTATTAACCAGCATAAATGCTAATGCTTTGGCTGAGGAGCTTGCAGTGCAAATGGATTCTATAACCTATGTGAGGCATTTAGCGACCCTGGCCATAATTTCCAGACTTAATGGTATTGTTTGTTCCGCAGTGGATCTAGTGGGGATGAAGGACATTTTACCGCCTCATTTTGAAGTAATAACTCCAGGAATCCGGCCAAGTGGTTCGGACGCAGGGGATCAAGCCCGAATTGCCTCACCAGCAGAGGCAATACAGAACGGAGCAACACTTCTGGTAGTGGGCCGTCCAATTACTGCAGCAAAAGATCCTGGAGAAGCCGCAGCGCAAATTAATAGAGAGATTTGTTAAATAATTACTGTTAATCTGCTTTAAATAAGCTGAATATTGAAAAGGCTATTTCTGCTTTTTCTGTGTAGTGATTGATTTTTTTGTGGTGGCTGCGGGAAAAAGAAGAAACGCATTGGTTATCTAAATATTTATAGAGTCAGGCAGTTATAGAAGGTTGTGTTAACAGATTTCTTTAGAAGATCTTCACCTGTCCTCTGTACTTGTGGAAAGAGTGTGTCTGGAGAAACTCAGATGAAAAATGATGTATTTGATTTCAGTAAGATTGTGGCATTCATGCTGGGGAATATTCCTCTTCTGGCCATTAATTTTGTTTTAATATTGGGTGTGGCCATTTTTTACAGCTTTTTTTACGTTAAGAAAGAGTATTTGTCATCGCTTACATTTCTTGCTCCTCAGGAGAGTGCATCGATTTCCAGTCTGCTTCAGTTAGGTGGTATGGGAAGTTTCAAATCAAATGATATAATGCCTCAGCAGATAGAAGCAATATTTGGAAGTAAATCATTGAAGAGGCAGATCATTAACCGTTTTAACCTGATTTCCAGATACAAATTAACCAAATCTCCCAACAGGTTTGAGCTGGCGGTTAAAAATCTGAATAAAGACATGCTTCTGGACATAAATGAGATGGGAAGTCTGGGGATGAGTACACCGTTATCATTTACTATAAGCTGTTATCATACCTCTCCGGATACCTGCTATCAGATGGCCAAATATTCATTTGAATTGCTGGACTCCACAATCAGGACTCTGAGTGTATCGTCTGCCAAGCGGAACAGGGAATTCATAGAGTCACAGCTTGCACTCAACACCAGAATTCTGGACAGCATTAAAGAGGAGTATGGAAGATACAAAATTGAAAACAAGCTTTATGATATTCCTACTCAGCTTCAGATGTCTTTATCCTCCTACGGACAGATTAAAGCCCAGATACTGACGAATGAAGTTAAAATCAAGAGTCTGATGCAGAATATGACAGAGCGTGCACCACAGATAAGAGAATTGAAAAGTGAGAATGCTATTCTTAAAAGAGAGCTTCAGAAAATAGAACAGACTGATAATCCTGATATATTTCTGGGATTTGAAAAGTCGGTGAAACTGAATCCTGAGGTTAACCGGTACGAGAAGGATATCATGGTTCAGGAGCGGTTACTTATTCTGTTATCAGAGCAGCTGGAAGATGCAAAAATTGCCGAAGCTAAGAATTTATCGGTGTTAAGATTGATTGATTTCCCCTATGTTCCGGAATACAAAATCCGTCCCAGAAGAGCGATTCTGATGGGCTCAATAGTGGCTACTTATATGATTACGCTTTTCTTGCTGCTTTTTACCGTGTACATAATTAAGTATTATTATCAACAACCTGATGGTATTTATGAAAATCGAAAGCAGCTTAAGCAATAAATCGTTGTTACTGATTCAGGGCTGTCTTTTCACCTTTATCTCACTGCTTTTTTTAAAGTCTGCAATCAGTTCATATTTACTGGCAGGTATTGTTGGGCTAGCAGTTGTAGGCTTGCTGATTTTCAAATTTCCCAGTCTGGTTTTCCCCGCTTTTATAATTTCTCTTTTCTGGGGACATCTTTTTTACCGAACAACTGAATTTGGAGTAACCATATCAGATCCGATTTTTGTGCTGTCATTTATTGCGTATATCAGTACTGTTATAAATCCAAAAATTAACAGGTCCCAAACTGATAATAACAGCAAAACTCTTACAATATTCTTCATATTACTGATCGCATCACTAATATTATCCTTGCTGGTAAACGCTTCAGTTCTTCCTGATCGCTATCTTTGTTTCGGAGCAGTAAAAAGCGCTTATATGATCCAGTATCTGCTGGCATTCGTAATGGTAAATTGGCTATACTTTCCCGATAAAGGCCAAAAGATTCTGAATTTTATTTACCTTTTATCGCTGTTGCAGTTTCCAATAGCTCTTTATCAGTTTTTCTTTACCGGTGGTTTAAGCAGTGATGAGATAAATCGGGACATAATAGGGAGCATGTCTTATCACCATGGAATGTTAGGTACATTTATGCTTATTCCCTTTTTTCTGACTATAGGGCAGGCCCGAATATCTCAGAGAAAGGCTTTGAGAGTTGGTTACTGGGCTATGGCAATTGTCTTTCTGTTCCTGGTTATTTTATCCGGTACCCGTTCTGCTTTAGTGGGGCTCTTTATTTCTGCAGCAATTTTTATGGTGCTTAATCTAAAATTGAGACGGAATAATTTAAAGTATGTTTTTTTATTGTTGCTTGCTGCAATTGCTGTGTATTACATGACACCAGTAAAACATCTGGTGAACGCTACTTTCAATGGTAGCAGTAATATGGTAGACATAAGCTCTTTGGGGCGGCTTTTAATGTGGGAAAGTGCCTTGAGTTATTTTATCAGCTCCGATTTATTACAGAAATTGTTCGGAGTTGGATTTGGCTGTTTTTTTCTTATTCCGCAAAAGTATGTTGTTTTTGACGGGCTCAGGCATTCTTTCGGTGCGCATAATAATTTTTTAAATATACTATGTGAAACCGGTATTATTGGTCTTGCTTCATTTGTAACATTCTTTATTATCGCCTTAAGAATTTTATATAAAAGAAAGCATCCTTTAGCATTATCTTTTTTTTATGCTACTATCGCCTTGTTGTTCAGCGGGATCACCCAGGAGACTTTTTGGGTGACAACTGCTTTTCATAACCTCTGGTTATTTTACATGGTGATATTTGCTCTGATATTAAAAATCAGCAATATACAGGAGTAAGAATGAAAAAAACGATTTTTTCTCTGCTTGTTTTAATTATTCAAATGAGTATTTATGGGGAGGTGCTGGAAGATCTTATAAAGAAAAAGATTGATAGCTATGTAGCAAAAGGCAACTACTCCATGATGAAATCAAATATATCCTATGATGGTCTGGGGCAGAAATCAAATCAGAACATCTATCCCAGTGTTAATGATAAAATAATCGGTGTTGGTGCTGATGTTAATGACAGTACCTACATACTGGGTACCGGAGATGGTTTTACCATCTATGTATGGGGAACAATAAACACAGAATTAAGTGCTATTATTGATTATGAGGGTTTTTGTATACTTCCTCAAATAGGCAGTGTATATCTCAAGGGTCATTCTCTTTTGGAGGGCAAGAAACTGATTGGTGCAAAATTGAAGGAGCATTATAAGTCGGTTGATTTCTCCATTATTCTGAGTAAAATCAGGGAGTTTAAGGCCTACATCATTGGAGAGGTTAAAAAGCCGGGATCATACATAATAAACAGCGGATGCAGGGTATCGGATCTTGTAGAAATGGCTGAAGGTAAAAACGAGTTTGCATCTTTACGTAATATTACCATTCATAATTCAGATAATGTACTTGTTGGCAGGGCAGATCTTCTGTTATTTCTCCAGGGAAATGATAACTCCATGAACCCGTTTCTTAACGAAGGTGACCGGGTCTTTGTGTGTAAAGTCAACGAGATAGTATCCATCGATGGAGCGGTTCTGTATCCGGGATTTATTGATTATGACCCAACAGACTCATTGCATAAAATTCTCCGACTTGCCGGAGGGTTGTGCCGGGGAGCAGATTCATCCAAAATAGTAGTTAAAAGGTTTATTAGCAAATCTGACTCGCTGGTTGAATTTACCTGTTCGTACTATGACTCATCAGTATACAGATTTAAAATTTTTAAGGATGACCGTATTGTTGTCTTCTCATTACCTCAATATAGAGTTTATCGCAGTGTTTCTGTTGTGGGAGAAGTTGCTAATCCGGGGAAATATCCAATACAGAAAAACACCACTCTGAAAGAAGTGATTCAGATGGCTGGCGGTTACACTGTTGATGCAGATCTGGTTAGAAGCAGATTAATCCGACCGGTTGATGATTATACAGGAGATAGGGAATTTGAAAGATTAAGAAAAATTCCACCCGAGCATCTTTCACCATTAGACAAGGCATACCTGGCAGCCAGGTTAAATGAGGAAAGTGGCAGAGTGAGTGTTGATTTTGAGAAAATCGATAATGATCAGATGGAAAGAGCTGTTTTGCAGGATGGTGATGAAATTGTCGTGGAAAAAAAGGCTTTGACTGTTAAGGTTATAGGAGCAGTTATAAATCCCGGACTGGTTATGGTTGAAGAAGATAAGGGAGTAGAATACTATATCAATCAGTCTGGTGGCTTTCACCCCAGGGCAAAGAAAGGTTCGGTCAAGGTCATGAGAAATGGAAAAGAGATCTGGAAAAACAAAAGGAATATAGGAAAGCTGGAGTCGGGAGATGTCATTTGGGTTCCTGAGAAATACTATCGTAATCCCTATTCCACCACTAAAGAGATTCTTGTGACACTTGGAAGTATTGCAACAATTATAATATCTGCTCTTACAATTAAAGAATTATCTACAAATGATTAATATTAGTTTTAGGACGGTACCATTAAAAAAAATCAGCACAACTATGGGTTGATGTCTGGAAACCTGAGACTACAAAAGAATAAAATTGAACGGGTTGCGCATCAGGAAGTCGGATCTGTTAATAAAGGTCATTGAAATTGGTGCTGATACCGGCACCAACGCAGCTTTAATGGCTAAAAGAAGTGCAGATGTATCCTCAGAAAAATATTCCGGGAAAAACAACAACCAGGAAAAGATTTTTTTAAGAAAATGGTTGTTTTTTTGATCTTATCTGAGTTGTTCATTAGCACTCTACGAGAAAAATGATTTCAGCATAGAATACGGATGACTTTACTGAGACAAATTCCGGTCATTGCTTTTGATAAAGATCATAATGACTGGAAACGGTTTTTTTGAGACTGAAATCTTTTGATCTTTTTATTGCTTCTTCAGAATATTTTATATACAATTCTTTGTCCTTGATCAATCTTATTATGCCATGTGCTATTGCTTTATCATCTTTAGGTGTGACCAATATGCTTCCTTCTATCGGGTGCAAAATTTCCCGGTGTGGATGAATGTCAGTTGCCACAATTGGAATACCTGCAGAAATACCTTCCAGAACTACCAAAGGCATGGCTTCGCGAATTGAGGCAGCAATAAGAACATCGGAATTTTTCAGTATCTCACCTACATTACTGGTTTCACCTCTATAATGTATCATTGATAAATTTAAACTGGAAATTTCGTCAAAAATCTGATCTCCATAGCCGAATGAGTTTGATCCATAAATCTCAAGTTGAAAATTAATACCAGCAGATTGTAGGATTTTAGCAGCTCTTATCAGATAGATTTGACCTTTTTGTACCCGAAGACTGCCAATATTTACCAATTTGATTAAAGATTCTGCAGATGGACCGGTGTTGCGGGCGGAGACATCTTCAGCTAAAAAACCGGGGCAATTATAGATCACTTTCAATTTTTTTGGTGAGTAGAAATTTTTTTCTTCATAGTATGATTTAGCACTTTGTGAGACTGCAATGATATTCGTTGAAAGAAAAGAAGAAACTTTGTAAGAAATTCGTGATTTTATAGAAAACTGTTGATCCATATTGTGAATAGTACAAATTCTTTTTCTAATACCGGCTAAAAAGGCGGCTAAAAGGATAAACATATCCATTCTATAGCCCGAATGTGTGTGGACTATATCCGGTTTGTTCTTTTTCAACCAATTAAGAATCAGTTTAAATTCAGGTAATCCAAAATTGGAATCATTGATATTAAGAAATTGAACTGGAACATCGTGTTTTTTAAATTCAGGCAACAAATCTGATTCAGACTGTTTAAAAACTACAACTTCGGTTTGGATATCAGGATAGTTCGCTTTGAACTCAGAACAGATCTGGAGAAGTAATCTTTCCAGTCCGCCTCGGCCTATGTTGACACAAAAATAAGCAATTTTCATAATTAAATTATCCTAAAAAATTAAAATCTCTAAGGTTATTAAAAATAGTCCTGCCACATTCAATAAAAGAATTTTTATCCATAAAAGTCTGAGCTTTTTCAAGATTATTATAATGAATTCGATTCCAGGTATTTTTGTCAGTGAGCTTTAAAATAGCTTCTGTTATCTGGGCAGGATTATGCGGATCACATAGAAAGCCGTTTACTCCATCTTCGACCAGATCAGGAACCGCACCGATTGTCGATCCGATAATCGGTAATCCATATTGCATAGCTTCTGTATAAACTATTCCATATCCCTCAAGTTTAGATACAAGAACGAAAGCGGAACTTTCGAGGTAAAGCTGGTGCAGTAACTCATTGCTGACCTTGCCGTGCAGAATGATTTTGCCATGTAAACTGTAATAATCTATTAATGAATTTATTTTTGACAGGTATTGCTCGGAGTAGCAATGTCCGACAAAATTTAATCTGTAATCAATTTTTAGAGGGGATACAGCTTTGATTACATTTATGACATTTTTCCGGTCTTCAAGAGTGCCGACTTGTATTAAGCAAAGTGTTTCCGGATTGAATTTAACTTTTTGTGCAGGTGCTTTTTGAGTCTGAGTGAATGGAGAAAGAATGGTGTAAGGAATTTTTTTATGGCACAAATCAATAAATACACGATAGGAGAAACTACTGTTAATGATCATATAATCAAATCTATTGGTAACGAATTTCTCCAGATTATAATGGACAAAGTTGGCAAATGGGCCTTTGTCGAATAAGAAACTGTAATGATGTACAAGTCCAATAACTTTGATTCCTTTTATACGGGCAAGGAGTAATGCAAATATAGACCGTGCATGAAAATCAGTATCCAGAATAATTATATTCCCTTTGTGCAAAAACATTGTTTTAAAAAGGTATAATAAATTCATCCAGATGATTCTTAAAACCACATTCTTGATTCTATCCCAAGCTATTCCCTCCCAATTCTCGACCTGAAAGCCTGCAAGCTTGGCACTATCAATCAATGCATCATTATATATTTCGCCACCAGTAATAGGATTAGTGATTCTGTGAGAGACAAAGCAGATTTTCATTTTTTAATGAATCTCCAGTTATATCATAATGAAATAGGGTTTTTACATCTTTAAGTGCAATAATGACAATTTTGGCAAATACGTTATCTTTCTGCAAATTTTTAAAACCGGTCTTCAGCATTTTCCGGTTTTCGCCGCTGAGCAGTTCAATTGGGGTGACATCAACTGTAAAGCCAGCTTCTTCTGGTAATGCCTGGTTGTATTTATCACCACTGGTTGTTGCTACTGAAATTCGATATGTAATAATATGTAACTTCATTGCTGAAAGAATTATTTACCTTCCTGTTTCAAAGTATTGAATAGAGACTGGCTATTTTCAATGAAGGTTTCTTTATCCATCAGGGATGAAGCTTTTTGAAGGCGGGATACCTGTAAAAAGACAGTGCTATTAAGATAATACTTATGAAGAGTAGGTTCGTCTGCATTTCCTCTGAAAAATATATTGTGCTCAAAGTCTTTGATTTTAACCAGATTAGCAACAGACTTAAAATATCCCAGAGAATTGCAGTGTCCTATGAATTCCAGCATGTAAGAAATCTTAATTCTGGATACTGCTTCAATAGTATTAACTGAATTTATACGATCCTCTATAGTTTCCACTTGTATTATCTTCAGGGTTCTTTTTATTCAAAATTTACTATGTGAATGACTGGTTTTTATTTCTCTATAAATGGAGTCAAAATTTGGTAAGGTATTGATTTTCTGATCCGATCGAAAGCTATTTTTTCTCATTTTGAAGGCTGCAAGCCTGATAGGATAGCTCATTCCAGACACACTTCATTATAATACACCCTACCTTACAGGCTTACTAATTCCTTAATTCAATAAAACCGAATTCCATAGATACTACAGATACTAAAGTGCAATTATAGGATTAAATTTCTGCAAAAACTATTTTTATGAATACATAGAAAAATCCTTTAAGTGTCTACTCTGATGAATAAAAGATATGGAATTCCGCTCTACTCATAAAAATAATGCTATTTCTAAATATAGGTTATGTTTTGTTGAAACTTCGGGCCAAATTGGTGGCGGGCAGGTTGGATTGATCGATATCCTTGAGAACCTTGATTACCATATTTTTGAGCCGTGGGTGGTCTTAACTGATTCAAAAAGTGAGTTTTACAGGAAGCTGAAGTCGATGGACGGTGTTCATGTTGAGGTAATCCCTTTCACCGACTTTTTGCCAAAAAAAATCCTGGAAAATCAGTATTTAGCTCTTTATAGTCCTGTTGGAGTATTGCGGCTCCAGAAATTCTTCAATTGGTTGAATCCTGCACTGGTACATTCTAATCATCTCGGGGCAGCCAAATATGGAGCAAAAGCTGCAAATCTATGCGCAATTCCAAACCTGGTTACCATGAGATGTATGTATTATCGCAAACAGTTTTATTATAACAGATTTGTTGAAAGCAGACTTTATAAGAATGCCGATCGGGTTGTATTCAATTCATTCAGAGGTGCTGAGTTATTCAGGGAAAGAACTAATGCAAAAAACGTCATTTCCATCATTAATGGAATTAAATTAGACCGTTTTTCTGGTAATTTTGATCAAAACGTATTTGCTTCTTTTGGCATTCCTGACAATAAAAGAGTGCTTCTTTTGCCTGCTCGTATTCTTCCGGACAAGGGGCAGCACCTTCTTATTAAAGCTCTTCCTAAGCTGATAAAAAAGTACCCTGAGATTCAAGTTGCATTCTTAGGAAAAGAAGATCACTTCTTTAGAGGCGCAAAAAGTGATCTGTGTTCTTTGGCTGATTCGTTAGGTGTTGAATCCTTCATTACCTGGATCGATTTTCAGGATGATGTCCCTCCTTTCTATAAAGGCGCTTTTTGTGTGGTTCTTCCTTCATATACTGAAGGTTGTCCTAGAATTCTTCTTGAAGCACTAGCCTCAGGCACGCCAATCTTGGGATCAAAAATCGATGGTATCAATGAGATCATTGAGGAAGGTGTTAATGGCTTTGGTTTTCCACCTAAAGATGTAGATGCTCTGGCCTCAGCTATTGAGAAACTGCTTATATTAAATAGCGATCAATATAAGCAAATGCGAAATAACTGTCTTTTGATCGCCCGGCAAAAGTATGATTTAAAAGTAATGATTCAAAAATATCAGAATCTTTATCTGGAACTTATCCACCAAAAAACGAAGAAGAATTCCAAATTCATAAAAACCGCTCCCAAAAATGTTTAATATCTCAATTTTCAGAACTGAATCTTTCAGAAAGGGAATTGCCCTCTCAACCATACTGAATGTTTTTGCAAAGGGACTTACCTTCTGTAACACTGTCCTTATTGCTTTCTTTTTTGGAACTTCTTTGGAAACAGATGTCTACTTTTTTATCATTTCCATTATTACTTCAATTTCTCTTTTTATCACCGGCTCTACCCAGTCGGTTATTATCCCTGAAATGATACATCTTCGTGAAAACGGGCATGAAGATGAAGTAATAAAAATCACAAATCTTATTTTATTCGCATTTGTATTGATAACCATAATCCCGGTTGTTCTGTTCTGCATTGCTCCAGTCCAGGTTTTCAGCAGGATTTCGCAGTTTAAAGATGGTACTATTTTTGAATACCGCTTTTTTTTCTCATTTTCCACTGTGTTGCTTATATTAATTACTGTAAATACATTTCTTAAAGAAGTTCTCTCCATATACCGTTTTTTTACTATTCCAATGATAATATCAATAGTTAATTCCATCTTTTCTTTTGTCTCAATTCCATTACTTCAGTCATATATAGGAATGAAAAGTGTTATTATCGGTCTGTTCATGGGTAATTTTGTAAATGCAGTGATTCTGGTTTGGACTTTGCGCAAAAATGGCGGGTGGCGTTTTACAGCTATTACTTTCAGGTTGCCGCGAAGTTTGCTTAATAGAATTTTTTATGCCCAGACCGGTTATACCGCTACAGCGGCAAGCATGTTTTTTCCTCCATATCTGCTCAGCGGGTTGAATGCAGGAGTTATTGCTGCGTTTAATTTTGGAAGGCAGATCTCTGATATTCCAGGTAATTTCCTTACCGCCCAATTCGCAACTGTAACCGGGATAAAGTTTAACGAGTTAATGGCCCGCAACCAGCTTTCTGAGGTGGATACGACATTTAGAAAATCACTGTCTTTTCTTTTTTCAATCCTCTGCCCCTTTTGCGGAATCATTTTTATCTACAGCAACGAAATTGTAGACATTCTCTTTGGCAGGGGAGCTTTTTCTGCTGCATCGACTTCTACTGCTGCAAGCTTCTGCAGACTTTTTATCTTATCGGCTCCATTAATAGCTCTGGATTATCTGTCTGCCAGAATTCTCATAGCCGCAAAGAAAATCAAGCAATCCTTCTGGTACCAGTTAGGATCAAACCTTTTTAATATCATTTTGATGATTTTGTTGTTTCCCGGATTAGGAGGAAAGGCTATACCAGTAACTTTACTAGTTTCATACAGCCTCAATATAATTGCCCAGGCTATTATGTTTCGTTTCTTATGCCCTTGGGTTAATTATACAAAAGCCCTGGCAGAGAGTTTAATAGTGCTGATTTTAAATGTAACGATAGCTTCTGGAATTATTATTTTAGTTATCTGGATGGAAAAATACGGATGTATACCAGTGTATCGTCTGGCCATCGGTTCCACATTGTATTTATTGATTATCTATTTTTCAAATCTGTTTTTTAACTTTAATGCTGACTTGCAGAATATAATCAGAAATTTAAATTTGAAGATCAGATCGGTTCTGAATTTTTAATTATGGATCATAGATTTTTTTCCTCACTTGATGAAAACTGTTCTCTGCAGGTCCTTTCTTTTCTGGAAAAACAGAAAGTGGCAGTTGAACAGTATCCTGGCTGGCCGCAAATTACCGGTTCAACTCAAACATATACCCATTATATAGGATACCAAAACCAAAAAGTAGTGTGCTATGCACAGATAGGTGAATCTCCTTTACGAATAGCTGATATTCAGTTTGGACCAATATTTACAGACAGGGAAATCGCTGTCCAATCGATCCTCTGTATCAAAGAACATTATCAGAAACGCCATTTCATAGCTCTAAAAATACAGCTTTGGGTGCCGGTTGGAACAGATACCGAATACATAGATCAAAATCTGTCTTTACACAATACCCTTTATCATTTCGTATCCAAAGATGAAAACTGGTCCACATTGCAACTGGATCTTAATTCTTCTGATGAGGATTTGTTCAGAAATTTTTCCAAAGGGCACAAAAGCGCTATAAAGAAGGCTCAGAAAGCCGGAATAAAAGTAATCGAAGCACAGACTCTCCAACAGGTAGAGGACTTTTGTGAAATATATGTTAAAATGAACCAATTCCGTTCACTTGAAGTGGATAGGACAAAGGTTTACAGCTTTTTTTCTGATATATTTCATTCTATGAAAAAAAGAGATGCCGGAGCATTTCTGAATGTAGTTGATGCATCAGGAAAATCGATCGGAGGCATTGTTTTGCTCAGGCAAAATAATGTAGTCCGCTATTTTAAAGGTGCTGCAGATCCGGATTCGCGAGAGATTCCGGTTCTTCACTGTGCAATCTGGGAAGCCATAAAGTTCTGCAGAAAATGGAACGCACATACCTTTGATCTATGGGGATACTGTCTATTAGCTGATGAAAAAGACCAGCGTTACAACATTAACATATTTAAAAAAGGGTTTGGCGGCACACTGGTCATTTTTCCAAAAACCATGTATATTGCCATAAATCCTTTCCTCTTTCTACTCTATCGCTTTGGTTACAGAGAATCTAAATCAATACTGTTAAAAGCCCGGAAAAAACTGACGGGCGGAAGAAAAAAATGAATTGAATGCAAGATTTGAATCTCGTCCGATTCTGTTGACGCATTGTTTCAATTTTGATTAACCGTCAGTTTTCGTGCTGAAATTTTCTTTTGTCAGAGTTCCGTTTTCTCTTGTGATGATGTTTAATTGTTGTATGCAGGTAATTACTTGGGAGAAGAATTTGAAAGGAGACATGGTCATGAATAAACAGCTGGTAAACAAAGATATTTGTTAGACTGATAATAACTTTCCAGCTTCCTGTCTGCGGTAAACCTCCCTTAGGGGGCGGTTATAGAGGTTTATTCATCGGCCTGATTCTCATCTCATAAAATCTACGCAGGAAAAATTTGTAAAAATAGAGACGATCTAGCAGATCTCTTTTTCTGTCTTTATAAGTGCTTAGCAGATCATCATAATCAAAAAGAAAAAAAGAACGATTTTTTTCGATATTTTGAAATAGTTTATCCAGATTTTCCATGGTGTCTGTTTCGATATGAAGACACATTGTCCAGATTCCTGGAGAAACATTTGAAAATCCCCAGCACTGCTGTGGTATCCAGAGGAAGCCGTATTTATTGAATGGTTTGAGCGCTATGCCATCAGTTATGACTCTGATATCGGTTTCCAGCTTGAGTGCTTTGAGGGTATTTTTATCGAAAGTATGCGCAGGCGCCATCCATATCTTTGGCATTACTCCGTTTTTCAGAAACAGCTTATAACCCTCTCTGATCTCTTGCCTCTGAATTTCCAAAGGAACACCTGCAAACTCTGAATATGTATTCAGGGGAACCAGACCTTTATTCTTAGATCTATAGACATGGCCAAAACCATGAAGAGCAATGTGCCATCCTTTGGATTGCCACCTTTTTACCCGCTCCCAGTAATGATCATCGAAAGGACCTCGATTTAAATCCGGATCTTTACATTGCGGGATCACTCCAACTATCGGTTTAATTCCCAGCTCATCAAGCCTTTTTTCCACATAATCCCACCTCTGCAGATTATTGGTGGCACAAGCATCATCAAGTCGAATAATATAAAGTGAATCCATTCTTTCAGGCTAGTTCCTTTGCATATTTTAAGCATTTATTGCAAAAATTAAAAATCCTCTATCTTTGTGTTCCCTTAACTAATATCCCCATTTCATAAATCTACAATCTGTGTTTCTCAAATCTGAAATCTCCGATTCTTTAAATCTAAAATCCAGGATCTCAAATCTGAAATTATTTTGAAATAATCACCGGAAAGAACATATAGCAAAAAGTATTTTTTTAGATTAAGCTCACTCTGGAGTAGAGTGTCCAGGTAAGGCTATTGTATCAATTTATTAAGAATGGTGAAATGAAAAAGAGAGTATTAGTTACCGGTGCAGAAGGATTCATTGGTCAGCATCTTTGCAGATATCTTGTCGATAACGGTTATCAGGTCAGGGGCTTGCACCATGAAGACCGGCCACTTTATTTTATCTCGAAAGAGGAAATAGAGTGGGTTAAAGCTGATTTAAGTGACTCCCAATCGCTTCAAAACATTACCGATTCTATGGAGCTGGTGATCCATCTGGCTGCCATTCCCAGAAATGATTTGCGAAAATCCTGGGAGGATTTTCAGGCGGTTAATATAAAAGGTACCAGCCTGCTTCTTAATGATGCTCAAAAATCAGGAGTCAAAAAGTTTGTTTTCATCAGTACTGTCGAAGCGGCGGGCTATGGGGATGGCATTAACCCACGTGTAGAGGATGATCCTCCGAACCCGGACAACAATTATGGAAAAAGCAAACTGGAGGCAGAAAAACTGGTTTTGTCCGATAAATGGACCTTTAAGAGAACTGTATTGCGGCTGCCGATGATCTATGGTCCTGGTACATTACTTGTGGTGCCTAAGCTTTTTGGAATGGTTAGAAGGGGCTTTTATCCTTTTATAGGCTCCGGTGATGCCCTCATGGAGTTCTGTTATGTAGGCAATACGGTAGCAGCTATCACTCTGGCTGCAGAAAGCAATAAATCCGATAATACTCTTTTCTATATTTCAGAGTCAAGATCTTATACCATTAAAGAGGTGATCGATGCTATTGCCCGTACAATGGACAGAAAATATCTTCCCTTGCACATACCCGTACCAGTGGCGAATGCGATTGCTGCGGCATTTGAATTGATTGCCCGCATTTGTCCATTTCCACCAATAGTATCGCCTTATTCAAAAAAACCTTTCTTTACCCGGGAAACTGTGCGGTGGACCACCAGAAACATAAATTTCATATCAACCAAAAAATTTCAAGATGCGACCGGATTCAATCCACCATATACAATAGATCAGGGGTGTGCTGAAACTGTAAAGTGGCTGGAGAAAAACTATTTCAATAAAGAGAATCAATAAGCTTCAGCAGATTATGCATATATTTTACAGGTGAGTATTTTTCTGCAACGATACTCCGGGCGTATTTGCCCATTTCGCTGACTTTGTCCTGATGCTGAAACATATAGGTGATTTTTTCTTTCAGATCCTCTTTACTGTATGCATCATACAGCAAACCCGATTTCTCATGTTCAATGATTTCAGGAATCGCACCGATTCCTGATGCAACCACTGGCTTTCCAAAAGAGAAGGATTCCAGAATGCTTAAGCCGAAAACCTCGTACCATTGTGATGGAACTATGGTAAATAGAGAGCTCTCATAATAAGAGGGCAGTTTTTCCGGAGGCTGAAAACCCTCAAATTCAATATTATTAAATTTCAATCTTTTGCAATAGTCACTGATCTCTTCAAGAAAGTTGCCATTACCCACAATTTTAAGTCTGAAATACATTTCTGCGAAACTGTCCACAAGCATTTTTATACCCTTATTGGGTTCTACTCTTCCTGCATACAGGGCATAGGGATTGGTTTGTTGCTTCTTCCCTGCTTGACATGGGAATTGGCTGATATGGTTGAAATGTTCTAAATGGACTACTTTACCTAATTTGACGTGAATTTCAGAACTGAATCTGGACGGGGCGATAAAACAATCCACATATCTTTGATATTTGGTAATGGCGATATGATAATTCAGTAATGTGACAATTATACTGTCAACCAAAGAACCTTTTTGGCAACGATGAAAAATCGCATTCAAAAATGATGAATTAAGACAACGCCGGCAGACCGAGCCCTGGGTGAAAAGCTGATGATTAGGGCAGATCCATTTGTAATCATGAAGCCACCACAGGATCTTTACTCCATGTCTTTTAAGAGTCTTCACAATGCTATAAGGTATCCGGTGGTAGATGTTGTGGATAAGAGCTATGTCTGGTTTTTCTTTTTCCAGTACCTTTTCCAGGTCGGCTGATATCTTGGCCGAGTAAAAGATTCTTAACAGATTTCCGATCTTTTGCCTGATTCCACCTCTTTCCTTGTATTCCTTTGTGAAATATGTGCCTGGTGGATATGTATCTAGTGAGCTAATGTTCTCTGGAGCTGTGGTGAAGGTCAGCACCTGATGTCCGTTTTGGCGTAAAAGTGAGTTCAGAACGGTAAAAAAGCGGTCAGCCCCACCTTTTACTACATAACTTGCATTGATAGAGAGAAACTTGGCCATAAAAAGAGTTTATTATTAATGGTTATTATGGTTTCCAAAAAAACAGCTTTAAATTTGAAATCCAATACAAAATATCTGTAAGTGGTATTGTTTCAGGAACAGATAGAAATATACTCGATAGAGATAAGATTTTACTAAATTTTCAGGATTCGAACCTGTACGTTATTTTTTGTATATGATCCAGGAAAAAATGAAATAACCATATTAGGTGTTGAATCACATCCAGAAGACCAGAAAAAAGCAGGGTATTTAAAGGTGAAACTCTCTAAATTACCCTCGCTTTAATAAATCAAAACAGGATTACACCTATTTCATTATCTGCCTTATATTGAATTTCGGCTTATAAGTCTTAAGCTTCTGTTTGTCATTATCTTTACTGGATGAGTACTTTTTAGCCAGATCTTTACTGTCGGGAAGTTTGCTTTTCTGCTCTCTGGAAGGATGAGTCCCTTTAGGTGCCGATGGCCCTTCTGAAAGCTTCATGGAAAGAGAGATGCGCTTTAGTTCGGCATCCACTTTCATAACCTTTACTTTTACCACCTGGCCCACTTTCACCACTTTTTTGGGATCATCCACAAAACGGTCTGCCAGCTCGGAAATGTGTACCAACCCGTCCTGATGAACCCCGATATCCACAAATGCACCGAAATTGGTGACATTGGTGACTGTCCCTTCCAGAATCATCCCTTCTTTGAGGTCCTTTATTTCCATCACCGTTTCATCAAATCTGGCATACCGGAATTCGGCTCTGGGATCTCGTCCCGGTTTTTCCAGCTCCTGAAGGATGTCCTCTATGGTGGGTAAACCCACATCGTCTGATATGAATTTCTTCTTGTCTATGGACCTGATAAGAACCTGGTTGCCGATAAGTTCGTGCAGTGTGGTCTTCAGTTCTGCTGCCATTTTCTTTACCAGCTCATATCTTTCCGGATGAACCGATGAATTGTCAAGAGGATTATTTGCTTCAGGGATGCGCAGGAAACCGGCACTGAGCTGAAATTTCTTTTCACCCAGTCCAGGTACTTCTAAAAGTGTATCCCGTGAGGGAAATGCCCCATGCTGATTTCGATAATTCACAATGTTGGCGGCAATAAGCCGGTTTAATCCTGAGACGTATTTCAATAACTCTTCTGATGCTAAATTTACATCTACACCGACCCGGTTTACACAACTCTCCACTACCTCATCCAGAGAATCCTTCAGTTTGGATTGATTAACATCGTGCTGGTACTGGCCCACCCCGATAGATTTGGGATCGATTTTAACCAGTTCAGAGAGCGGGTCCTGAAGACGGCGGGCTATGGAGATGGCTCCTCTGACTGTCACATCCAGATCCGGAAATTCCTTAATTGCTACTTCGGAGGCACTGTAGACACTGGCTCCGGCCTCATTGACAACAACACTAACCGGGCGCTCCTCTTCCGGTAATTCCTTTAAAATAATTCGTATGAATTCATCGGTTTCCCGGCTGGCTGTTCCATTTCCAATCGCAATAAGTTTAATTCCGTACTTTTTAATGTACCCAAGCACTGTGGTTTTTGCTTCTTCGGTTTTTTTCTGTGGTTCATGAGGGAAAATAGGAGAGTATTCGTGATATTTTCCGGTATCATCGACTATAGCCACCTTACAGCCGGTTCGAAAACCCGGATCAACTCCCATAACCGCTTTTCTCCCCGCAGGTGCACTTAAAAGAAGCGCTTCCAGATTTTCTCCAAAAACCTTGAATGCTTCCTCCTCTCCACGTTCCCGTATCTCTTTACGGATCTCGGTTTCTGTTGCAGGAAGCAGCAGCCGGTTGAAGCTGTCCGCAACCGTGTTTTTCAGAATTTCAGCTGATGCACTGTCAGAATGCTTAATTAACTGGTTTTCTAAAAAGTGCAGTGCAGCCTGGGTTGGGACTTCTAATGATACCCGCAGTACTTTTTCCCGCTCTCCCCGAAACATGGCTAGAATTCTGTGAGACGGAAGTGTCTTGACACTTTCTTTGTAATTATAATACATCTCGAATTTGGTCTTCTGTCCTTCGAATTCTTTTTTCACCTGACTGGTTATGATACCCTGTTCCGTTGCCAGTTCCCTCATCCATTTACGGATATCTGCATTGTCGGACAATTCTTCAGCCAAAATATCACAAGCACCCTGCAGAGCCTTCTGGGGAGTATCAATCTCTTTTTCCGGATTGAGAAATTCAGATGCTTTTGCCAGAAGATCGGAGGTGGAATCGCTAAGATCCACCAGAAATCGTGACAACGGCTCAAGTCCGGCTTCTTTGGCTTTGGTAGCACGGGTAGTTCTTTTAGGTTTGTAGGGAAGATAGAGGTCTTCCAGTTCGGTTTTGCTTAAGGTGGCATTTATCTTCTGTTCCAGTTCAGGAGTTAATTTTCCCTGAGAACTGATACTCTCCAGAATGGTTGTTTTACGTTCTTCTAACTCTTTGTAATAAATGTATTTATGAAGAAGATCCCGGATCTGGATTTCATCGAGTGACCCCGTTCTCTCTTTTCGGTAACGTGCAATGAAAGGAACCGTTGCACCCTCATCAAATAGAGCCAGAGTGTTCTCAACCTGAAGAGGCTGAAGATTAAAATCGTTAACCAGTTGATCTTTAATATTTAAAGGCATAAACAGGAGGCATCCCTTCTTTAGTCAGAGTCCATAGGTCATTCCGTTCTCCGCTCTCGGCTGCTAAAAGGAGGATGGAAAAACCAGGAGAATAGTAAGAAAGAAAATCGTTTTCATAAAACTATGGAAAACAGAAAATTGATGCACTAAGATAATAAAAGACCTGCACTGATTCCAAAGCTAACTCCAGGTTTTCCGATGAGCTTTATTAAATAAATCAATCTGCGATGATATCTGCAGGCAAAAGAAATGGCAGAGGGTTTAAGGGTTTCCCGAAATAACGAATCTCATAATGCAGATGTGGGCCTGTGCTTTTACCGGTGTTACCCAGATATCCTATCATTTGTCCTCTGCTTACAGTATCACCGTTGGAAATACCAAATTTGTGCAGATGCGCATAAATGGTTTGATATCCTTTCGGGTGATCGACGATTATTACATTTCCCCAGTGTGTTTTGTTTCCTAAAAATTTTACTCTGCCATCCGCTGCAGCCAGTACCGGAGTGCCTATGCCGGAAGCGATATCGATACCATGATGAATGGCGGTTCCTTCAAAAACCGGATCTGTTCTTTTACCAAAATGTGAGGTGATTCTGCCTTCAGTGGGGCAACCAAAAACCAGCAGATCTGAAGCGGAGCTGTGTTTTACCGGAGCTGTGTTTTGTAAATTATACCTGAATTCGTATGTTTTTAACAGCTGCTCTACGCTGTTTGGTGTGATAAGTGGGAAGAGGCTGGAACTACTGATAAATTCGGGAATGATAATAAGGTTTTTAGGATAATCGGGCGCAGAGGAGGGGAGTAAGTGTATAAGACTTATGGACTGGTCGAGAAGGTGATTAAGAACGTTTACCAGAGAGTTATAGTGATGGTTTTTTTTCAATTGGAAATTAACGGTAATATAAGTACTCACCTGATCGGTAAGATGGAACAGAGTTCTAAATAAACCACCCAGGCTTAAAAGGCAGAATAGGAGAAAAACAAGATAAACTTTTGAGTTTAGGCGATAAATGGACTTAGAATTATGCTCAGGGATAAACAGAAACTGGACATTAGCAAGGTTGGATATACATATAGTAAGCCGCTTTAACAGTCTCATTCTCCCTCTTTGTTGAATGAACAAATGATGTTTTATATTATAAACATGCTGAATTATTTTCCTTCTCCCAAAATGGGTGTAACAAAGACCTCAAAAAGACATGCGCGTTCCAGTAGATGGTGTATGCAAAAGTTATGCCTGCGCCAGATGGTTAGTGGCTGGTAGAACCTGAAGGGACTATCTGGTTTCTCCAAAACGGTATTCTATTATTAATTTCTACGTCAGTGTAGACCCATAAACAATTGCCCCTGTAAGGGCTTTTTTCTAAGAAAACAATTTTCTGGGGGGAAAGGATTTTTCAAAAACGGAAAAAATGGTGAGAACGTTTAGGTTAATACAATTTCATAATTCGCACGGTGCGATCGCTGACCCCTTCCAATTCTCTGTCCACCGCTATATTTTCTTTTAAGATTGTTGTTGTTCTGTTTTGAGGTGCAAATGGCCTGTTTCCATCAGCGATTATAACCTCTGCTCCCTTTTGTATTTGACTATTCAGAAAATTCAGTAACAGATCAGAAGTGGAGCGTTCATAGAACATGTCAACTGCAAAAATCAGGTCGAAACAGCTCTTTGGGGGATGGCTTAACAGGTCCGCAGGCTCTGTTTCCACTTCTACTCCATTTGCAGAGAAATTTTTCTGTGCAATATAGAGTGCTACAGGATCGATATCGTTTGCAACCACTCTACTTGCCCCCTGCAGTGCTGCGGCAATACTGACAATGCCGCTGCCGCATCCAAAATCAAGTACTGTCTTATTTCTGAGAAGGTGCTTCTGCTCCTTTAAAAAACGGGCCAGAGATTTGGCTCCGGGCCAGACCGCTCCCCAGAAAGGAATGCACTCTTTTCCCAGATCTTTTTCCAGAGCATCCCAGAACTCAAAAAAATTCACTGCCTGATGGGCTCTGATAAATTCACAGTCTTTTACTTCCCGTAATGGAGAGTACTGTTGGATAAACTTTTCTGATGGTAATTGTGAAATGATCTTTTCCATTCTGATTTTAAAAAAACCGGTTATAAGGTAATTTCCTCTATAAGTGTAACTACAGCTTTAACACCATCAGGTATAGGAGAATTTTTCATTAGTGAAATCATTTCCTGGCGATTACTGTAAACAATTTGGATATTCTCAGTCAGAGTTTCCTTACTGAGCTGGTTCTGATTAAGTACTTTACTGAAACCTTGTTTTTCAAAGGATCTGGCATTAAGAATCTGATCCCCACGACTGGCATTTGTAGCCAGCGGAATAAGAAGTGCAGGTTTAGATAAAGCCAGTAATTCAAACAGTGTAGTAGCACCGGATCTGGAAATTACCACATCAGACAAGGCAAAAAGATGGGGGAGTTCATCATTAACGTATTCAAACTGATGATAACCTGGCTGATTTGCGGTTAATCCCCCTTTACCGCAGATATGGCAGATATTGAAACGGGTCAGAAGTATCGGAAGTGATTCCAGGACTGCTTTATTTATAATCTGTGATCCCTGACTTCCGCAAATAACCATGACTACCGGTTTATCATCTGAAAACCCGCATAAACGCCTGCCTTCATCTTTATTACCGGAGAAAATGGATTGACGGACTGGAAGGCCGCTGTGAACTCCCTTGCCTGCAGGAAGGAATTTACTGGTTTCCGGAAAGCTGTAACAGATTTTTCTGGCAAAAGGAATAGAAAGTTTATTGGCCAACCCCGGACTTATATCAGATTCGTGGATAATAACCGGTCTGCCAAAAAACCAGGATGCCCATACTACAGGGCAGGAGACAAATCCACCTTTACTGAAAACAATATCCGGTTTTGATCTGGCAACAATCAGAAGTGACTGAAAAAATCCTGCTGCAATTCTGAAAAGATCAGTGAGGTTTTTAAAATCAAAGTACCTACGCAACTTACCAGCGCTGATCTGGTGATAGGTGATATTTTCTCTTTTTATCAGCTCATGTTCGATACCATCAGCTGTTCCTATATAATGTATTTCGTATCCAGCTTTGCGCAAAGATGGAAGAAGGGCAATATTTGGAGTAACATGACCTGCCGTTCCTCCGCCGGTAAGAAGAATCTTTTTCAAAAAAACACTCCGGTTATTTCAGAAAAAAGTGAGAAGCACGTGCTTAAATTTAAGATATCTCTCACAAAAATAGATCAGGGCCGGCTGGATTTGCATAAGCAGTGATAATAATCTTAAACGGCTGAGAGTAATAGTGGAGTCGAGTATAAAATGGTATTGATTTAATGAGGCATGACTGATACACTATTTGGATTAACTGGGGAATTTATGGTATTTAATCTGAAGCGGAGGCGGGTATTAAAAAATCAAATAATTTCCCTGCGGAGACGAAATATAAGGTTATGGTTGCAATGCGCGGAAGTTGGAATTATATTAAAAATTCTTACAAGTATTAACTCGCGCATAGCCTGAAAGCGCCTTATTTTAGCGCTTAAATGGAAGATCAATCAGTCTTGGATGACAGATATAAGAACTGCATGGTTTCTGTGCTGATGCGGTTCTGCCGCTAACCCCGGTCTTCTGTCTTTTCCGGGATGTCAGTTTTAAAGTCGAATTATTATATTAACATTTACACCAATACAGGGGAACGCCGATGGAACAAAAAATCCAGGAACTGACCAATAAGATATACCAGGAAGGTGTTGAAAAGGGTGAGCAGCGTGCTAAGCAGCTGGTTTCTGAGGCAGAGGCTAAAGCAGCCGGGATATTGGCCGATGCCAGAGCTCAGGCAGAGAAGATTCTCTTGGAAGCTCAGAACCAGGCTACAGAATTGAAGCGAAACACTGAAGCCGAGATAAAGCTTTCCGGAGCCCAGGCGGTCTCTGCTGTAAAGCAGCAGCTTCTGGAGATGATTACTGCCAGGGTTATTGAAGGCGGAACTTCAGGGGCATTGTCCGATCCTTCAACTGTAAAAGAGCTCATTCAGTCGGTACTTAAGAACTGGAAACCTGCAGATGGAGTTACCCCGGCACTGGAGGTCTTACTTCCTGCACAAAAGCAGCAGGAATTTGCCGCTGCATTTGAAAAAGGCGCATCTGATCTTCTTAAAAAAGGCATTAAGCTTAACTTTTCCAAAAATATAAAAGCCGGCTTCAGGATCGGACCGGTGGATGGTTCTTATCGGATCAGTTTGACTGATGAGGATTTCCAGGAGTTTTTCAAAGAATATCTTCGCCCCAGAACACGTCAATATCTGTTCGGGGAATAAATTATGACTAACAACTATTACTTTCTGGTTGCAGGTTTACCCGATCTGGTACTGGATGAAGGTAAAAATGTAGCATCTTTTTCAGAGTTCATGGCGGAACTGGAAGATCAGATCTCCGGGGCTGATCTGGAGTTGCTCCGCTGTATCCGCTTTCCTGTGGATAACAGTAATTTGATTGCGATACTCCAGAATTCGAACAAAGAGTTTGATCCCCGGGGTAATTTTTCAAGAGATGAACTCTCCTCTGCCATTAAAAGCGGAGATGGTGTTCCAAATTACATCATGAACTTTCTGGAAGCTTACCGGGAAAATCGTTTACCTTTCCCTTCGCTTATCCCAGAGGATCAGCTTAACTGGTATTTCTATGAGCAAATGACTGCACATCAAAACCAGTTTATCAGAGAGTGGTTTACATTTGAATTAAACCTCAGAAATCTGATCACCGGTATTAATTGCCGCAAAAGTCTGGAACATTTCGATGCGCTCTCATCGGACAGAGAACCTGCGATTGGTTCAATGCTGATAGGTGCAAATGACGTGGCTGAAATGATACAGCGCTCTAATGCTCCGGATTTTGGCCTCTCATCTCAACTTCACTGGGTAGAACGTGTACTGAATCTCTCCCGCTCCACTCTACTTGAGTTTGAAAAAGGGATTGATCTGTTACGCTGGGATATGCTCAATGAATTAACTACCTTTTCGTATTTCAATGTCGAAACAATCATTGCATTCTCGTTAAAGCTAATGATGGTTGAGCGCTGGAAGAAGCTGGATGTTTCGGCGGGTAAAGTCATACTTGAGAAGCTAGTTGAAGAACTGCAGGCTACTTATTCGGTTCCGGCAGATTTTTAACCTTTTTAAAAAAGAAGTGAAACCGATTCATATATAGTGGAGGAAATTCATGAGTACCAAAGGGAAAGTGGTTGGTATAGTAGCCAACCTGGTCACTATTGAAGTGGACGGGCCGGTTGCTCAAAACGAGATCTGCTACATAGATCTCAAAGGGACCCGGCTAATGGCTGAAGTGATTAAGATTGGGGGAAAGAACGCTTATGTACAGGTTTTTGAAAGTACTCGTGGACTCTATGTCGGCTGTGAAGCAGAGTTCACCGGCAGGATGCTGGAGGTGACTCTGGGGCCGGGGATGCTTTCCAAAAACTATGACGGGCTTCAGAACGACCTGGATAAAATGGAAGGTGTTTTTCTCAAGCGTGGTGAATACACTTATCCGTTGGATGAGCAGAAAAAATGGCATTTCAAGCCCTTGGTGCAAGAAGGTGCCCAGGTAAGTGCTGCCGACTGGATAGGCAGTGTCAAGGAGAACTGGTTTGATCATAAAATAATGGTCCCTTTTGATTATCAGGGCTCTGCCGTTGTCAAATCTATCTGCCCGGAAGGGGATTATACCATAAAGGACACTATTGCAGTGATTGTTGATGCTGATGGGAATGAGCGAAACCTTACCATGACCATGAAATGGCCGGTCAAGGTGGAGATCAAATCCTATAAAAACAAGCCGCGTCCTTTTAAAATAATGGAAACCGGAATCCGCACCATTGACACTCTAAATCCTATTGCTGAGGGTGGTACAGGATTTATTCCCGGACCCTTTGGTTGTGGTAAAACCGTATTGCAGCATGCACTCTCCAAATATGCTGAAGCGGATCTGATAATAATTGTGGCATGTGGAGAACGTGCAAATGAAGTGGTGGAGATTTTCACCGAATTTCCTGAACTGGATGACCCCAGGACCGGAAGAAAACTGATTGAAAGAACAATTATTATTTGTAATACCTCCAATATGCCTGTTGCGGCCCGTGAAGCCAGCGTTTACACAGGAATGACAATTGCCGAGTATTACCGGATGATGGGATTAAAGGTACTGCTTAATGCTGATTCGACTTCCCGGTGGGCTCAGGCACTTCGCGAGATGTCAAACCGTATGGAGGAGCTGCCGGGGCCTGATGCTTTCCCTATGGATCTTCCGGCTATTGTTGCCAATTTCTATTCACGTGCCGGGTATGTAAATCTTAGTAACGGTAAATCCGGTTCGATCACTTTTATTGGAACTGTAAGCCCTGCGGGTGGTAACCTTAAGGAACCGGTCACTGAATCCACCAAGAAGGCTGCGCGCTGCTTTTATGCACTATCTCAGAGTCGTGCAGACAGTAAAAGATACCCTGCGGTCGATCCTATTGACAGCTATTCAAAGTATCTGGAATATCCGGAAGTGATTGAGTACCTTGACAAAACTGTCGAGAAGGGTTGGGTGGATAAGGTAATGAAGCTTAAGGATATGCTTCTGAGAGGAAAAGAAGCCCGTGATCAGATCAATATCCTGGGTGATGACGGAGTACCACTTGAGTATCATATAACCTTTAATAAATCTGAAATAATCGATTTTATTATTTTGCAACAGGATGCTTTCGACAGAATCGATTCTTCCTGCTCAATTGAACGTCAGAAGTATCTGGTCAATCAGGTGCTTGGTATCTGTGAAAGTGAGTTTGATTTCGAAAGTTTTGAAGAGATCGGTACTTATTTCAAACGGGTTATAAATCTGATGAAGCAGATGAACTATCAGGAATTCAAAAACGAAGCCTTTAACCAGATGGAAAAACAGCTTGAAGAATTGTTGGCTGAGAGAATAGCAACTGAACTTGAAACTCAGGTGGCTGGCTAAGAGGAGAGCAGATGAAAACCAAAGCATTTCAAAAAATTTACACTCATATTGAAAATGTCACTAAAGCCACCTGTACAGTACAGGCAGAAGGGGTCTCTAATGAGGAGATGGCTTTTGTGGATGGGCGTCCTGCACAGGTCGTGAAGATATCCGGCAAAAATGTAACCCTTCAGATCTTCCCGGGCACTCAGGGAATTGCCACCAATGCTGAGGTGGTTTTTTTGGGAAAGCCACCTACTATCAAGGTTTCAAACGAGCTGAAAGGCCGGTTTTTCAACCCTTATGGACAGCCAATAGACGGTGGCCCGGAGGTGGATGGAAAAGAGGTGGAAATCGGTGGTCCATCGGTGAATCCGGTTCGTCGCAAGCAGCCTTCAGAGATTATTGCTACCGGGATCGCCGGTATCGATCTGAATAATACTCTGGTTACCGGGCAGAAGATACCTTTTTTTGCTGATTCCGATCAGCCATTTAATCAGGTGATGGCTACTGTTGCTCTTCGTGCCCAGGCTGATGTTATTATTCTGGGTGGCATGGGGATGAGTAATGATGATTATCTTTACTACAAAAGTCTTTTTGATAATGCCGGTGCTCTTGACAGAATTATCGCCTTTGTTAATACAACCGAAAACCCGCCGGTTGAAAGACTTCTGGTTCCGGACATGGCCTTGACTGCTGCAGAATACTTTGCCACTGAACATAAGGCCAAGGTGTTGTGTCTGCTTACAGATATGACTTTGTATGCCGATGCACTTTCAATTGTTTCAAACCGAATGGATCAGATTCCTTCCAAAGACAGTATGCCAGGATCTCTATATAGTGATCTGGCAAAAATATACGAAAAGGCAGCTCAGTTTCCAGATGGCGGTTCAATTACCATTATTGCAGTCACCACTCTTTCCAGCGGTGATATCACTCATGCTATTCCTGATAACACAGGTTACATTACCGAAGGACAGCTTTACTTACGTCGTGATACCGATATTGCAAAAGTCATTGTCGATCCTTTCAGAAGTCTTTCCAGATTAAAACAGCTGGTTATCGGAAAGAAAACCAGAAAAGATCATCCGCAGGTGATGAATGCTGCGGTGCGGCTCTATGCGGATGCTGCAAGTGCAAAGACAAAGCTGGAAAACGGTTTTGATCTTACAGAATATGACCGGCGTACGCTTGAGTTTGCACGTGAATACAGCCGTCAGCTTCTGGCAATCGATATCAATGTGGAAGTCGAAGAGATGCTTGATACCGGCTGGAAACTTTTCGGTAAATATTTCACCAAAGATGAAGTGGGTATCAAACGTGAACTCATGGATGCCTACTGGGTAGGTACTGCCGGTTAATCCGCTGAATGTACTATGTAAATTACTGAGGTGATAATGGCACTGAAATTTCAATATAACAAAACCTATCTTCAGCAGCTCAATAAGGGGCTCAAAGTGCGTGAGAATGCACTGCCTACTCTGGTTGCCAAAGAATCAGCTCTGAGACTTGAGGTTAAAAAAGCCAGAGAGCAGTCTGAGGCTGTTGAGCTTGAACTGAAAAAACGTTACAAGGCTCAGGAGGAAAGCCACCGGTTGTGGTCGGAGATACCAGGTGGGTTACTCAAGGTGACGGGTGTGGATATAGAGGTGAAAAAAATCGCCGGTGTAAAGACACCCGTATTAGGAAATGTACGTTTTGATGTAAACCGGTACAGTGCGTTCTCCCAGGCAGCCTGGGTACCTTCAGGGGTAGAACTGCTTAAGGAGCTTGCCAGGTTGAAGATAAGTCTTGAGCTGGCCAGGAAAAAAGTACAGATACTTGAATACGCCCGTAAAAAAACCACGCAGAAAGTGAACCTGTATGAAAAAGTGCAGATTCCGGAATATAAAGAGGCGATCAGGAAAATCAAGCGCTTCCTGGAGGATGATGAAAATCTGTCAAAGTCTTCACAGAAGATACTTAAGATGAAATTAGCCCAGGTGGAGGCAGACTGATGATTGAAAAAATGAAAAAACTTGAACTCCTTCTTTTTTACAGGGAGCGTGAGCAGTTTCTGGAATCGTTACGCACACTGGGGGTAGTCCATGTGGTGGAAGACCTCCAGAAAGGTGAGAACCAGCGGGTTCAGGAGCTGCAGTCAACGTTGCGCCTTTGTGAACGGGTTCAGAGAAAACTCGCTTCGGTCAACAACTCCAGAACAGATGCTTCTAATGCATCTGCGGAAACAGATGCTGCTTCTGTATTAAAAAGATTTGAGGAACTGGAGAACGAGAAAGAAAGAATCAATCAGGAAATCACTGCTTGCAGTAAAGATCTGTCGGTCCTGCAGCCCTGGGGACAGTTTGATCCGGTGTCAATTAAAAAGCTTGTGGACTATGGAATTAAAGTCCGCTTTTTATCTATGCCTGTCAAGCGCTTTGATGTACTGGACACCAATAACCTGCCTTTGAGGGAAATAAGCCGGGTTAATGGTCAGGTAAATTTCGTAGCCGTGGAGTATGGCGAGCAGCTTTCTTTGGATGCAGAGGAGGTAAGACTGCCGGAAGTTTCCATGAGTGAGCTGAAGGCAAAATTGACGCGGTTACAGGAAAAAGAAAAGGAGATAGAAAAACAGTTTATAGAACTGGCGGCATCTGCGGATTCTGTCCGTAAATACTGTATAGAAATCTCCAACCAGTTACATTATGAAAAAGCTAAAGAGGCCATGGCTGACCAGGCTGATGGAAAGTTGCTTCATATGTCAGGCTGGTTTCCGGTTGACCGGGAAAAGGATCTGTTAAAGTTTTTCGATAAACATGCAGTTTATTTTTCTGTTCGGGATCCTTTACCTGGTGAGGATATACCGGTAAAACTGAAAAATTCAAAGATTGCAAAACTGTATGAGCCTATAACCGGAATTTATTCACTTCCTGATTATCTGGAACTTGACACAACGCCATTTGTGGCACCTTTTTTCACCATCTTTTTCGGTTTGTGTCTGGGTGATGCCGGATACGGGCTTCTTTTATTGATAGGTGCACTTATTGCCAGATCAAAAGTACAGTCCAAACTCAAACCGGTAATCTCATTGGTTGTGATCCTGGCTTTATCTACTGTTATCAGTGGTGTTCTTTTAAACAGCTTTTTCGGATATGCTATTTTTGGCGGTCCTGGTGTGGAAGGAGCTTTTTTCCCATCAGGGGTCAAGAAGTTTGCACCACTATCTCCTTTTATGACCGAAAAAGGACAGGTTTTTCCGGGTTTGAGTCTGGCCATTGTTCTTGGTTTCGTTCAGCTTCTTTTTGGAATGCTCATGAAGTCTTATATTGGTGTGAAGAATGGTGGAATTGCCTGTGGTCTGCAACCAGTTGCGTCGATAATGATGATTGTGGGGGGGATAATCTGGGCAGCACACGCAAATTTTCTCAGTCTGGGAATTCCTGCTTTTGAAGTGGGACCGGTTAAAATTGGAATGATGATTGTGAGCTTACCCCTGGTTTTGGGTAAAGTACTGCTTTTTTCCGGTCTTGTGATCTTTCTGCTTTTTAATAACGTTGACAAAAAAATACATGTCCGCCCACTGATAGGATTGTATGAATTTTACAATTTTGCTTCCGGTTTACTTGGTAATATTCTTTCCTATCTGCGTCTTTTTGCGCTTGGGCTTGCAGGAGGGTTACTTGGTGCGGCATTCAATCAGATCGCTTTTTTAATGATAACCAGACCCGATGGCAGTATTAATTATGCTTCGGCGGGAATTGTGGGAACTGTACTGGTATTGATTTTAGGACATGCTTTAAACATCTCACTTTCATTAATCGGCTCCTTTGTTCATCCGCTTCGTCTGACTCTAGTGGAGTTTTACGGAGCGATCGGATTCAAAGGAGGAAGTAAACCTTACAGACCATTTACAAAAATTGAACAATAAACAATTAATAACAAATATTTCAGGAGGTTGATAATGGGTTATATTCTTGCACTGATCGGTATGGGTTTGATGGTGGGAATGGCTGGTGCTGGTTCTGCTATCGGCCTGGTGATAGCTGGTTCTTCGGTTTTGGGTACGGTAAAGAAAAAGCCTGAGGCATTTGGAAGTGGTATGATTCTTTCTGCAATGCCTGCATCGCAGGGGTTGTACGGGTTTGTGGGATTTATAATGTATTCGGGTGTGGTTAATCCAAATCTTACTCTTTTTCAGGGAGCGGTTGTTCTGGGAGCTGGCTTGGCGATTGCACTCTCCTGTTTCATATCTGCAATTTACCAGGGGAAAGTCTGTGCTCATGGAATAGCAGCAATAGGTCAGGGTCATAATGTTTTTGGTAACACCATGATTCTTGGTGCTTTCCCTGAGCTTTACGCTATTCTTTCACTGGTTGCCGCTATTCTTATGCAGAACCTGATGAAACTGTAATAAAGAATAATCAAATTTCCAATAAAAGGCGGAGATCTGAAAAAGACTTCGTCTTTTTTTTTGGAGACTTGAAATTCGCAGATGGTTACTGGAGAAAGGAAAAGTGGGGCTTGAATGAATCGATACTCCCATTGTGGTTAAACGTTTTGCTATTTTTTTCGTAATATGATTAGGTCATTTAAAGATAAGGAGACTTGGAGAATTTTTAGCAGGGAATATTCCAAAAGACTCCCTGCAGAAATTCAGCAAATTGCGTTAAGAAAGTTGAGAATGTTGAACAATTCAAATAGTATCAATGATTTGAGAGTCCCTCCTGCAAACAGGTTGGAGAAGTTGAGAGGTGAAAGGGAGGGGCAGTATTCAATGCGCATCAATGATCAGTGGCGAATCTGTTTTGAGTGGAATGAGAATGATGCTTTTAATATGGAAATAGTTGATTATCATAAAGGATAGGCTTATGGAAGAGAGAAAAAAGCTATCGCCAGTGCATCCAGGTGAGATTCTGCAGCATGAATTTATCGAGCCTATGGGACTAAGCCAAAACAAACTAGCCCAACAGATCCATGTTCCTGCACGCAGGATTAATGAAATTGTTCAAGGGAAGCGAAGCATAACAGCAGACACAGCACTAAGACTGGCCAGATATTTTAATAATTCTCCTAAATTCTGGTTGGGTCTGCAGATGGATTACGACCTGGATATAACTGAAGAGAGAGTTGATGAAAAAATCAGAAATGAGATAAGACCGCGAATTGAAGTGTAACTTAACTTGTTCCAAAGGCTTTTTTTTGGGTAAAAATTCGAGCAGAAAAAACTTACTCTCGCATCCCTTGATTTGGTGTTTCAGTACATATTTTGCTGAAGGTTTTCCTTATTCCATTATCAGGACTGTTTCCTCCTTTTTTTTCCGAACCATGAATGTAAGTCTCGAATCTATTGGACTTACCTCCTTTTTTGGGCTTCCCTGGGTATTAAAATTTTTCTGGGCACCGCATATCGATCGGTTTGTGACGAAACGGTGGTGGCTGTTTGTTACTCAGGGGGTGATAGCAGCGCTTTTTCTGTTGTGTGGATTGTTGATTCCGTTTTCATGGAGTGTGCAGGCTGCAGCGGTGATTTTTATGGTGGGGGCTATCTTCGCTGCTACACATGATATTGCTATTGATGGATATTATCTGGTTTCACTAAGCAGTGAGGATCAGTCCAGGTATGTAGGATTCAGGGTTCTTGCATACCGGTGTGCATTGATGGTTGGAAGTGGAATAGTTGCATCTGTAGGGGCCAAATTGGGATGGATGCACGCGTTTATAGCTGCAGGAATAGTTCTTGGATCTTTGACAATTTATCATGCGCTCTATTTACCGGAGCACCAGACTGTTAAATATTCTCTCCGGCAGTTTCTTTGCACGGTTTTAAATTTACGATTTATTGGTGCGGTAATTGTTTTTTTCTTATTTGTGGCGATTTTAAGAACAACGGTGAATTCCAGTATCTATAATCAATTAAGCAGATCATTTCCTCTTTTTAAACAACTCAATTTTCCTGCGTGGGTAAACATTTTTCTGTTTGGTTCACTTCTTGTGGCAGCACTGAATAGAAAAAAGATAAAAGCAGGATTATTAAAGAACCCGCAGGCCTATTACACCAGGGCATTTACCTCTTTTATGGATCAGCAGAAGATAGCTGTTATACTTGCCTTCATAATATTTTTGCGGACCGGTGAGATACTTCTTAGCAACATGGTATCACCATTTATGGTGGACTGTGGGCTCAAGGAGCATTTCGGGTGGTTGACAGCTTTAGTGGGGTTGCCATTTTCTATAGCCGGAGCTTTACTAGGTGGTTTTCTTATTTATCGTTTTTCTCTAAAAAAAATGATTTTTCCGTTTCTTTTTCTTCAAAACGGGACCAACCTGTTATATATGTGGCTTGGTTTTGATCTTAAGGAATTTATAGTAATAAATACAAATTCAGCCGAACCGGTGTTTATGGGGATTTTCAACCTGGTCAAAGTTGCATCTGTACATGGGTTCGATCAGTTGGCCGGAGGGTTGGGGACTTCAGTGCTGATGACATTCCTTATGAGATTGTGTAAAGGGGAATATAAAGCTGCTCACTACGCGATTGGTTCGGGACTGATGAATCTTAGTGGCATTTTTGGGGGAGCTGTGAGTGGGTTGCTAGCATCCTGGATGGGTTATGGCTGGTTTTTCGGGTTCAGTTTTATTGCAGCGATACCAGCAATGGTACTGGTGGTTCCACTGATGAGGAATATGACTGATGTTTAGGTTCTGATTTGGAATTAAGCTTGCGATAAATCCTTTTCTCCATTGGCATGATAATTGTTTTTTCCTTAATCAGAAAGAACTGTCCAGTATCTGAAACTGGGGGTAAAAATGTTTCGTAGTGCCAAAAATTGCTATAATCTGGCAGTGGAAGCAACCGATGGGGTTGTGGGGAAAGTGGAGCAGTTTCTTTTTGATGATCAGAACTGGGCTATTCGCTACATAATTGTTGATATTGGGTCATGGATTCTAGGGAGGCGGGTACTTTTATCTCCTGCATCGGTGACAGAAACCAGAAAAGATCAGATACTGGTAAAAAACAGTAAAGAACAGATTCAGAACAGTCCATCAGTCGACACTGCCAACCCGGTGTCCCGCTTAGAGGAGCAGCGCTTACACAATTATTACTCCTGGCCTTTTTACTGGGTTTATCCTGAGGATTACAATTCTCTGGGGGCGGCTCTTTATCCTGGTCTGACTAAACCCTATGCATATCAGCCACCCGAAGAGGATTTGGCTATGGCTGAGAAATCATTGCGTAAGGAGAATGAGTTGGAAGAGGAGGCCCGCAAGTCTCATCTGCGGGAAACCAAAGAGGTAAGTGGTTATTCTATTCAGGCAACCGATGAACAGATCGGGCATCTGGAGGATTTTATAGTAGACGATGTGCATTGGGTGATCCGCTATCTGGTTATTGACACCAGAAACATTTTGCCTGGTAAAAGGGTACTTATTGCTCCTCAATGGACAAAGGGTATCGACTGGAACGAAGCATTGATTTATGTGGATTTTGACAAGGAAACCATTAAGGATGGTCCGGAATTTGATCCTGCGGTTCCCTTAACTAGAGATATGGAAAAGCGGCTCTACAACTATTACGAACGTCCTAAATACTGGGAAGAGACCGCTGAATAAACCTGATACTGTCCGGGAGCAATATGAATATTCTTCACAGGACTCACTTTAATAGTGCCCCAACTCTTTTCGCTGCCTGGACCGGAGCTGGAAATGTAGGAATTCTGGCCATGGATTATCTTCGCAGGAAAATGGATTGCCACCTTTTTGCCCAGATAGATATGAGTCAGTTTATCACACCCGATTCTATAGTGGTAAATTCCGGTGTTACTCATTTTCCAGATACTCCTCAAAGTGTATTTTACCATAACCATAATCCTGATCTGATAATTTTTGAAAGCAATGCGCATGCAGGTGGAGTGTACGATGTGGAGGTAATGCGGGCTATTCTGGAGTTGTGCAAAGAACTTAATACTCCTAGAATCTATACTGCCGCAGCGCTTCCCCAGTCGGTAAGTCATTTGGATCAGCCTAGGGTTTTGTATGCCTGTAATAATCCTGGACTAAAAGGTGAGCTGGAAAGCAGGGGTTTAGAGCCGATGCCAGATGGAATAATAAGTGGACTTAATGGTTTAATGCTGGGATTTGCAGGTGTAAGGGGGATTGACGCGGTTTGTCTTTTAGCTACGATTCCTGCTTATGCTGGTACTCTTACCTATCCCAGAGCCGCTTTATCTATAGTCGAAAAACTGGCCGAAATAACCGGGGTGGACATCGATTATTCAGAACTTGAGCACGATATTGAGCTGGCAGATCCTATGTTTTCTCAGATAGAGGATAAAATCAAAGAATTTTTTTCATCCGGAGTATTTGAGGAAGAACCACAGATTCCGGGTGTGCAGCAGGAGGATGTTCCAAAGTATGTGATGGATCGTATTGAAATCATGTTTAAAAATGCCGAGCATGATCATTCAAAAGCACAGGAGCTTAAGAAAGAACTGGACAAATGGGGCTTATACAAATTATACGAAGATCGTTTTTTGGATCTTTTTGAATAGCATGATGAGTCAGAGTCCTTTTTCAGGCTCTTCCAAACAGAACTGTCAACTCTCCCAACCTTCTCTGGATATCTGCGGTGATCGCTTCCTGGGAAAAACGCCATCTCCAGTTGTTGTCTTTGGTTCCCGGGACATTCATTCTTGCTTCTGAACCATATCCCAGGATATCCTGTAAAGGGAATATTACCATATCTGCAGCAGATTGCATCAGTAGCCGTATTGCTTTCCAGTTGATTGATTCAGAAACGGCTTTTTCTCCTAAGTAATGAAGTAGGTTTCTTCTTTCCTGCTCAGTACAATCCTGTTCGAACCATCCCCTGATGGTATTGGTGTCATGGGTACCAGTGCAGGCCATACAATTTTTTTCATAGTTATGAGGAAGATAAGGGTGTTTTGGGTTTAAGTTTTCAAATGCGAATAGCAAAACTTTACTTCCTGGTATTTGGAAGCGGTTCATCGCTTCCCGAACATCTGCGGTTATGGTCCCCAGATCTTCAGCGATTACCGGAAAACAGAAGAAATGTTTAAAAAGAGTGTTGAAAAAATCATCCACCGGCACATTCTGCCAAACTCCACCTGTGGCATTCTGGTGATGTGCGGGAGTTTCCCAATAGGCAATGAGCCCCCGGAAATGATCTATTCTTATGAGGTCAAAAAGCTCGAAGGATCTGCGAAACCGTTCCACCCAAAAAGAGTATTCATTTTTTTTTAGTGTATCCCAATCGTAAACTGGATTATGCCAGAGTTGGCCCTGTGAGCAGAACCGGTCCGGAGGGGCTCCTGCGAAAAATGCCGGTGAAAGATTTTGGTCCAGTTTAAAAAACTGACGGTTAGCCCATACATCCACACTGTCATAACTTACAAACATCGGAAGATCACCGATAATCTGAACACCAATATTTTTGCAGTACTGGTGGAGTGTTTCCCATTGATCCATAACTATGTACTGGCAGAATTTTTCCTTTTGTATCTGCTCTTGGAACTGCTGGGAAAATTCTTTCAGGGCTTGTGGATCACGATCTCTTAATGGAGGAGACCATCGGTTCCAAGGCTGGTTGTTAAATTTCTGAGAAAGTGCGGTAAAAAGAGCGTGATCATCAAGCCAGGAGGCATTTTGTTCACAGAACTGCGAAAAGTCGGGTTGAAAACCCTGTTTCTGTGCGTGATTATAAGCTGATTGCAGTAGTTCTGTTTTAAATGGAGTTGCTTTATGGTAAGACACAGAGTCAACCTGGCAATCGGTTAACGGTTGGGTCAGGGAATCGGGGACTAATTTTTGTTTGACAAGTAAATCGGGACTTACCAGTAGCGGGTTAAGTGCAAAGGAGGAGGTGCTGCTGTAAGGGGAAAAATGTCTTTGTTGATCTGAAGGGTTAAGGGGTAAGACCTGCCAGTAGCTTTGATAAGCAGAAGCTAAAAAGTCGGCAAATCTGTAGGCTTGCTCTCCAAGATCTCCGATACCGTATGGTGAGGGAAGGGAGGTGATATGTAAAAGAATCCCGCTTCCTCTTTTAAGCATATCTTATTGACTCCTGACAAATAATTGGATTTCCAGAACTAAACCAGTTAATAACGCAAAATATCTGCCGCCCCTGCTTGGTATATTGTTTGCACTTGATCTGCCAGAAGGACAAGGGAATTTGAGATTTGAGATTTTAGATTTGAGATTTTGAGAATAAGAATTTGGAGATTTGGGTATTGGATTAGAATTGACAGTTCGTATTATGAAAATTATACATCAGAAATGAGAAAAATCTGAGAATTAAGATTGAGGTTTGAGATTAGGAGTTTTGAGGTTTTGGAATACGGAATACAATTATAGTTAGAGATTTTACGATATTCTGAAAATCAAAAATCAGGAATCAGAAAAATCTGAGAATTAAGATTAAGATTTGAGATTAGGAGTTTTGAGATTTTGGAATTCGGAATAGAATTACAGTTAAAGTTTTATCCGATATTCTGAAAATCAAAAATCAAAAATCTGAAATCTGAAATCTAAAATTCGGAAAGGGGCAAGTCAGATGTCCAAAAGATTATATGTGGGCAATCTTTCCTGGGGTACAACAGAGGACTCATTGAAGGGTCTTTTTTCTCAATTTGGAAAAGTCGATTCTGCATCGATAATTACCGATCGTCAGACAGGAAGGTCCAGGGGCTTTGGTTTTGTGGAAATGGAAAATGCAGATGAAGCGGTGCACCAGCTAAATGGAAAAGAGTTTCAGGGTCGGCATATAAAAGTGTCGGAGGCAACCGGGAGAAAGCCCAAAAGTGTAGGTGATTACGGCCACTCCGGTTATGGTGGTCAGGATGAGGGGACAATCAGTTGGTGAATAATCAACTGGATTCTGTTTTTAAGGAATTTATAGAAGTAAACCTATGTTCAATAGATTTGTAGACCGGGAAAGCGCTGGACGTGCGTTGGCACAAAAGTTGCTAAAGTACAGGGCGATTCCAGATCTGCTCATTATTGGTCTTCCCAGGGGAGGACTGGTAGTGGCCTATGAAGTAGCTGTTGTACTGGAGGCGCAGCTGGATGTTTTCATAGTAAGAAAGCTGGGTGCTCCTTATCAACCGGAGCTGGCTATGGGAGCAATTGCTGAGGGAGGGATGCTTCTACTCAATGATGCAGTTGTAAATTATTTGCTAATTTCAAGAGAATTCATTGAAGAAACTGCAAAAGAGGAGCTAATCGAATTGGAACGTCGTCAGAAGCTTTATCGGGACGGTCGGGCTTTGCCTAAAATTGCTGGACGCACGGTAATTGTAGTAGATGATGGCCTGGCTACCGGGGCAACTATGAAAGTAGCGGTTCGTGCTCTGAGGAGAAAAGAGCCATCTAAGTTGGTGATTGCTGTACCGGTTGGAGCTGCTTCCACCGTTTTGGAGCTAAAAGATGAAGCTGATGAGGTGATATGTCTGATGACACCGGAACCTTTTTCTGCTGTTGGAAGTTGGTTTGAAAATTTTGAGCAGACTACCGATCAGCAGGTGCGGGAGCTACTACTTAGGGCTTATAACCTGCGTTCAGGGCGCAATCTGTCACCTCCACAGGAGTGAATATGGCACTAAGTAAAGAAGAAATTAAAAAAAACATAGTGGATCAACTGTTTTGGGATGCCAGAGTCGATGCATCCACTATAACTGTTGAATTTACAGATGGCACGGTCAGTTTGAATGGTACGGTCCCCACTTTTCTGGCCAGGGAAGCTGCCGAGGAAGATGTGTGGGCAATTCCGGGGGTCTCTTCTGTCCAAAACAACATATCAGTAATGCATCCTTCTGTCCATGAGCTTCCTTCCGATGCAGAAATAAAGAATATTTTAACCAGCATTTTGCAGTGGGATCCTGATATCGATCCTTCAGATGTACTTATCAATGTGGAAAATGGCAATATCATACTGGATGGTTCGGTGCCTTCATTATGGCAGAAGCTGCGGATAGAAGAAATAGCGGCAGAAATCAATGGTGTTATTTCCCTGCATAATCGTCTGACCGTCGTACCTACAACTCACTATGTGGATGAGTTGATTGCCAGAGATATAGTCGCGGCTCTGGACCGCAGTGCAGATATAAATGTAAATACAGTCGATGTCCAGGTCAGTGATGGCCGGGTAATTTTATCAGGCAATGTCAGTAACTATAATGCTTTGAAGGCTGCTGAAAATTGTGCCAGGTATACCGATGGGGTTATTGAGGTTATAAACAATCTGCTTATAACGTAAGAGTGTTTACTTATTTTCCATCTGAAACACATTGCACCTCAAAAAGAGCAGGAGCTTTAAAAAACTTCTGTTTTCTTAGATGTTGCTGTACAAGGGAAAAAACCTCATTTCTCTGGCTATGAATATAAATTTATTGCCTTAAATACCACTAGTTACTCTTTTCTGCCGGTCATCCTCTGTTTACAATATTACCATGGAAAAAAACATTAACAAAATATAAAATTAATTCATTTTCCACCCTGGAGATTTCTTACTATATTTAACAACCATATATCAATATTTATTGAAGGAGAATTTATGCCCAAATCCCGTGTTACCTCGATTATTTTAGCTGGTGGTCAGGGAACCAGATTACACCCATTGACACAAGCCCGATCTAAACCAGCTGTACCAATTGGTGGAAAATTCCGTCTTATAGATATCCCTATCAGTAACTGTTTGCATCATCAGATCCGCAATATCTGGGTTTTGACTCAATTTGCCTCTGAATCGCTTCACCGTCATATCTTTCAGACATACAGGATGGATGCATTCTCAGGTGGTTTTGTCTCAATTCTGGCTGCATCTCAAACTGTTGATAGTAAGGGCTGGTATCAGGGGACTGCCGATGCGGTGAGAAAAAACATGTTTAACTTTTCTCAGGCGGGTGAGAATGTCCTTTTACTTTCCGGTGACCATCTCTACAGGATGGATTTTGACAGATTTATTGATTTTCATAATACCAGAGGAGCTGATATCACGCTGGCGGTTGTACCGGTAGAGCGTTCTAAAGTAAGAGAGCTGGGGATCATGAAACTGGATCTGGATTTCAGGGTCACTGATTTTGTGGAAAAACCCACTGAAGATATGATTGTGGATGAGTTCAGTATTCCTGAGGAACTTCGGCTTAAAGAGGAGTTTTCCACCACCAACAGAGAGAAAACTCATGTAGGTTCCATGGGCATTTACATATTTAAAAAGCAGGTCCTTTTTGATCTTTTGCAGAAGTATGATTATAATGATTTTGGTAAACAGATTATCCCGGCTGCCATATCTAATTACAGAGTTTTTTCTTATCCGTTTGATGGGTATTGGGAGGATATAGGAACCATTAAGGCTTTTTTTGATGCGCATATCGACATGACCAGACCCGAGCCTCCCTTTAATTTCTATGATCAGGCCAAACCTATCTTTACCCGCGCCCGCTTTCTGCCTGCTGCCAAGATAACCGGATCGATTATCAATTCCTCGATTGTATGTGAAGGAAGTATGATCGAAGATGCTTCAATTTCAGACAGTGTTATTGGTCTTCGCTCTGTAATTAAAGCAGGAAGCAGGCTCTCCAGAGTAATTTTCATGGGTTCTGATTTTTTTGAAACGGAACGGGGCGATGGTGATGGGTTGGGAATAGGAAAAAACTGTGTTATTCAGAATGCCATTCTGGATAAAGATGTCAGAATTGGCGATAATGTTCAGCTTATAAACAATGAGAGAATTGTGAATGGAGAGCGGGATGGGATAATAATCAGAGACGGTATCATTGTTGTTCCCAAATCCACGCGCATTCCTTCCGGTTTTGTTCTTTAATCTTTTGCTGCTTTATCTAAAGTCTTAAGAGCAGTATATGTGTTTGCATTTACTGCTCTTATAGAAACTGCACCTACCCGGGGTCCCTTCTCTATCCGCTGGCAGCCTGTATTACTTCGGCAAATCAGAGATATTCATTAAGGTTAATTATTGATTATATTATTAAGTAAATATATAATTAAAAATTGATAACCCAAATGAATATGCTTAGGAGGGAATATGATCAGAAGGATTCTGAATCCGTTTTTGGCGTTTCTTATGGTGCCCATTTCAATATCTGCCATTCAGGCTTCCGAAGTACAGAATGCCATTGATCTGGTGAAAGAGGCAGCAGAATTCATGACTGTTTACGGCAGAGAAAACTGTATGGAGGAGCTTAAAAAGAGCAATGGAAAGTTTTGCAAAGGAGAATTGTTTGTTATTGCTTACGATACCACCGGAATTATGGTAGCTCATCCTAAAAACCACAAACTGATCGGTGTGAATATGATCGATGTACCTGATATGGATGGCAAATTATTCAGGCAAGAGATGATAAACATTGCCAAAAGCAAGGGTTCGGGATGGGTCGATTACAAATACAAAAATCCAGAAAAGAGTGAAATAGAATTCATAGCTGCTTATGTACATAAATCCGGCAATCTGGTGCTCTGCTGTGGGGTTCACAAGTAAATACATTCGAGATCTGTAATAAGTTGATTGATCATCAGGACATGCTGGGAATGCTACTATTTGATTATGCTGATGGATGCATTTTCAGTCCTGATTTAAGTCAATAAATCAGCAGGAAATAAATGATTTTCTGGAATTCGGAGATAACAGCTCTGGAAACAACTCCTGTATTCCACCAGTATTTAAGCATCTTTGTAGTCCATTTGTACCGGTCCAGAGGTACTGGGAGATAATGGAAACTAAGGTTCTGCTTTTTTAACTGCTTATTTATTATAAGCTGAATCCGGCGCATATGATAAGGGCTGGACACAAGGCCAATGGAAAGATGGGATTTGCCTTTAAATTTCTGCGGGTTATCTTTTATCCATTTATCCATTGCATGTATTTCAGATACAGTGTTCTGGCAGGTATCCACAATATGAACTCTGGACATGTCGAAATTGGATTTGCGCAGTAAACGTGAATATCCATTTTTGTAATCACTTAACATCCAACAGGAATGCGGATATTTGATAGTCAACTCTTTGGAATAGGCCACCCGTTCGCGTTCTCCGGCAAAAGTAACAATAAGATCAAGGTCTTCAGGCATGGGATCATAGATAACCAGCCAGCGTCCCATATTCATAAACAGAAAGAAACACAGGGTCAGAAAAAGGAAACTGAAGGCCAGTACTATGAAAGCGGAATGGCGGTAAAGCTTTAAGATGTTCATGAAATTTACTCTGGTTTAATTTACTACAGGTGTAATAAAAATATCTACTGCCGGTATCAAAGTCATAGTATTTGACGGTGATATCTGAGAAAACCGGTGAGCAGAGCATTTCTCAGAAACAACTTCTACAGGGTGCAGAAACAATAAGAAATCAGAACCAGCCTGTTTTCAAAATGAATAAAATATTTCAGGAAGCTCCATAGATTTTGCGGTATTCTTCAATTCTCTGAAGCGTGACATCATCAAGCACAATTTTTCCATTAATTGGGCGGTTATGGAGATAACTGACTACTTCATCCAGATTAACTATTGCGAAGGTGTTAATCCCGAGTTCATCTTTAAGTTCTGAAAGAGCGCTTTTATTGCTTCTGCCCTTTTCCATACGATCTACGGAAACCACCAGTCCGCAGATCCTGATATTGGCTGCGGATTTGAGAAGTGGAATCGATTCCCGGACGGATGTTCCGGCAGTGATTACATCTTCGATTATCACCACACGGTCATTATCCTTTAATTTATGCCCGATAAGGTTTCCACCCTCGCCATGATCCTTAATTTCTTTACGGTTGAAGCAAAATGCTGTTTCCTGGGAGAATCTGGAGGTGAGTGCCATGGATGTTGCAACAGCCAATGGGATTCCTTTATAGGCGGGGCCAAAGAGCACATCAAATCCCAAGGGTAGATTAAGTTTTAAAGCTTCGGCGTAGTATTCTCCTAATTTAAGCAGCTCAGAGCCAGTGCTGTAGTTGCCGGTGTTTATGAAAAAAGGGGTTTTTCTACCGCTTTTGGTTGTAAAATCTCCGAACGTGAGAACCTTGCTTTTTACCATGAATTCGATGAACTCTTTTTTATAATTCTCCATTTATTCACCTTTTTTCAACAATTGACTATCAGTCCGTCATAAGAAAATTGCATCCATGATTCCAGATTTTGGGAATCAGCCTCATAATGTATATCATGGCACATATGAATGAAATAGCAAATGCGGGGAGAGATTTTTCTGGCTAGTTCAATACTTTCCGGCAAAGTAAGATGTGTGGGGTGAGCCGGTGCATTTCTAAGACAGTTCAATATAAGTATCTCTGTGTTTTTGAGTTTATTCAGGTTTTTATTGTCTATGGATTTCATATCAGGGATATAAGTCAGTGACCCGATACGGTACCCAAAACAACCTTTTAGGTTACCATGTTCGACAGTAATGACCTCTATCGGGTTTCCAAACAAATTAAAGGAATTGTCGATTATTTGAGGTTCTAATTTAGGAATGCCTCCACCAATGGTTGTATTTGGGTCAAAGATATAGCTGAAAGATTTTTTAATGTTATGAATAGTTTCGCTGGAGCCGTAAATGGGTAAACCATGATTCAGGGTAAAGGAGCGGATATCGGGAAAACCACCTATATGATCAGCATGAGAGTGAGTGATTAAGACGGCATCGATCTTTCTTATCTGCTCTCTTAAGACCTGAGCGCGGAAATCGGCTGAGACATCGATTAAGATGTTGTGATCCTGCAATTGAACCATAATCGATGAACGGGTACGTCTGTGTTTAGAGTCGTCTGTCGCCAGTTTGCAGACTCCTTTTGGGCAATTTTTATAATTATCTATCATACAGTCGATAGATGGTACCCCATGGGAAGTTCCAGTGCCTAAAAAAGTAATTTTCATTATCGTTTCCAGTGTTAATCGGAAAAAGAAGAAAAAACTGCCAGTAAAAATATCAAAAAGCGCACCTGATAATGTAGATAATCCGGAGGGCCGTTTCGATTCACACTTTGCTTATCGGTTCGGAGCAGTTTGTTGTTATCATTTTCAGAGTTGGGTCTACCAGGTTCTCTGTTGCAAATCTATCTCTGTTCAGCTTTACAAATCAAATCAGTCCTTATGTACTTTCTCATTTTCAGTCATTATGGGCAGGTATGCGTTAGCCTGATTCCTTCCATGCCCTTTTGAAAAGTAGAGGGCTTTATCAGCAAAGTCAATCAGATCCTGTTGGGAGGATGCCTGATTGGGGAAAGTGGCACAACCGATACTGACAGTTACATGCAATTGCTTTTCCAGAGATTGTATTACATGTTTTTCGATGGTAGTTCTGACACGTTCCGCGATGATCATAGCGTTAGCCTGGTTGGTTTCAGGAATAATGACGGTGAATTCTTCTCCCCCATATCTGGCTGGAATATCATTTGTACGAATTGATTTCTGGATACAAAGGGAGATTTCTTTAAGTACCAGATCTCCTACAGGATGGCCATAGGTGTCATTGAAGGTTTTGAAATGATCGATATCCATCAGAAGTAAGGAAAGAGGATGTCTGTAGCGTCTGGCTCTTTCCAGTTCTTTGGAGAGGATTTCCTGGAAATGTCTGTGGTTATTCAATCCTGTCAAACCATCGGTGGTTGCCAGCCGTTCCATTTTTTGATAGAGTACTGCACGGGTGAATGCAACTGATGCGTTTTCCAGCAGCGTACTTAAAACCTGCACAATCTCATTTGTGAATTGGTTAGGCTCATTGCTTTCTATCGAAAAAACTCCTCTGCATCTGAACTCATCATCGGTTATGGGAAAAATTATCAGGGAGCGGATCGATTTGTCTATTTTCTCATCCGGGAAAAAACGGTAATACCTGGACTGGTACTGAAGATAATCGCAGATGTTTACCAGTTTTCTTTTCTGGAAGGCAAAAGAGTAGAGTCCTTTATTGATTGCGAATTCCATACCTGGGTTTATATCCGGACTGTTACCAATGATTCGATTAATTTTTCCCACATTTCTGTTTTCATCAAAAACGATGCTTATTTGCCGGGAACAGGGGGTGATCATGGGAACAGTTGTAAAGAGAACGTCAAAAACATCCTCCAGATTGAGTGATGTTGTGAAACGGTGGCTGGCCTGGTAGAAGATTTGAAAGGTATGGGCTGCCCGTTCCTGAAAGGCTCGCATTCGTGCGTTGGTTATGAGTGCTGCTGCCAGAATGGAGAATCTCTTGAGAATCTCTTTATCCTGATCTTTAAAAGCATTTTTGTCTATGCAGTCAAGAGCCAATACGCCTAGAAGCTCATCATTGTCGGAGATTATGGGCACTGCAAGAAGTGAATTTATTTCTACCGGACTGCTGTAGTATAAAATCTCGGAATTGTAAAGTGGAAGGTTTCCACTCATAAAAATCCGTTTCTCATGACCCATTTTACCGATAATCCCTTTACCCAGTGGAATGCAGACGCCCTGGGCAATGTGAACACTTTTCGATTGAAAGGAGTTCAATTCAAATGACTTTGTAGCAGGGTTGAAGATGAACCCCAACGCTGAATGTGCTTTAAAATTACGACTCATGAAATAGACTATACTGTAGAGCAGGTTCTGGACATTGTCGGTATTCTGGTTGCCGATATCGGCCATATAGTTTAGAGGCGGGTTTGGATTAGACGGTGATGGTTCATCTTGCTTGATATTTTCATTATGAGCTTTATTTTTTTCACTGGAAACAGAAATTTCAGTGGCAGAGGTTCTTTGGGTTGGAGACTGAGTTTTCTGAGGGGTTCTATAAAGAATTGAGGGAAAAAAACTGGCTATGAAAAGGTAAAACATGAGATGAAGGTTATCGTGGTTTAGTATGAAAGTATACAGATCTGTATTTGAACTGATTTTACTTAAGCAAACGCTGGCAGTTTCACCTGCAGCCAGGATAAAGAAGGAACTTATCCAGGCATATTTTCCTCCCAGTAACGAGTTGCTTACTGCAATAAAAAAGTACAGGGCTGGGAAATGGAATTTTTGCACATCGGGGCTTTCTGTTGAAAGCTGCACTGCGGCAAAAGCTATCAGTGAGATGGCTGCAGTCTGAATCCAGGACAAGTTTACTGTCTTTTTTTTCAGGTTGGGAAAAGCAAAAATGAAAGTGCATAGAATAGATAATGCGCCCAGGACTTCATATGAGTAGGGGGTGGTATTTCCCGGAACAATTATTTTTGAAGTTATAACAAGTACCCATGTTGAGAGAAGAAGCAATACCTCAAAGGGTTTGATAAATTTCTTTATTGACATATCGCTCCGAAAAAAAACAAGTTAAACTGTTTGTTACAATTAAAAGTTGCAGGTGTTCCCAATCGCGTGCTATTTTTTCGCAAAGGAGTAATTACTTTCTGCGTAGTAATTTTATAATAACATGGAAAAAAAATCAAAAAATTTGATCAGGCGGTCAGTTCTGGCATTAATTGGTAAACCGGGGATGTACAGGCTTGCCTCTTTTATTTTAAGGAAAAGATATAAAGTATCCCCGATATGTTTTCCGATTAATGTGTCAGAGGTTAAAGAGATACTGCTGATTTTGCCGCAAAAGCAGATTGATGTTTTGTATCAGCTTCAGAATGTCACCGGATTGGCATCCTTATTCAAGCATGCGGGAGTAACTTTGGTGTGTGAGCATCAGACCACATCATTGGTAAAAATGATACCTGGATTGAATGTAGTAGAATATGAGTTGGAGTCCAGTAAGATTTTCGCAAAGGAGTTCACTGGTCTGGCAAAGGAATTCAGGGGGGTAGTGGATATTTGTTTTCTATTGGATCATAAGCCGGATCTTTCTTTGCTTTATCTTGCCGGAGCTTCGGTAGCACCTGCCAGGGTAGGCTATCTTGGAGCGGGAAATTTTCCTTTTCTTAATCTTCAGGTCAGTCCTTCAAAGCAAAGGAAATATATACCGGATCTAAACTGCTCAATTTCAGATCTTTTTGGAGCTAAACCGGAGGGGGTGTGCTGGAGTGTTGCTCCAAAGGTACTCGATGAAATCGATCACTTGCTAAGAGAATCCAAAATAAAGCGAAAAGGGGCGCTGGTTGGAGTCGATGCCTTGTTTTTACTTAGAAAATTTGGCCGGGCATGGACCGAAGAGTTCCTGGGCAGGTTTAAAGAACTTAATAAGGGTGAGATATACTTATATGCTGATCATATCGGCTCTGGAAGTGAACTTGAGTGGGTGAAAGAGCAGAAGTTGCCGGTATTGACTCACCTGTCCGAATCCAGAATCGCTGCGTTGGTTTCCAGATCTGATCTGATAGTTACTGGAAATACTCTTTTGTATGTAGTCGCCGGGTTATTGAATCGGCCGGCGGTTGGTTTTTTTCATGAAACCGAGATAGAATCCTACTGTCCTCAATCGGCGATACATAAGGGCATTTCATTTAAGGAAATTTCAGAAAAAGAGAGTGCTGTTGTGCTGAATAAGGCTATTTCCCTGATTGGCAGATATCAACCCAAATCTGCTTCATTATAGTTTTGATCTCCCTTTAAAATGTATTTCCGCAGATGACCACATCTCAATTATGTGTTAATTTTTATTGAGGCATAGTTTATCCTGTAGATCGCCAGGATCTCCGACCACTTTTTTGCTGAACAGTTATTCATAGCCATAACTGATAGAAATATGGTGCAGTGACACGTACTGAAATGGTATAATGTTTTTGCTAAAAACTGTTGAATGGTCAGCTTAATTCGTGGAAAGTCTTTATGTTAGGTGATCTGAGAATTAAAATCCTCTATCAGCTTAAAATTCTGGAGTGTAGGTTTCAGGCTTGGATTAAGATTTTTGAGATATCCAAGGCATATTCTCAGCAGAAAAAACCGGCGGAATTAAACCGTTTCATGCAAAAGTTCTGGAAATTGGTTTATTATATGGTATTTCTCATTTTGGGAACCGGTGTAGTCTGGGGGATATTCAGATTGGTTCAGTTAAAACCGATCAGTAATCCTGAAGCGGCAATATTTACCAGGACTTCCGATCAGAGCACAGCGGAATTTCCGGGAAAAGATACACTTATAAAGAAGGACGATCCGCTTTCAGTGGACTATAAGCATGAGGACAGGTCTACTGGCTCATTTTCTGAAGCTCTGAAAAAAGATAGTGCTATTATGATAAGAGAGCCTGTGAATCTTACTCCGGTAGAATATTTTGTTATTCTGGCAAATAAAGCAAATAAAACCATGTATTTGTTGCACAATGTCAATGGTAACTGGCAGGTGCACCAGTCCTTCAACATGGGAACAGGTGCCCAGGCGGGCAGGAAAAAGACTGCCGGTGATAAGCGTACCCCTGAAGGTTGTTATTTCATCATTGAACGGAAGGAAAAACGGGAGTTAACTTCTATTTATGGTCCTCTGGCCTATGTTTTAGACTATCCTAACCAGGAAGACCGGCAGGAAGGTCGAACTGGACAAGGTATATGGATTCACGGTACAGAACCTGATTCCAGCCCTGGGGAGACTAAGGGGTGTCTGGAGATTGCTAACGATCAGCTTCTGCAGCTATCATCGATTCTCAAAGATGGAATAGGTACTCCGGTAGTAATAGTGGATAAGCCCGGGGTTGATGATCCACTCATGTTAGCTGATTTTGCGCTGATCGATAGTAAAAGGGAGGTGTTACTTGCCCAGAGAAAACTGTATAATGAGGAATTCAAGTCTCTGCTGGAGAGTTGGCAAGAGGCCTGGGAGTCGATGGACATAAACAGATACAAGGAATTTTACGATACATCCGGATTTAAGAGTCAAGGTGTTAACTGGAAAGGCTGGGTGGAACGGAAGATCCGCACATTTGAGATTTATTCCACTATCGATGTGACTATCGACAGGATAATGGTAGTGGATAATACAGAGAACTCAGTTACTTTGAAATTTCTCCAGATTTACAAATCCGATAAAAACAGTTTGGAAAATGGTAAACAGATGGTTTTGGAAAAAAAGAATGGTTCATGGAAAATAACCAGGGAAGTGACAATTCCCAAAGAGGAGCTCCTTCTATGATATTTTCACTATCAAAAAAGAAAGAATTCAAAGATCCTCAGGAACTGGCAGAGGTGCTTGAGAGTCACCTGAATGAAATTCAGGAGTTGGTCAGAAATGCCCGCAATGAGAAGGCTGAGTTGCATTCGCTGTTAGGATCAGTTGAGAAAGAGCGTTCTCAGATTCAGGAGGAACGCCATTGGGTTGGTGAGCTTAAGACTGGTATGGGAGAGCTTCGTCAGGAGTATGATCAGGTCAAGACCAGAGTGGATCAGGTGGTGGATGGAACATCCCGGGCAGAAGAACTTTTGCATAAGGCGATTGTGTTTGAAGATCGGGTCTCCAGGATTGAACAGATGGTCCTAAAGATCACCGATAATGAGAAATACATAGATTCCATGGAGAAACGGGTTGATGCAGTAATCAAGAAGTTTGAGACCAGTGGCGGCTCACTTCTGCAGGAAACTATCAAGGGAATCTCCGAAATTGAAGAGCGTCAATTAAAGGCCATTGCTGCTATTGATAAACTTGATCAGCGATTGACTTCATTTAACGACCTCTCTTCAAAAACTCAGGCTGAAGTTACTGAAGTGATGAACAGTGCAGAGCAGATTCGCAACCGGCTTTCTGAGTTAGAGACTGAGACGGAGCGTTTCCGGATAATGAAGGAAAAAATTGACAACCTAAACAGCCTTTCCGAATATGTAAAAACGAAAATCAAATCACTGGAAACTCAGCATCTGGTGGTGGAAAAAGCAGTTGATCAGGCGGGCAGGCTTAGTGCGCTGACCTGGAAGACTGATGCCGATCTCAAGCAGCTTCAGAATAAATTTGCCTCGCTGGAAAAAACCGAAAAAAACATAGCCCGAATCGATGCGATGCTTAATCAGAGTCAGGCATCCATAAACGAGATCAGAAGGTTTGAGCAGGTGATGTTAGACGCGAATCAAAAAATAGAGGAGATTCGTCAACTTGATAATAAATTGGATTCAAAGCTGGTGGAATTTCAACGCAGCAGTAAACATATCGATAATGTGAATGAAAAGGTTCACGATATTAATACTTTGGCAAAAAATACTGAAGCAATATTGAACACCTTGACCAAACACCAGCAGATGGTGGAAAACACCCGCACTCAGGTTACAGAATATGAGAAAGCAGCCGATAAAATCCGGGTTAAGGTGGAGGAAGTCACTCAGGAATGGCAGATTGTTGATTCATTGAATCAGAAAGTAAAAGGAATGGAGCAGAATATTAATGTTTTGAGCTCCAGACTGGATACTGTGGTGGAAAAAGAGAGTACTATCGAGAAGTTCGATAAGCAACTCAATGATTTGCGGGTTCTGATTGATGACACTTATCAGAAAGAGGAAATGCTGGCTACTCATCGGGGTGAAATTGAGAAAACCAACGAACAGGTGGAGAAGTTTTTCCAGCGGGTTGGATCACTTGAGGACAAGATCGATGATCTGAGCAGGCACGAGCAGGAAGTGGAATCGGTAGCTGCAAGCATTGATCAGCTTAAACTGTTATCAGATGATGCTAATGAGAAGATAAGGCAAACCGAGGAAAAAGCCAGAATCATCGGAGAGGTCGAAAGAAAAATCGAAGATCTGGGAAAAATGGTCACCGAGATTGATGAGAGGGTTGCCGCTCAGCTTCAGCGTAAGGCAATGATTGACAAAACAGAGAAGAGACTGGATCAGCTCAATTATCTGTTGGGCGATATCAATATGAAAATCCAGAGTCTCAGTAAAGATCAGAAGGTGGTGGAGGACATTTCTGTTCAGCTCTCTGCAATTTCCATGCAGTCTCTGGAAGCTAAGAACATGATGTTGCGATTATCTGAAGAGAAGCAGGTTCTTCTGCGTGAAGAGGAGAAAATCGTGACCATGCGTAAAGAACTGGAAGACTTGTTGAGTACCGGAAGGAAGAATCTGGACGATTTTATTGGCGAGGTCAGCACCATGGATCAAAACGTCAATGAGCATTACCAGAAATTTCAGAACGTAATCGACAATATACAGGGATCGCTTAAAAATATTGAATCTCACCGGACAGATATCGACAGAGCACAGAAGCAGCTTGCTTCCGTAGAAAAACTGCTGGAAAATCTCAAAGCCGAAATGGACCAGATAAATCGCAGAACCAGCAAAATCGAAGCTATCGATTCCCGGATCGCCAATATCGACACCGTAGTTTCCGACATGGAAATCCGTATCGAATCGATAGACAAGGGGCGGGAACTGGTTAATTCGGCTCAGAAGAAAATCGATAGTCTTACCGATATCATCGATCGTGCATCAATGCAGATCGAAACCATCAACAGTAAGGCAAAGGAGATCGAGAAGATTGGTAATCAGGTGGAAGACATGACCAAGATGACCGATACGGTGGAAAAGCGTATCAGGGAACTTGCCAGAGAAAAGCAGCTTATAAAAGAAGCAGAAAACCGGATAAGCAGCTTGAACCTTCTAATGGAAGACATCAGAGCTTCAATGAGTAACTTAAAAACAGAAGAGCAGCGCATTCAGACTGCTGTGGAGAAGACCTCTGAGCTTAGATTTTTGCTTGGGGAGGTGGAAACCAAACTCAATGTATTTCGTCAGGAAAAGGAGAGATTGGCTGGTGCATGACTCTATTGAAATTTGCAGAATCGGTGCCTTCATGGTGCTGATTCTGCAGATCCGCTCTTGTATTCTACAGTCATAATTTCAATTTGTATTTCCTTCTGCAATTATCTTCAAAAAAAACGACTGCACTATAAGAAACAGGCTTTTTTCTGTTACTTCAGCTGACGCTCTGAATTTTGTTACTAAAAAAATCAGTATCTTTTTGTATCCTTTTATAATACAATCTATTAGATCAACTTATCAGGTTAAAATGGAGGTGATATATGGATCGACTTGAAGGATACACTGCACTCTCTTTTCATCAGCTGCGCAATTTACTGGATTTAGAGGTGGAGAGATATCGTAGGGAGCTTCTTGGGTCTGAAGATCGTTACAAGAGGGCAGAAAATCTTAACCGATATGAATTCAGCATCTTTTCTCAGTGTGGCGAGGATGGGATTATTAATGAAATTTTCAATCGGATCGGTTTGACTAACCATTTTTTTGTGGAATTTGGAGCTGGTAATGGCTTGCAGAATTGCACAACAGCGTTGTTGCTTCAAAACTGGTTTGGCTTATGGATAGAGAATGCGCCGGCTAATGTTCAGGTAATTTCATCAAAGTTTTCTTCATTTCTTGTACGTCATCAGCTTACTTTTCTAAAGCAGTTCATAACTGCTGAAAATATTGAATCAATTTTCAGGGAAGCGGATATTCCTGCAGAATTTGACTTACTTTCAATAGATTTGGATGGAAATGATTACTGGGTATGGAATGCTATAGAAAATTATTCTCCCAGGGTAGTGGTTTGTGAATATAACGGGCATTTCGGCTCTGATATCAAATGGGTGATGAAATATAATCCGCAGCATGTCTGGAATGGTTCATCTTATTATGGGGCAAGCCTCAAATCTTTGGAATTGCTTGGGTCTCAGAAGGGGTATCAGCTGGTCGGGTGCAACTTGTCTGGAGTCAATGCTTTTTTTGTGCGTCAGGACCTGGCAGAAGGACATTTTTTGACCGATGGTACTTCAGCTACCCATTATGAACCGTTGCGCCACTTTCTGATAAGAGAGCCGGTGGTCCCTAATGATTTCGGGCCATTTCAGAGTTAATTAAAGTATATAAAGTGTTTTCTCCCGGAGGTGAGCACCTGTTGCCTCTACTCTGTACTTGCTCCATTTTCTGCTTTAACTTATTTTGCTCAGGAAAATACTTTGAGCATAATAAATCTGCATGAAGGGGCTAATCCAGGTGAAAAGGTTTTCGACCTGTAATTATCTGCTTTTTCTAATCCCCCTATTACTGCTTCCTGCAATGGTCCTGGCTCAATTCACTGATGAAGAATCAGAATACTACATGCAGCGAGGTATAATTCCTTTTATTGATCAGCAGCAGGATGGTGATTATTCTCAGGGGATCTATCTTGTACCTCATGATTTAACAGTGGAAGCTGGTAAAGTCATGACCATTATGCCAGGTTCCACCATATTGTTTAAGAAAGATACAAAAATCATAGTAAAAGGAAAACTTGTCCTCAAGGGAAGTGAGAGCCATAGAGTCCTGTTGCGTAAATTGGATCATGACATGTACCTGAATCCATTTAAACCTGATATTGAGATCCCCTGGGATGGGGTGTATGTTCAGGATGGCGGAGAGTTGGAAGCCAGGTATACACATGTATGTGACAGTAAGTATGGTCTGTCTGCATCCCGCAAAGCGTCGATTTTTCTTCTGGATTCAGTACTCTTTTCTAACAATAAATACCATAATGCAACTGTGGGAGTTGAGATACTACCTTTTGAAAATAACCGGCTTCATTTTTACAATCTGGCTCAGAATAAACCGGAACCGGTTCCTATGGTGTATATAGATACTGTTAAAGTGCCTCAATATATTCCACCACCACCTGTACAGCCACAATCAGCAGGGGTAACAGAAACGAAACCGGAGGTTTCAAAACGTAAGATACACCTGAGGGTTACATCCGGGACAGTCGCCCTGGCAGGGATGATCATGAGTGCGGGCAGTTACTATGTTAATGATACCTATTATAAAAAATACGACAGAATGAGAACGCCTGGTGTTCACGATCCGGAAAAAGTTGGAAGATATGAGGTTTATGCTAAAACAGGGATGGCCGGTGTGATTACTGGTGCTGCATTGACTGCTATCGGATTGTCCGGCCTGACGTTGACATTTTTGTTTTAAATCTGAATCATACCAGTTCAGGTTAATAATTTCTCTATTTTCAATATTTTTTTGCACTTTTCCTGTTTCTGACAGGTAAAGTTTTAAAATAATACTATTTTACCCCACATTTATTGGAGGTAGTTATGCGGAAAATTTCACAGATCACCCTGGTTACAACGGTGTTTCTATGTTTAACCGCATCAATGGCTGCGCTGTTTTTGCACTGCAATCAGACATATGACAATCCGGTTTCTTCAAAGTATGAAGGAGACTATAAGTGTACCGTAAACTGGAACGGATTAAATGAGAAACCTCATGAAATTCTCAAGTCCTATACCTTCACCATTAGTGACACCGGAAAAGATAAATATTATAAATTTGAGGTAACCACAGAACCTGCAATTTCCTTCAAAAGTGAATCAGATAAGCAAAACCGTGTCAAAATCAGTTTTCTGGAACCCTTTACTGGTAAACTCACGGTGGTGGCAATACGTCCCAATCTTGAAAAAGACTACTATGGAACCAGTGTTTCTGTTATAAATCCTTATGTGATTTCCGGTGATACAATGGTGGGAAAAAATGTCCCGGCAGCACTATTTATCAGTAGAGTTGACTCAGAAAAACCGGACACACACTTTTCAGTAATCTGGGACACTTCTTCAGTACCCTTTGACACTGCATCAGTTTTAGACAAAGTCAATCTGGGATATGGTAGTCGAAATAGTGTAAAAATCAATGCTATTATATTTACTGAAGCCGGCAGTTATAAAATCGGTCCTTTTACAGTCAGGTTTGAGGGAGAAGCTCCTGAGATCGGGTATGTCCGGCTAATTGATTCGCTTAGAATGGGTGAGTTTCCGCAGATCGAGGTTCAATTTACAGACGATGATACTGGAATGGTCTTTTTTTCAGTCTATGCTTCTGCTCACAATAAACTGCTCACATCTTCACCTTTTAGTGCAACCGGAGGAAATACAGTTATCATTTGTGATGTGGCAGTATCGGACACTGCTGTTACTTCTTTATCTATTGTGGCTACGGATAAGAACGGGTTGGCTTCAATACCTAAAACAATCCCAGATCTGCATGTCCAATATACTATTCCGGAAGTGGAATTTCTGAATACCTCCGACACTGTCTATTTCAAACATGGCGACAGTCCCCGTTTTATCGCATCTGGTGTTGCAGATTCATTTCTGTGGGTTATAGACGATAATGTCCTGGTTATGGGTACAAAAGAAAATTCGGTAAAATTGAATCCCATAATGGATACCTTGTGGCACACGATTAGCCTAACCGGTGTAAATTACACCTTTGTTAAAGGTAATACCGATAAAATCACTTATAAAGCAAAAATATCAAAGTATACCCTGGAGGAGGTTAAACCCTTTCCTTCAGAAATCAGAATCAGAAAATGGTTTTCCTGGGAAGTCCGCACGCTTGATGCCTTAAAAAGAAATGTTAACTCTGACAGTGTGAGGTATGTCTGGAGTTATCCCCAATCATGCAGAGATTCAATGAATGAGGACGGCTCAAGTCTTTATCTGTTTTTTGAGGACAGTGTCAAGAGCTCTCAGATAGAAGTTATGGCTATTGTGGGTTCGGATTCATCTTTTATGGATACCACGGTACCATTGTTCCGTGAGGTGACTACCAGAAAATATAAACCAAAGTGTGTATTCGATTTACAAAACGACAGTACAGTGAAATTCAATGACTCTGTCAGTTTTAAAGTCACCATGAAATTTACTGATCCTGATGGGGGGCTGATCGATACGGTGTTCTACAAAGTTGTATCCCCTGTAGTTGCTTTTACTGAAAAAAGAAATGCAAATGATGTATGGGGATACAGATTCAGAGAGAAGGGCAGCCACTATCTGATAACCTGGGCAGCTGATTCTTATAATGTAAAATCTGACTATGATACTTTGAAAATTGATGTTATTACAGATAAGCCGGTTTTCAATCCGGGAACGGTTAAGAAAACGGTATACGCCAAAGATAGTGTACGGCTCATTGCTACTATCGATACACATCCGCACATTATCCGCAAATATTTCTGGTATCTGGACGAGGACAGTATTGTTGATCAGGAAACAGACAACAATTTCATCGACAAAGTTTTTGAAGAAACCGGAACTTATAAAATAAGAGTCGATTGTGTAAATATATTGAATGATTCTGCTGCCAAGCCATTGGAAATTACTGTAACAGTAAGTCCCAATAATCCGGTTATAAAGAAAGTAAGTTATAGCAAACCGGTTTATATCAATGATAAATGTACACTTACGGTTAAAGCTGAAGATTATGGAAAAAATAAGGGTATAGTGCAATATCAGTACTCAACTGATGCGGTTACTTTCTATCCCATGAGTGACAGCACGCTGGACACCGTATTCAACACTCCCGGTAAAAAACTTCTGTATTTCAAGGTTATGGATAATCTGAATCTGTTAAGTGATGTGTATTGTGATTCGGTTGAGGTGAGACGTGGTATACCGGTTATTGATAGTGTTAATGTAAAGTACTCCGGAGATTCACTGTATGTAAAAGATGCTTTTAAATTGAAAATATCTGCCAGTGATACCAATGGAACAGTATCCAGCGTTTTTATCAGCTGGAACGGTGATACCATAGCAGAGGACTCTGTTATTTTCATTGAAGCGGCAAAGGCATGTACAGCCAGTTTCGGACATCAATTTGACACCAACCAAAGCGGAGAAAGAAATGTAAAGGTATGGACGGTTGATGATGATAACCAGAGATCAGTATTTTATGATAAGAAAATACTTGTGAGTAAGGGTGCTCCGGTTGTAAAAGAAGTTTCACCAGCGGTTGCCTGGGTAGTTAAGCCAACTAAATTTAGCATCAAGGCTACTGATCCCAATAGTGATTCGGTTAAAATAAAAGAGATAAAATTTGAGCCAAACGGACCATGGATAATGTTTACTACGGATACTGTTTCCTATGCATTTGATACATTTGCTGCAGGTCAGAAGAAGATCTGGGTGCGGGTGACTGATGATGATTTTATTTCCACAACAAGTGAACATATCATCCTAGTGAATATGGGACGACCTGTTGTGGGTAAGAGTAATGACAATGAAAACCTGAAAATCAGGTGGTTTGCTGGAACACCTGATACTATGATTTATACTTATTCTTTTAACGAACATATATCAAACATCTCAGTAAATGCATATGACATCAATGGTGGTAAATGCTCTCAGTACAAATGGACAATTTTTTTTGGTGGAACAATTCAGGCAAAAACTACAGATACAAATATTTTACAAACTTTTATCGAAAAACATACATATGCAAGAATGTCAGTAACGGTATTAGATGATGATGGAATACCTTCATTTCCTTACGATTTTTTCGTTTTCCCTGATGAGGCTCCGCCTGAACCGACTACTTTTCAGAATACAATTTCAGGTGATTCGGTTGTGCTGATGTGGGGAAAGAAGGTAGACTCTTACGACAGTATGGAAACTAAAGTACAAATCCTGATCTGTCAAGGGGGTGAGTGCGATTTAACCGATAAGCTTTTTGATCCACCTAAGACACTTTCAGAGCTGGAGACTGCCCATGGAACAAAGCTTATTGGAAGCACAATGTACAGCAGAGTTGCTTTTATACCCAGTTTTTCTGGTGAGGGCCGCTGGAAGGTGATATTAATAGACAGGCATAGAAATGAAGCTCCTGGAACTGTGCAGACATTTTATACCCCTGATTAATTGGAGATTTAATGAGATGTGAGCGCAGGCTCACATCAATTATAAACATCTGTTATCAGTCACCATAAAAACAGTTCTGGCATATTATGAAGTCTTGATTATTGAACTCTAATTTTCACAATAGAACCCATTGCGTTTTAATAATTCCTCTATTTCAGCACTTACTTCCTCATTCCAGTCTCTGTAGCCGCAAATTATACTTTCCAGCTTCATTTCTCTGGTGGATAGAAGAGAACGGATCACCCCTTTAAGAAAATTGACTTCACTTTTTAATTGCTTGAGATCGGATATCTGTTCGATATCCGGCTTTATCCGTTCAAAAAATTCTGATTCCGCTCTCTTAGCTTCAGTCAACCATTCTTTCACGTCTTCCCAGCTGTTCCCCTCTTTAATGGATTCCCTTACCGCATCTGCAAGAGGCGTATCGGAGTATTCAGAATCAATTACCTGCCTGAGAGTCTGATTGTATCTTACCCATAAGCCATTAATGTATGCTTGTGTCTCAACTTCCTCTTCCAGCTGTTTGATCTCTTTTAAAAGTTTCTGAACAATTTTTTCCTGAAGATCATTATTTTCGTGCATGCCCGGCCCCCCCTTTTAATGAATTTATTCTTCATTTCTTAAACAAGGCATAAATGCATTTGAAACACCTTCCATTTTGGAAGCTGTTGTCAGTTATTGTTTTCCGAGAATCAGGTTGTGGAGAAAAAAATGTGAGTAATTGCCGAAAAAACTAATTATAACATATAGGTATATGATTGTCAATATTTTTCGATGATTTTGTGGAAAAAAGGAAAAAGAATATAATTTTTTGGATGATGAATCGGAAAAATGGAAAATTGCGGAGCTTAAAAGCTCCGCTTGATACATTGCCGCTTAGCTGGCAGGCTCATAATCCTTTAAATGCGACATCTATATGTGATTGTTTTGGTGGTTTAGTAAAAAGACTGACTACAATGGTGCATAATATAGATACCGGAAGTGCAACTACAATGGGATCGATATTCTGCAGTTGAGCAGATGAAAATAAGCTGTCAACATTAAAAAGCATCCTGCACAGGCCCAGAGGTTTTGATTCTTTGATATGGACAAAGCAGATCCAGAATGTACTGGTCAGAAAGCCACTGAGAAAGCAGGCTATTGCTCCGGCTTTGGTAAAGGATTTGAGATAGAGAGCACCAAAATAGATTGGTAAGAAGCTGGCCGCGCAGATACCAAAGAAAATTGCAGTGCCTATTGCTATTATTGCGGTCCCTTGTTCAAAAAAATGAGGAAGCGCATAGGCGATAAAGGCGCTTATTACGATAGTGACACACATGGCAATTTTCGTATTTACCAGCGAATTACCTTTCCTGAATCCAATCCCTTTTTCCAGAAAATCTCTTCCGAAGGCAGATCCCATTGTGTGGAATTGAGAAGAAAGGGTGGACATGGCAGCGGCCAGTAGAGTAACCATGAAAACAGCTGTAAACCATGAAGGCATAGCTATATTTATGAATAGAGGCAGGATGTTATCGGTCTTTTTCTGAACAGCCAGAAATGCAACCTTCCCTAGTGTATTATTAAAGTAAACATTGCTGAGTGAACCTACAATGTAGGCAACTCCAGTCATCGTGAGAATAAATATCCCCCCGACCAATACAGCTCTGTTCAGTTCCCGGTTGCTCTTGACGGTCATGAATCGGACGATCAGTTGAGGCTGGGCCAGAACACCGATCCCAACTCCCATAATGATGGTAGAAACCAGCTGCCACCATAGCACAGAACCGGTCTTGGGCATAGAAGTCCAACCCTGGTGACCCAGTGCTCCAAAAAGCCTGACAGCTTCTGGCTTGAGGGAGGTAAGTGAAGTGTGAGCCTGTACAACACCGCCAAGTTTTGAATAAGTAAAAATAAGCAGAATTGCCATACCCACGAACATAATTGCTCCCTGAAATGCATCAGTGTACATTACTCCTTTGAGTCCTCCCATTACCACATAGACTGCCACAATAGACACAAAGAATAGCAATGCTACATCATAATTGATTTTCAGAGTCTCGGTTATAAACTGGGCTCCCCCAAAAATAACCGATCCTGCGTAAAGGGGCATTACCAGGAAAATAAGCAGCCCGGAAAACATCTGGAGAAATTTTGAATCATACCGTTTCCCGATGAATTCCGGAAAAGTATGAGCATCAAGGTTATGTCCCATTTTCCTGGTACGTTTACCGAATATGGCAAAGGCGATAAATATACCGATGATAATATTAAGGAAGGTCAACCATAGGATACCCATTCCATATACCGCTGATGCACCACTGAAACCTACAATCGCAGAGGTGCTAATAAAAGTGGCTCCATAGGATATAGCCATTATCACCGGATGAACTTTTCTGCCGGCCAGAAGATAATCGGTTGCAGACTTCGTCTGTCGAAAACCCAGATATCCCAGGAATGCAGTGATGATGAGGTATAAAATGACGATGGATGAGAGGAAAATGATATTCATCTGCTTACCCCGCTTTCTGATAGTTCGGGGTCATGTTGTTCCCAACGTGCTTCCTCCTCGATCTCTTTAAGCTCACTGTCTGAAGGTTTGTTCCAGAAAATTATTCCGTAGATAATGCAGAATAGAGTAGCCAGGATCGATCCTGCATAAGCCAGAATTACACCCATTCCTTCGAGTCCCAGAAACATTACTTCTCCTTTGCTTATTGCAAATACCAGTTAAAATCTCATATTCTCACCAGATAAAAATCTCTGATTGAGATTTGAAATCTGTTTAAAACTATATTTTTTTTCTCCTCTTTATATTTTCTCTGTCAGATTTTTTTTCTTTTCCGGTATTGAATTTCTGTGGGCTTTTAACCACTTTAGCTTTTTCCACAAACAAACGTTTCTTGCCAAACCGGAAATTTCTCAATCTGGCGATGATTCTTTCTGCATCTTCAAATGGTACAGTTACAAAACTGTATGCGTCCAGGACTTCAATGTCCTCAATTGCCTGTTTGAGAATACCGGTCTGATCAACGATGAATTCTGCCAGCTCTTTTCTGTTAAGGCCATCATTTTTGCCTTTGGCGATATACAGACGGGTTTTACCTTCAACTTCCCTGTATCCGGATTGAGATTTTCTGGTGACCGGAGTCAATTTGCGATATTCATTTTTATCAAGAAGTTTGTGATATGAGTGTTGAAGGATAGCAGCAATGATTTCCCGCTGGTCAGCGTCATTTAACAGTTCTTCAGCCCATTCAAGATACTGTTCCTCAGGATCTTTTGAAAGCAGGGTCTTGAATTCATCTGTCAAACGGGTTTTTCTGGCGGCCACAATCTGCTCTACTTCCGGTATTTCGCGTTTCTTTATGGTGGCATTGACAACTCTTTTGATAAATCCCAGTTTACTGAATTCATCAGGGGTTACAAAAGTGACGGCTGTACCCTGGTTTCCTGCGCGTCCGGTACGTCCTATCCGGTGTATATAAGCCTCCGGATTCTGGGGAAGAGAGTAATTTATAACGTGACTGAGATTGTTTATGTCAATTCCTCTTGCTGCTACATCTGTGGCAACCAGTAAAGAGATCTGACGCTTACGGAATTTTTTAAGAATCTGCTCCCTTTGTGCCTGGGAGATATCGCTATGAAGGCCATCTGCACCATAGCCTCTATCTGTCAATTTACCGCTGACTTCGTCTACCTCCACTTTTGTTCTGCAGAAAATGATCCCGTAAAAGGAAGTCTCGATGTCGATAATACGGCATAAAGCCTCGAATTTATCCTGGCGGATAACCTCGAAATATATCTGGTTTGTTAAGTTTGTGGTAAGAGTGGTGTGTGCTTTGACATGGGCGCTGTTTTTCATGTATCTGGATGCCAGTTCTTTGATTCGGGGAGGCATGGTTGCAGAGAATAGAAACACCCGCTTCTTTTCAGGTGTGTTCTGCAAAATAGTCTCGATATCCTCAATAAATCCCATATTGAGCATCTCATCACCTTCATCCAGAATGAGATATTCGATCTTGTCCAAAACAAGAGTTTTGCGGTTAATGTGGTCAATGACTCTGCCTGGAGTACCAACTACGATCGATACACCTTTATTCAGTCTTTCGAATTGCAGCTCATAAGACTGCCCTCCATATATAGGTGCTATTTTAACTTTAGTGTCACCTTTAAGGGAGTTTATTTCCTCTGCTATCTGAATAACCAGCTCACGGGTCGGAGCAAGAATCAGAGCTTGAGGATGCTTGCTTGAAGGATTGATCTTTTCAATTAAAGGTAATCCAAATGCTGCAGTTTTCCCTGTTCCGGTTTGTGCTTGTGCTATTACATCCTGTTCTGTATTTAAAATCAAGGGTATGGTCAGAGCCTGAATTTCTGTGGGTTCCTCAAATCCTCTGGCTTTAAGAGCAGTAAGTGTTTTGGTGCTTAACCCTAAAGAGGCAAATTTTTCCATTAATTCTCATTTCTTTTGTTTGGATATTTTTACAGGTATGTTAAACAGAGAATAAAATCATGTACTACCGGGTGGTTATAACTGGTTTTGGTCAGAAAATGTAGAAGAACATGAGTCATACACTGAAGTTAAATTGTTTAACATCCTGCAAAATAGATTGTGCACCCGATGAGTTGAATTTTTTTATTTGGAATACCCCTCGAATACGGATTGAGGGTTATCGGAATTGTTTTTTTCAGGATTACAGTAACACGAAAAGACTTGTTTACTCAATTGAATTCTATTGGTCCAAAATTGGTAAACTGATTTTGATTCAGCCCCACTAAATAGGGAAATCAGGTTCTTTTAATGTGTTTTAAGGAGTGGGTAATTATGATGAGGCTTAAGGTACTGCAGACAATTATTCTTGTTAGCGGAATAGTCAGTCTGGTGAAGGGTTCTGCAGATGATTTCAGGATTAATCAGTTGGGTTATTATCCTCAGGCTAACAAAGTGGTGCCGGTTTTATTTACCCAGGAATCAACTTTTGCTTTGGTTGATGAAGCAGGAGATACTGTTTTTAAGGGAGATCTTTCGGATAAAATCCGGTGGTCTTTAACTAACGATACAGTTAAAAGAGCAGATTTCTCCAGTTTTCAAAAAGAGGGCACCTATTGGCTCCAGGTAGCAGACAAGGGTGTTTCCATGCCGATTCATATCAGATCAAATGTACTGTATGATGTGTCCATGGCAGCTTTTAAAACGTTTTACTTTCAGCGCTCTTCAATGGCTTTATTAGAGGAACATGCCGGTAAGTTTGCCCGTAAGTCCGGGCATCCTGATACTTTATGTCAGTTCCATATATCCACAGGCAGAGATTCTGGATTTGCCAGCTCTCCTGGGGGCTGGTACGATGCAGGCGACTATGGAAAGTATGTGGTCAATGCAGGAGTCACTCTGGGTAACCTTTTTTTCTTTTTCGAAAATTTCGGAGAGTATTTCGGTGATTCAGCTCTGAATATTCCAGAATCCAGAAACGGTGAGGATGATCTTCTCGATGAGATTAAATATGAACTGAACTGGCTTTTTACCATGCAGGATACAGATGGCGGGGTATTTCACAAATTGACCACTGCACAGTTTCCCGGGATGATTATGCCGGATGCGGATAAAGCTAAACGCTATTTTATTGGTAAATCGACAGCTGCTACACTTGATTTTGCCGCAGTAATGGCCATGGCAGCAAGGACTTACCGTAACTTTGAAACGCAGAAATCATTTGCAGATACTTGTATAGATCGGGCGAAAAGAGCCTGGGATTGGGCTGTGAAAAACCCGGCGGTGTTTTTCACTAAAAATCCCTCGGATATAGGAACCGGAGAATATAGTGATAGTAAAGTTACTAATGATGAATTTCTCTGGGCTGCTGCAGAACTCTATGTAACTACTGGCAGTCCTGAGTATAAGGACAGTATACGTGTCAACAAACTCCGTTACGAACCGGTCGACTGGAAAGCTCCAGGAGGTATAGCCGCTTTCTCTCTGGCCACAGTTGCTAACGGATTTAGTAATGATACTGTTGAACAGATAAGAAAAGGGATAACCGATGCAGGAGATCAATTTCTCAATCAGATTGAAAAACATCCATACCGGATTCCAAGTGGAGGCTTTTATTATTGGGGCTCAAATGGAGTTTTTTCCAATGCCGGATTAATACTTTTAGCTGCATTCAAAGTTTCAGGTGATACTGCTTATGCCAAAGCTGCTGCTGAGATTGCAGATTATCTTTTAGGTAAAAATGCTGTAAATAATTCATTTGTTACTGGATTTGGTATCAAAAGATCCGAAAATCCGCATCACCGGATCTGTGTTGCTGACACAGTGAAAGACGCAATTCCCGGCTTTCTGGTTGGTGGCCCCAATGGCTCACCTACCACTTATAATGATGCCGCGGGTGATTATGAAACCAATGAAATTGCTATCAATTGGAATGCTCCGGCAAGTGCTTTGTTTGCGGCAGTAAATAATATATTCGGTAGAAAAGAGTCGACAGTTGATAATGGCGAGCGTTTCCTAGTTCAGATTGTAAATGGTCCTGGTAAGATCGAAATATCTCCTGTGAAAGCTAAATACAATATCGGAGATAGCATCCGGTTCAAAGCCATCCCAGAAGAAGGTCAGATGTTTTTGGGGTGGAATGGCACAATTTCGGGAATGGACACGGTTATGTCCATTGTTGTAGATAAAGATATGAGGGTCGTGGCAGATTTCGGGAAACCACAGGAAATTGTGAAAAACGGAGATTTCTCAAATGGGAAAACCGGATGGAGTCTTAACGGGGCTTCAGGTGCTGTTACGAATGGAGAATATAAAATTACTATAACCAATCCTGGTACTACTGACTGGGCTGTTCAGATGGTACAAAACGGGATACCACTGCTAAAAGGTGCAGTCTACGTTTTCAAATTTGATGCCCGTTCGGACAGCAATCGTACAATTATTGCCGATGTGGCAAAATCATCCGGTGATTATAGTTCCTATACCGGAGGACCAAAGACCTGTGAGTTAGATACCACTATGAAACATTTTGAATATAAATTCACCATGAACAAGGCGACTGACATGGGAGCGCGAATAACTTTCAACTGTGGTTTGTCTTCCAATTCGGTAATTTTGGATAATATAAGCATTAAAATTTTTGATCCCTCACCTGTGTTGGGTGAAATGAATCAAAAAAATGTTATATCTAAGTCCTTAAGTTACAGAATGGTTGATCGTCAATTAATGTTGCAGCTATCTGTTGTACATCCTTACAGGGCAAAACTGGAGATTTTTGATCTCCAGGGTCGTCTGAAAAAAAATCTGTCCAATACTGTTAGAAACCTAAAACCCGGAATCCACACCTTGTCTTCTGGAAGAGATTTTTCTGAAGGGGTTTATCTGATCAGGTATTTCGATGGCAGTAATTTACATACAAAGTCCTGGACAAATGTTATTCGTTGATATCTGGCAGTTTCTGAGGTAATTAGTAGTCCCGGTTTTAATCGGGACTACCTGTTTTATTCAAATCGGGGGATGCTTTAGTTCCAGGATTGTTCTGCTTTAGATTGCAGGTGGCATATGGTTTAAGAAATAGCTCAACGGCAGTGTTGGTCAATGCTTCGGTTTTTTAAGCTCCTGATTAAACCAGTACCATCCATTGAAGCAACCGGTAATCAAACCAACCATCAGCAATACCGGGGTCCAGAAGATTGAGTGACCAAATGAAGAATCTGCCCAGACACCGATTGCCAGCCCGGCAAGAGTAGGTATAGTAATTGACCAACCAATAATACCGACACTTTTATACCATTGCATTGAGATTACAGATTAATAAGTGAGTTTAAAGTCGGTTTTAAATTTTTTAATTAGAAAAAGGCAAAAGTGATACCAATACAGATCAGTTCAGATAAATTTTAAAAGCGAAACTGATCAACAGGGCTATTACAATAAATACGGCCAGTAATCGGACAATAGTATCAGTATTAAAAAAGGGTTTTTCTGTTTCAGGTTGAATTTTTGTAAGTTCTGCCTTATGTGTATCTTCTTTAATAGAAGGTTCAGAAGTGTAAGTGGAGCAGAGAATTTCTGCCAGACCATTTTCAAAGAATTCGTCGTTTTTCTGCATTCGGTTCACCTTTTGCTTTTTTGAATCACAGGAGACCAGAATATTTACAAATGGAGCTAATATCTGAACCAAAAATATCAGTTTAGGTTTATAATTTAATTAATTTCCGGGAAAAACTTGCTCCATCAAATATGCTTTGGTTATTTTACCATACTTAATACATCTATAACAATAAAAAGATATTAATGAAAAAGGATGCTTGAAGAATCGGTATTAAATCGAAACAATGTAGATCTCCATATCCATACTATCTACTCTGATGGCATATTAAGCGTCAGAGAGGTTCTGGAAGCTGCCTATGCCAAGGGGTTAAAGGCCATATCGATCACTGATCATGATTGTACCGATGCCTATCCTGTGGCAATGGAAATCGGTTCCCAATTGGGGATAGAGGTCATTTCCGGGGTTGAACTATCAAGTGAAATTGATGGTACAGATATTCATATTTTAGGTTACTTTGTTGATCCTGAAAACCCTGCGTTATCCAAGAAATTAATGGAAATGAAGGAAGCCAGGTTCATCAGAGCTCAGAAAATTGTGGATAACCTTAACAAACAGGGAATTGATCTTCGATTTGAAACCGTACTGGGGATAGCAGGGGTGGGGGCGATAGGCCGGCCTCACATTGCGGCTGCAATGCTCAGGGAAGAACTGGTCTACTCGTTTCGGGAAGCATTCGATCGCTACATTGGATATGGTCTGCCCGCCTATGTTGAAAAGCTGAAGATGCATCCTAAGGAAGTTTTCGATCTGATTAAAGGAGCTGGGGGAATTCCAGTTTTGGCTCACCCCGGAGTAACTCAGGTAGATGTGCGTATTCCAGGATTTGTTTCCGAAGGTCTTATGGGTATTGAGGTTTATCATACTGAGCATCCGGCAAGTGCCGAGCGCTATTATCTGCGCATAGCTAAAAAACACTCTCTGGCAATATCCGGTGGATCCGATTTCCACAACAGTAATCACAACAAATCAGAAATAGGTTCTCCATTTGTGCCTTACAGCACAGTAGCCAGCATGAAGGAAAAGCTGGGCATTTCCATTAACGAGGTATAAAAATGACCGTTGTCCCTGTAATTTTAGCCGGAGGTATTGGCGAACGATTCTGGCCGCTAAGCCGCTCTGCTATGCCAAAACAACTCTTGAAAATCATCAGCAATAAAACAATGCTGGAGGAAACTCTTTTAAGAGTCAGTCCGTTTTGTTCAAAAAACGTGAAACCTCTAATAGTTACTTCAAAAGCAATCTCCTCCAAATTTAAAAAGATTCTTCCTTCAAAGTTAAAGTATGATCTGATTATTGAACCTGTCGGTAAGAACACCGCACCGGCGGTAGCTATTGCTGCCTCATGGATCAAGGCTAAATACGGCGACTCAGTCATGATGGTGCTATCGGCGGACCATGATATCAGGCCTAGACAAGCATTCGTTGAAGCGGCTAGATTTGCGGTTAATCTGGCATTACGGCAGAATGGTTTGGTGGTTTTCGGTATTAAACCTTCCAGAGCCGAGACTGGATACGGGTATATTCAACTTGGGAAAAATGTAGATACGTCCAAAAATATTCAAGGATTCTCAGTTAAACGCTTCATCGAAAAGCCAACTCTGAGTAAAGCTCAAAAACTGGTGCAATCCGATAAATTCATGTGGAATAGCGGTATGTTTGTTTGGAAAACATCTGTTATTCTTGAGGAATTTGCAAACTTTATGCCTCAGCTGCACCAAATGGTTCAAAATGCTGCAAATCTGGGATTCAGTAAAGATGCAATCTACACTTTTTATAATGATTGCCCTAAAGAATCCATTGATTTTGGTATTATGGAACACTCTAAGAGGGTCTTTGCAGTTGTAGGGGATTTTTTATGGGATGATATCGGATCATGGGAATCGGTAAGCAGAGTTCATCCTCGAGACAAATTCAACTCAACTGTCGTAGGACTGAAAGTTTATCAAAAAGATAGCTGCGACTCTATAGTGGTTAACAAGTCATCCAAAGCCGTTGCTGCAATTGGACTGAAAAACGCAGTAGTTGTGTCTACCGATGATGCCGTTCTGGTGATAGATCGTTCCAAATTATCCGATTTTAAAAAATACCTCAACGAGATGAAAGGCGGGGCATTACCATCTGAACTGTTTTGAATGGTAGCTCCAACCTCTTAAGCTGTGAATTCAAAAAAGCCTTCTTCACCATCTTCAATAATGTTTGTTGCTGGTGATGTCTCCGGTGACCATCACGCATCCTCTGTTGTCAAACAGTTTGCACTTGATTTTCCAGGAGCTAAGCTGTGGGGGGTAGGTGGTCCTGCGATGCAGGCGGAGGGCTTTAACTCGGTTATGCCTTTTCAGCCTTTTAACAAAATGGGCTTTGTTGAGGTCCTTCGCAATCTCCGTTTTTTTTTAAATGCCAGAAAAAACCTGCAAAAAGAGATGGTTAAACGAAAACCGGATTGTCTGGTTTGCGTAGATTATCCGGGTTTTAATATGTTGATTATGAAAGATGCTTATAAACTGGGTATTCCGGTTATCTGGTACATCGCACCTATGGTTTGGGCATGGAAACAAAATAGAGCTGAGGTATTAGCAAAATACTGCTCACATATCGCCTGTATCTTTCCTTTCGAAGTAGGTTATTTTACCCCTTTTACTTCCCGGGTGAGTTTTGTGGGAAACCCGTTAATCGAGGCGATTGAAATGGACAAATATAATATAGCTACCCGCAATAAGCAGCTTCACTTGGCAATTGTTCCGGGAAGCAGGTGGCAGGAGGTTAAAAAAACTCTTGCACCCATGGTTCAAACGTTTCAATTGCTGAAAAAGAAGTTTCCCAGTCTTCGGGGGACCATTTCTTATTGTGCCAACCTTCCCCTGAATTTCTATGAGCAAATAAGTGAAAGTAGCGGTTTAAATATCGTTAAGGAACCCCTTAGAGCTCTTTTGTCCAGATCAGATATTGCACTGGTTACCTCTGGTACGGCAACTCTGGAAGCGGCCTTGCTTGGTATACCACAGGTTTGCGTTTATAAAACATCCTGGATGAACTATACGATTTTTAAAAACTTACTTAAAGTCCCCTATATCAGCCTTCCCAACATTATTGCCGGTGAAAAGATCATACCTGAATGTATTCAAAATGATATGAACCCGCTTAAAATGGCTGAAGAACTCACCAGATATATAGTTTATCAGGAAACAACTGATAAGCTAAAGCGCAAATTCTATGAGCTTAGAGAAACACTTGGTTCCAAAAAGCCTTCATCTGAGCTCAGTGCCATTTTAAAAAACATCCTCTCGGAATCTGCAAACATCTGACTTTCTCAGAAGGTGGATGCATTGTCGCAGTCTTTCTCTGGTATATTCAGTTCAGGGATTTATATTATACTATAGGGCATGTGATCGGCTCATTTTTCCGTTAAACAGTTTATTTTTCAGGTATCTGTGTAATCCGGTGTATCAGAATGAGGGTAAAATTTAGGGCTTGCTGGTTTTGGGCCACCATTATTATTGTGAATTCCTTTATACTTCAGGCAGACCTGAGAAACGGGGATTATTCGATTCCGGTCTTCAGGCTCGGTCAGCATAAGATAAAATTACCCCGGACTGATGTGATCATCAGTGAGACTGGTGACAGTCTGAGCGAGATCGATTCTTTGCCTAACCTAAGAACCGGACAGGTAATAATGCGGCGCAAAATTGCCAACCGGTTTGCTTTTTACAAGGGTTATCTCGACACAAGTGCCTTCGGTAAGAGTCCCCTTACATATACATTTAAAATTCCTTTTAAAGGAAAATTATCAGATATTATTCAGTACCGTTTTTACAGAAGTCCTACCGACCATAACGGAAGTGATGAGGATGAAATCTATTTTGATGAAGAGCACATATATATCAAACATTTTCCAGAAATTTACTATTACAAAGAAAATACCTGGCTGAAACTCGAAGGGTCACCATCATTACCTCTGGGGGGTATAGAGATTTTTACCGATCCCCCGGGAGCTCAGGTTATCATTGATGGTAAAAAAACCAACTATACCACTCCCTGCACTTTTACCCGGCTGCTTGCCGGAGTGTATAATTTTGAACTGGTCTTACCCGGATACAATGTATTTGAGAAATCAGTAAGAATCTATTCCGGAAATATGATAACTGCAGCATTTGAACTTCTATCGGATATGGATACTATCTACATTTCCGGAAAGGCGCCTTACGGGTTGCTGCTTCTACCTCAACCACCTACCGATTCCTTATTTACTATAGATACAGTCAGAGTATTTTCTTCAAAGACACGCTTACATCCCGGCAATCACCGGTTGCGCTGGAATGGTGGAAATATGTACGAGTCAATCGACACGGTTCTTAACATTTCAGAAGGGTTTGTGACCTATTTTGATCATGTTTTCAAGAGGCGTTTCGGGGTGTTACGGATTATTCCGTCGCCTGTGGATGCTGAAATATGTGTGGAGGGGTTGCCATGCAAGATCGGCGAACAGCTTCTGGAGCTGCCAACTGACCGGTACACCATATCTGCATTTCACCTGGGGTTTAGAAGTCTCAAAAAAACAGTAACTGTCAGCCCGGACACTATCGCAGTATGCGAGATGGATCTGACACAGATGCCGGATATTGATGGTGATGGGTTTGTGGATAGTGTTGATGAATGTCCTCACAAGTATGGTCTGTTTGGTGGTTGTCCCAGGATGAAAGCACGTGAGGCCATAAAAGCCAAAAGAGATGAGATCAAAAGTTTTGTAAAAAATGACCCCTTGACTGCAGGAGCCGCATTGATCGGGGGGATGGTCAGAGTACCTACCAGCAAACGCTTTGGGAATTTCATCTCCAATTTCACCGGGGTTAAAATCGGTCCGGTCAATAACTACCGTGGACTGACTATTGTAAATAATTATTCTCTTCAGTATAAAGGTTTATATACCGGTCTTGAGCTGGGCCAATGGGTTGCCGGGCTGAGTTACCAGCGGGATGATACTTTGGAAATACGCACAAAGGAGAAAAAATACCAGATATTTTACGACTCTGTCAGCTTTGTTGAACCAGTCATCTATATTCCCAGTACTGCCTTATGTATCGGGTTTCATTACAGCTGGTCATGGGTAAATCTTGTCTACACAGTAGGTTATCAATGGGAGAATATCGTTCTGGAACAGATTTATAACGCTACCGATGACAGGCTTGAAAGGGTTGTTTTGAATAATGACTGGTGGTTTCATCAGCTGGGGATGGAGGCAAATTTCAATGTCGATGGTTTTGTAGTACCATCTCTCTATGTCAGAATGAAACTCCCATTTGCAAAAACAGACGTTACCCGATGGCTTGCTTTGCATACAGGTATTCAGTTCAAATTGGTACCGGCAAACTGGAAAAACAGATGAAACCATTAAAAAGTGAACAAATAATGAGAATCATTCTACTGATTATTTTATTGTGCCTGATAAACTGCGGTGGCGGTTTTGAGGTGGAAAGCTCTGAAGCTCGGGATATAAGTGATTCAATTCTGGGGCGCGATTCGTCCAGTGAAATGCATGAGTAAATATGAAAGTGGGATCGAGCAGTGAGTATAGTGTTGGCAGTTATGGAATCTTCTTCTCGGAAAGGAACGGTGGAGGGTTATTCTTTTCTGCCCGCAGTAACTTGCTAGCCTCTAAATAATTTATTTTGTTACAGATTCAAGGTGCCTGGTCTTCCTTTTTGGAGAGCAGGTGAAAATTAAAGCTTCTTTTAAGGATCGTGTTATGAAAAAAGACATTCAATATCTTAACAATAAAAAGAAAAACAAAATCCCCATAAGCATGCTGACCGCCTATGATTTTCCGACTGCGAAGATACTGGATGAGGCTGGTATTGATATTATTTTAGTGGGTGACAGTGTGGGTACCAATGTTTTAGGGTATAAAAGCGAGGCGGAGGTAAGTATGTCTGACATGCTGCATCATCTGGGTGCAGTTGTCAGAGCCACAGAAAAAGCCTGGGTTATGGTGGATATGCCCTATAATAGTGCCAACGATCCTTTCTGTGCATATGAAAACGCCAGAAAGCTTATTGAAAAGGGGGCCGATTGCGTAAAGATTGAGGGTTGGGAGGAGAAAAAAAATGTGGTTGCTTCTTTATCCAGCCAGGGGATCGCGGTCTGTGCACATATAGGTTACAATCCTCAGATCCATGGCAGTAAACCTTCAATTTTTGGAAAAACTACCGAGCAGGCTCTGGAACTTATAAAAAGTGCCAAGGTTCTGGAGGATAGCGGGGCAGAGTTGATTATTGTGGAGAAGGTTCCCCAGGAAATCACTTCCATAATTTCCGAGACTCTGCGGATACCGGTCCTGGGAATCGGAGCTGGTAAATTGTGTGATGGCCAGGTTTTGGTGGTCAATGATGTGCTTGGGATTACACCCACAGTTTTCAGGCATGTACGCAAGTATATGGATTTCCGTTTACTGGCATCAAAAGCTGTTACTGACTATATTAATGACATAGAAAAGGGATGTTTTCCTTCAGAAGAGAACATAGGTCATCTCTCTGCCGAAAGTCTTGAGGGTGTGTCAAAAGCAATGGGCAGGTAGATGTTTGCAGGTGGTAGTCTGATTTACTTAACTGGGAGAGAAACCAATGAATTGGAATGCAAAAATCATCCTGTTCCCAATTGTGACGTTTCTGTTATCGGTTCTTATTGTAGCCGGATGTGTTAAAAAGCAATCTGAGAATTTAGCCGAAGAATATGATCCCTCTCAGCTCCCCCGGGAGAAAACTCTATATATCAGCGGTTTTCAATGGGGTGCTCCATCCAGTTTTAATCCTCTGGCAATAACTCCTGCCTGGCCGATCACCGGTAATATTAATCTTATTTATCAAGCACTGTTCGGCTACGATCTTCTGAGTGGGGAAATAAAGCCGGTTATCGGCAAATCATATAAACTTCAGGGCAGGATTCTTCAGATTGAGTTGCATGAGTCTGCCAGATGGCAAAATGGTGAACCATTGACTTCTGCAGATGTGGTTTATTCATATAATTTACATAAAAAGTATAATACGAATTTCAGCTTCGGTATCAATAATTTTTTTGGAGAGATAAAAGAGAACGGTGTTCATGCAGTAACCATTCATTTATCTGAAAAGCAGTATAATCCATTAGTGGCTTATGACATCATCTCAACTGTTCAGATACTTCCAAAAAAGATTTTCGAACAGCTTGAAAAGGAAGCTTTCGAGCAGGTTGCTTCTGAAACTGGTGCAACTCCCGAAAACAGCGATATTCTTAATACCATGCGCCTTTTTAAAAATGATAACAATCCGGTGGGCTCCGGACCCTATACTTTGTATTCCTATACAGATCAGAAAATAATACTCCGAAGAATTCAGTCATACTGGGGAAATCAACTTTATCAGGATAAGCAACCTGCACCACTTTTCATAGTACATTCCTCATATCCTGGAAACGATGAGGTAAACCTGGCACTGCAAACCGGAGAGCTTGATATTTCTCAAACTTTCCTTCCTGAAATCTGGAAACAATTTCCTAATGGGGTGGGTACTTGGTATAATGATAAACCCTATTATATACCTGGAATAATTCCTGCTTTGATGATGGGGCTGAGCCGGCCTCCCATTCAGGATGTCAATTTCAGACGAGCGATAATCCATGCCATCGATTATGAGAGTATCCGGCATAATGCTGTGTATGGTTACACTCCTGAGCTCAAACCTGGAATAATACTTCCTTTTGGGGCAGAGAAGGTGTTTTTTTCTGAAAAGGATGCAGAGGAGTTTGGAAAACTTTATGATCCTCAAAAGGCAAGACTCATTTTAAAAAAGGCGGGCTATTCCTGGGGAGCGGATGGAATGCTACGGGACCCCTCAGCAAAAAAAATCCGTACTCTTTTTGCTACATGTCCGGCGGGATGGACCGATTGGGAGTCAACTATTAAAATAGTGGTTTCAGGTTTAAGGGCAATAGGAGTGGATGTACAGGAAAAATTCCTGTCATATGAACAGTGGGATAGAGATCTAAAAAATGGCATGTTTGATTTTACTATGAAAAATCCCCATCCGGAGCAATCCTTTTCCCTGCCTTGGGCACGATTCGATAAAGTAATGTCTTCCAAAGATTTACGTCCGGTGGGAGAGGTTATGTATCAGAATGAGGGAAGATACAAAAATCCGATGGCTGATAGTCTGTTGGAGCTGATACCCAGATTGAGCGATCCTGAGCAACTAAAAACTGCCTATCATGCCATTAACCGTCTTTTTATGAACGAGGTCCCGGTTATTCCTCTTATGTATCGTCCATGGTTGTTTTATCAGTTTAATACCAAATATTGGAAAAATTTTCCTACTGCTGACAATCCCTATGCTTCACCGCAATGTCTGATGGTTGGTGCGGGATTGGATGCCTTGTGGGGAATCAGCCCTCAGAAGTAAAAAAATGATTTTTTTAAAGGGGTACCTGAAGGTGCTCCTTTGTCCTGATATAGAAATCCTTTAAAAAAGCTTCCACTACGGTTTCTTAAAGCAAGCAAGTGTATAAGTAAAAATATATGACTTGTTGTTTCAGTTGAATGTATAATTGAATCATACAATAAATTTTTTAGTATCTTTTAATTCAAGAATTTATGGAATTTAAGCTTAAAACAGAGTATGAAATGCAAGTGAAGCGTTTAAATTTAATATTTTTTATATCTCTCTTATTTTCTTCTCTGTTGTTTGCTGACAGTAAAGATGATATTCGATTAAATCAGGTAGGCTTTTATACCTATGGGCCGAAGACTGCGGTCGTTGTTTCACCTCAGACCTGGTATTTTTACATCAAAAGTACTGATTTACGCACAACTTATTACCGTGGAGAGTTGTCAGCCACCCGTTATTGGAGTTCCTCGGCAGACAGCGTTAAAATTGCTGATTTTTCCGATTTCACACGGGAAGGAACCTATGTGGTTTATGTAGCGGGAATCGGTGCTTCCTACAATTTTACCATTTCCAGTAAAGTTAATTATGAGTTATCAAGAGCTCTGATCCGTCATTTTTACTATCAGCGGGCCTCTACTGATCTGCCCTCAGCATATGCCGGGAAATGGGCTAGACCAGGGGGACATTTTGATAAAAAAATAATCATTCATCCTTCAGCTGCTTCAGTCGGGCGTGCAGCTGGTGAGATATACCCTTCACCTAAAGGCTGGTATGATGCAGGAGATTACGGGAAATATATAGTAAATGCAGGTATCAGTACATATGAACTGCTTTTATTATATGAACAATTCTCAGAATACTTCGACACTTTGTCACTTAATATACCTGAATCCAGAAATGGTATACCCGATCTTCTGGATGAGATCAAATGGGAACTGGACTGGGTGCTTACCATGCAGGACCCCACTGATGGCGGAGTTTATCATAAACTGACTGGTAAGACTTTTATTGGTGATTTAATGCCAAATGCAGCAGAAGAGGAACGGTATTTTATCGGAAAGAGCATTACCGCTGCTTTTGATTTTGCCGCTATCTGTGCAGTTGCCTACAGAATTTATAAAAGGCATTATCCTGCTTTTGCTGATTCCTGCCTGCATGCTGCAAAATATGCTTACCAATGGGGAATTAAAAATCCAAATGCATTGTTCAGGGAGAATCCTTCCGATGTCGTTACCGGAACGTATGCAGATTCCAGATCAGATGACGAATACCAATGGGCATCATGGGAGTTATATATTGCTACCGACAGTTCTGTTTATCGCGATTCAGCCGTTGCCAAAAAAATCAGTTATGATGTTCCAGGATGGCAGAATGTAGGTACACTGGGAATGTATTCTATGGCATTGGTAAAGAATGACTCTTTTGCGGTGAGCAAGGTCTACGGGATAGCTGATAACTTATTAAGAATAATCAGCAGTCATTCTTTCCGAACCACCGCAAGAAATTTTTACTGGGGTAGTAACGGGAATGTAGCTAATGAAGGAATGGCCCTGCTGGTGGCATTTCTGCTTTCTAAAGATTGTAAATATCTGGAAGGTGCCATTCATGCTCTGGATTATTTATTGGGAAGAAACGGCCCTGGATATAGTTTCGTAACCGGATTTGGAACCCGTTCTGTAATGAATCCTCATCATCGTCCATCCATTGCCGATGGGGTGGTCGAGCCGGTACCTGGATTTCTTGCAGGAGGTCCCAACAGTAATCCTACCTTAGATGAGTGTGTATCAGCTGTTTATCCCAAGCCATCCGCGAAAAAGTGGATAGATAAGCACTGCAGTTACTCCACAAATGAGATTGCTATAAACTGGAATGCGCCTGCAGCATTTCTGGCATCGGGTATTGAGGCGGTTTTTAACATTTCAAAATTCGATATTCAGCCTCTGATTGATAAATATGGTGATGACTTCAGTCCTGTGGTGCCCGGGGATATTGCTATATCAGATATTCTGGATGACAGGGTTACTCTTTCCTGGAGTTCCTCGGAAAAAGCAAGTTTTTCTGTCCAATACAGCGAAGATTCCCTGATGGGTAGATATGAGATGATTCTCTGTGCGGGTATAGACAGTAACCGGGTGAACATTACCAGACTGATGCCTGGGAAAAAGTACTATGTCAGGATTTCATGGATTGACAATAAGGGTAACGTTTCATCATCAAAAACCTCCTTCACGACTGCATCAAATGACATTGTTGATGCAGAAGGATTTAAACCGGTAAGTAACTATGTTTGCGGTAGGGAACTGTCATTTTCTTTCCGGAATGCTGCTGGAATAAACAGCAGGCTTATCTATTCAACCGGGGGGGCTTCTGTTCAGGAAACTCTAAGCTGCTCAGAAAGTGATGGCAATTACAGTACTGTTATTCCCGGTGAAAGAGTGACCCAGGCAGGAATCATTTATTCATTTTTATTGCAAAAAGACGGAAAGACTCTATTGACACCAAAGTGGTCAGCAGGTCCTGATTCTATACAATTGACAAACCAGGTTGTTTCATTAAAAAATACCTATTCATTAGTTTCTTTGCCTGCACTTTTCGCTCCTGTTTCATCAATTACATTTCTGTCCCCCTCAATAGGTGATACTTCTGCATGGCGTTACTACGGTTATAATCCGGAAAACAAGGTATACAAACTTTTTGATACTTTAAGAAGTGGTACTGGCGGCTGGATATTCTGTAAGGAAAAAACAGAGATAAATATAAAAGGAAAAGGATTGTCACCTGACACTCTTTTTCCGGTAGTACTTCGACAGGGATACAATTGCGTGGGAAACCCGTTTACATTTCCTGTGTACTGGAACAACTCCATTATCAGCCGTGACAGTGCTTTAATCGGGATAGCCGACTCTGTATCCCGGAAGTTTATTCGTAAACAGATATTCCTGTATGAGGACAACACTGCAAACAGTAAAAATGATGGACATTATATTACCAATAGAGATCTGATATCCAATAAATATGATGATTCGATTCAACTAAAACCCTGGGAAGCCTGCTGGGTTTATGCGGAACAGGATTCTGTAGTGCTGTTGTTAAATCCTTCCGCTGAACTCGATGTCAAAAGTGGTCTGGCTAAAAAGCAGAGAACCAGTGGAGTCGTATGGTATTACAGAATGAGCGCATTATCCGCAGGCGGGGGGAAAAAAGAAGCATTATTCGGGGCTGCATCCGATGCAAAAGATACTTATGATGATTACGATTCTCCGGAACCACCTCCTGTTTCATCTGAAGTACAGATAGGTTTTTTGCACCCTGAGTGGAATAATCATAAAGGACTTTACCTATCTGATATTAAATCCTGCTCCGGCAATCATGACTGGACCCTCAGTGTTAAAAGCTTTGTATCCGGGCTGGTAAATTTAAAATGGGAGGGGAATGGAAATCATGAGGGGTATATGTATTTAAAAGACCTCATTTCAGGGGAAATAATTGATATGGCATCTGAAAAATCCTATTCTTATAAACCGCAAAAGGGAGAGAGTACCAGAAATTTTACAATCAGTTGGATGCCGCAGAAGCAGTCATTGAATCAATTGCAATTTAAGAACTGGAATTTTCTCAGGGAAAGAGCTGATTTCACCAAATCATTAATAAAGTTCATTTACTCTGTTCCATCATCTGTTCAGGGGCGTACGGTCATTGAAGTATTTGATATCAATGGACGATGTGTCAAGCGTATTCTGGATGAGAAAAAAGAGCCTGGTCTTTATAAAATCAGCTGGGATGGAAAGAACAATTCCGGCGGAATTGCTGCAAATGGTTTCTATGTGGTTCGTCTTTTCAATTCTGCATATAATCACAGCATAGGGGTTCATTTACTCCGGTAAATTTCTCTCTTTCAGACTTCAGGAGAACAGTAATTGTGTTCAATACTATTAAGGTTAATATGTTCAGAAAAATAATTGCAATTGTTCTGATAATAAGCCTTATTACAGTTGCAGCATCCCAGACAGCAACAGAATTCCAGACAGTTGACTCTGTGCAAAATACCAGTTTCCCGGAAGAATTTGCAGCTGAAGAGAATGTGTCTTCTGACACTGTTCATACTGATAATTTGGATGCTAGTTCAGTACGTGGAAATTCAAATGAATTTATTGAAAATCGTTATTATAGGCAACCGGCAATTCAGAATAGAGGGATTCCTGTAACTCAAAGTAACCCTGCGCAGTCAGAAGACAAAGCTGTTCAAAGAAAACTTTTACCAGCGCCAGTAATCACTTCTGATACATCTGCTACTCCGGAAACCGATTCATCCTGGGAGCAGACTTCTTATAAAATGGGAAAAACTGAAAAAAAGATTTTATTAGTGACCGGAGCAGTTCTACTTACTGGTGCATTGGCGATAATTCTGACAAAAGCATTAGCAAAGAAGGAAAATCCTATTGAAAAAGTAGAATTTCCCGAGCCTCCCAGAACACCGGAATATTAAGCAGGTATATAATTTGTTACAAATGCGGTTTAATTCTGCGCCCTGAGGCGCAGTAACCTATTGGTGAAAGTCACCATCTACTCAGATAAGTATAAATCTCAATTCTGATATGCCAATCTAAAATTCCGGTCCCTAAAATCTCAAATCTGACATCCGAAATCTCAAATCTGACATCCGGTCCCCAAATCTCAAATCTGATATCTGAAACCTCAAATCTGAAATCCGGTTCCCCCAAATCTCAAATCTGATATCTGAAACCTCAAATCTGAAATCCGGTTCCCACAAATCTCAAATCTGATATCTGAAATCTCAAATCTAAAATCCGGTCTCCCAAATCTCAAATCTGATATCTGAAACCTCAAATCTGAAATCCGGTTCCCCCAAATCTCAAAGATATCTGAAACCTCAAATCTGAAAGGTTGGTTCAGGCTGCCATAAATAATCTTATTGAAAAC
>JAEZKP010000014.1 GCA_023436145.1 Fibrobacterota bacterium | reverse complement strand
GGACCGTAACTCCTGAAGAGTATCGAGCCCCGTCAATGCGTAATGCGGAAGACGACATTTTCAACGGCATGGAAGTCAATAACGAAGCACCGTTAAGGCGAGGTGTGGAGATTCCGTCGGGGTAATAAGGCGTGGCATGTATAAAGAGAGATGCACAGGAACTTGGGAGACCCGTTATGCTCCATGTTAATTTACATGGTAGGACATGCCAACAACAAAGAAGGATGTCTGATGGTATTTCGGGAGTCGGATCAGTTCATAGTACTCTGAGGACGGGAGAGCCGGCCACTTGGGGAAGGGACTGACGCAATACACAGCAGGTAAAGGAAAAGTACCCTAAGACCATGTGGAAAACAGGCGAAACTTCAGCGAGTAGTGTAAGACTCGGTAGACTGATGCAGACCTCACTGCCTGCCATAGCACAAGCAGCAAGACGTGAAAAGACAAGGCGGTTTCGTGGTCTTTACAGCATGTTGAACCGAGCAAACTTTGAAGTAGCTTTTCGGGCACTTCGCAGGAAAGCATCCGCAGGAGTAGATGGAGTTACCTGTGATGCATACGAGAGAGACCTTCAAGGAAATCTCGCAGTGCTGGAGCAACGGCTTAAAGAGAAACGTTATCGCGCCAACCATGAAGCGAAGCGTAGTAGTGGCCTTGTCAATTCTGCAAGCCGGGATCTATGGGGGGGCTACCGGGTAACCGTAGTTCTACGCTACCTGTGCCATTTTTATTTGGGCGGAAAAAGAAAGACCCGCGCGGAATAAGAATGGGAATTTGGTTTTTTTTGAGAACAACGGGATATTGGATGTTAAAAAGGAGTATAATGAAGACATTATTTGAAGTGATGATACTACTTTGCCTAATACCAGCACCTATTACTGCAAGGCGTGGCGCTCCCCAAGCTGTTGCACCACTCTTTAATAATAATATAAAGTACTCTGCCATACCGCAAGGTCTAATGGATATGGATACATTTAATGCTGGAGGTGTTCAAGCAACCGATAGCGCTACGGGTAAAATATTGTGGACACAAATGATTTATGAGCTCAAGTACATTACGGGTATGGAACGTGAAAACAGTTGGGTATTCATCGACTCAATGGCTCTTGACAATACTAAAGAATATCTACTTATTAAAAATGAACGCGGCGATTTGTATAAGCTGCATTTATTGTCACAAAGAGTAATACACGTTATTTGTAGATAATTTATGATCCGCGCTTTCGATTAATTTTTGAAAGAGCGCGGGGGAAAACTGGAGCCCAGCCAGCCCCAGCATACAAGGATCAGATCGCATTGTTTTCAATTTAGTTTAGTAATAGATTGCCATCATTTTTATTACAGATGGAAAAAAACATAAGAGCATTAAGGAAAACAAAACATGAAAATCATTGTTATACTTCTTGTGGGCATCGCTACTCTTTACGGTGACAGCGAAAAAAACTTCACCGTTATTGCTGACCTCGCAAATGTGCGACAAAGGCCGGATATAAATAGTAGGATCGTTGCAAAGCTTCCTATTGGATATTCTGTTTCTGTTACAGACAGCAGTAAGGAATGGTACAGGAGCAACTACGGGTGGATGCATTCTGCTACAATTTCAAGAGAAGAAAAATTCAAAGCTGATTATTCAGGACGTGTCAGGTACTTTCTCGATTTGAAAAATCTCGCTAATTATTCTACTCTGCAGGATTCTATTCGTTGGCTTGAGCGTTGCCATGCTCACAAGCTCCACACCAATCCCTATTATAGACTTGGTGACCGGAAATATGTAGCTCAGGTCACTGAGTTACTTAGGAATGGCTATTTACGGACAGGTGACACACTTCGTGCAGAAGCTCTTATGCAACCAAAAGTAATTCATCTCGGAGATATCTTTGGTGGAGTCCGGTATATCGGACATATAGATGATGCAGGTGATTTCACACCCCAAACGTGGCATATCAGGCTCAATAAGGAATATTGGAGGTATAGTGAGGAGCATTGGGAACAAAGCGAAAGCGAAGGTTCAGATCCCTTGGATTACCAGGTGTACGGGTATCCACACCCAGATTGGATTAACCGCAATTACCCCCAAAGTATGAGAAACTGGGGAAAGTTTATAGAAGAACTTAAAGTTTCTCTTATGGGGTTGTGCTGGTATTCCTTAGTAGAGGAAGAGCCAAAAATATATATTGCCTCCAATTTTGCCACGCCGGACAAACTGCTACAAATCAACCATGTCTGTCATGTCGAAGTAGATACTTTTGGGGCACTCTACCTCGATACGGCGACTACTCAGAGGGGTTCTGTCTACGCAACGCATCCTGTTCGATTTATTAAAACCAGGGGGATTACCACTCCTGAAGATTTTCAGAGAATACAGAAGTGTATTTACATTCTTCGAGGGAATAATTTTACAGAAGGAGGTATAGGCAGAATTCATGCACTCTTTTTGCCCGATGGCGGTCTCGATCTTACAATCGATGCACAACCTGCCAATAGAACCAGATATTCTTATCATAATGATTTATTAAGGGGTATTTTCTCACCGGCTGATTCACTTTTGTGGCCAACAGAATACAATGTAAGCGGCAATGACGAAGATGAGACATACTACAAAGAGTTCTATGTCTATCACAGAGAGTCCAATTATAGTGATTGGCTGAATGTTGAAGAAATCTTTATGGGCAATGCATCCCGACATTACGACTGGTTTACAGTTGATGGGCTGGAGCAATACAGTTTTCTTCTGATTCCGTACTCTACTTTTTACAGACATGAAAAAGGAGGAGTATCTCGAGGCAGAATACTCATTCGCCTTGGACCGGAGGGCATAAAAACATGGAAGATTGGAGAGGTTAGTTTCGGGTAACTTTTCCAACCTCTTAGTCTAATAATCCTAGACCAGCGAGAAAATAGGATTGGCGCGGAGAAAGAAATTGGAACACCGTCAGTACAGACGCACAACATCGAGGTTTTTTGCGCATTAAAGATGCGCCAAAAACGTGTTGAACGAAGCCGTTCTTTTGAGCCCTTTTTGAGGCAAAGCCGAATTGCACAGCACACAACATGCCCAATATGCCAATTGTTCCGCTGCGCTTCACAAACAGTATATATGGGCGGGAACGTTATGCGCAATTAGTTGGGCTGAGGAAACAAAGAGCCCCCGCCGGAGTAACAAAGTAGTAAAGGCTTTAAGATGACTAGACAAGAAAAGATAATGTTAATAGATAGCTTGACAAAGAGATTTTTAAATAGAAAATATTTTTGTTGCACAATTCTGATATGTCTTTACTTTGTATTTGTATATTCGTGTTCAAATGTTAGCAATGAACCTATTACAAGTACTGGGTTGTCTATAGAACAAAAATTAAAAACACTAAAATCATTTATTACTCCTAAATCGCAAATACTTGATTGTGAGTTTAAACTTTTTGATGTTAATTACAAGAATAGGTCCATTCCTGGGGCATCAAGTGTCGCCGGGCACTTCAATTTCCGCCACTTATGGGCACTTCAAAACCCGCCACTGTAAAATACGCTCGTTACTCCTTTCCTGGTTGAGTTTTTTGATTCTGCAGCCCCGCAAGCCGGTAGCTTTTAG
>JAEZKP010000030.1 GCA_023436145.1 Fibrobacterota bacterium | reverse complement strand
AAGCTTTTTTACAGGCACTACAGTTATGAAGTGATCGATTCCGGTTCTTTGCAGATGTTGGTACATACATTTGTCTGTTATTCAGATAGTTTTCAGTTTAGCTGGAGAATGATGAAATGTGTTTTATTTTTCGAACTCTGAAATTGACACTACTAGCTTTTATCGTAATGCTGTCCAATTATTCCGGATTGCATGCAGAAAGTGACACTGTAATCAAACTGGAATTGCTTATCGCCTTGACTACCTTTGGTCATGATACTGTTTTCAGGCAATTCAATTATAACAGAAACGGCTTTTTGAATACTGTTGAAGATTCACCCAGGACAGATTACCGGGTGACTTATCACGCAGAATATGATTCAGTTGGAAGAATCAGAAAACTCAGTGAGTTCCGCTCTGAGCTGCTTTATTCCATCGATTATTCATGGGAATCAGGAAACCGGATAAAGTTTACAAAACAAAATGCGGGATCACCGGAAAAAGAGGAAGGGGCAATTCAATATTATGGACGGCTAAGAGGTGTAGACCTTCCTGAAAACAATCCTCTGGCACCTGAAAACTTTCTGATAGTGAAAGCCGACTCAACTCAGTATATGGATGCTGCAGGAAAAGTAATAACTACCTGGTATTGGGATTACGATCCTTTAGACAGAAATATCAGATGGAATAGCAGTACTCTGGATAATACCGTCCCTTGGGTGGAAGAGTATACTTATGGTGAAATGAATGGATTTCCGGCCAGATATCCGGCATTGGCAGGAGATATCATAGTGTTTATTTATGATAAAAGGACCGGTCTGTCCGGTTATGAAAAAATTTCCTCTGGAAATAAGACTTACAGAAAAGAGATGCTATCCAATGGTCGGTTCATGCTTAATGGAAGGAAAGTTAGTCTAAAGACCGGCTATCCGGAAAGAGGGCAGAAATCTCCTTTCATGGTAATTATTGATGCACAAAAAGACGGGAAGGCAAGAATAGTTTTGCCGAAAGGTAAATGATGAGAATCATAGTATTATTAGTATTGTTTGGAGCAGTGTTCGAGTCTTACGGTATTCAGATTCGTATAGGTAAAAAGATCCAAATAAAGGAAAAAGAGATCTCATTTATTGCTTATCAGTACTTTGACCGGGCTGGTGTTCCTCCCGGAGTCGGTCCGGCAGAAGATTCTCCTCAGGCGCTTTTGCGTATTGATAACGATTATTCACTCAGTAATCCCGGTGATACTGTCATCAGTAGCAGTTTGGCGATGGTTATTGATTCGATACATCTGGAGGAGAGTGATTTATATGTTAATGTTACCCCGCTAGATACAAACCTGAAAGAAAAAGAGGGGAAAAACATTATAACACTTGCCGGAATTGGCAGCAAAGACACAATTCACAGGTCATCTGTAACCATAAGGTATGCTCTGATAAAAGCATCACCTGGGGAGCCATATTTTTACAACATACAAATCGAATCGGAGAAATGCGGTAGAGACACAATAGAAACTCTGATAAAAGATGCTTCAACCGAGATCTGTGGAATGCTGCACACAATGCTATGGGATTTCAAGGGTTACAAAAACTATGTTGCTTACAGAAACCGGTTCTCTGTAAAACCGGATTTTTTCGGAATATCGTTTTCGGTTTACTGAAAAATATCAGCGCACCGGATTAAAGCATGAGACCATATGTCCTTCACCTTTATCCACCAATGGCGGAGCGCTCTCAGTGCACTCCTGTTTTCTTTTGGGGCAGCGGGGATAAAAGGGACATCCCTTTTCTGCAGGTGTAATTTCCCGATCATCACGGCTGAATGTTCCTTTCTTTGTTCTACCCGTTCCAGGCAGTGGCACACTTTCTAAAAGTAAAGTGGTATAAGGATGCATGGGTGATTCAAACAGCTGGGATTCAGTTCCGCTTTCCACGATTTTTCCCAGGTACATTACTGCCAGACGATCGGCGATGTGTCTTACCAATGCCAGATCGTGTGATATGAAAAGAAGGGTCTGGTTGTAGGTTTTTTGAAGGTCCTGGAGAAGATTTATGATTTGTGCCTGAATCGAGACATCGAGGGCACTTACCGGTTCATCTGCAATGATCAGTTCAGGGCTGGTAGCCAGAGCTCTGGCAATGCCTATTCTTTGCCTTTGTCCACCGGAAAATTCGTGAGGATAACGGTTGAGATATTCAGTTGACAAACCCACCTTGCTGATCATCTGCTGCACGAATTCGGATTTTTTCTGTTTTGTATACAGTTTGTGAATTACCAGTGGTTCTTCGAGGATCTCTCTCACAGTCATGCGCGGGTTAAGCGAGCTGAAGGGGTCCTGAAAGACAACCTGGACCAGTTTGCGCAAGTCCCGGCGATCATCAGATGAAAGCTCCTCCCATTGCACCGGTTTATTCTGATGTTTTCCCAGGGCAAGTGTGATTCTGCCTGATGTTTTCTGGACTAATCCCAGAATTGCCTGAGCGGTAGTGGTTTTACCGCACCCGGATTCTCCCACCAGGGCGAATATCTCACCTTTATTAATGTGAAAAGAAACATCGTCAACTGCCTTTACCTGTCCCACTTCCTTGCTGAATACACCCCGGCGTATAGGAAAGTAAACTATCAGATTCTCTGTATTTACGATCGGGTTTGCAACTGGTTGCTGGCTATCGGTCATAAAGAAAACACCTCACCTGGTGGTTGTTGCTTAAAGAATAAAGGCCGGGATGCTCATTTTTACAGCGATCCCTGGCATGTTTACATCTGGGATGAAAAGGGCATCCCCCGGGTATGTTATTAAGTGTGGGCACTTCACCTGGAATTACTGCCAGACGCTGCTTTTTATTGCCGATCTGAGGAATGGTTTCAAGTAAACTTCTGGTATATGGATGAGCTGGTTCTCTAAAAAGATCCACTGTCGATGCTTTTTCCATCACCTCTCCTGCATACATGACCAGTACATCATGCGCGATATCACCCACCAGGCCAAGATTATGAGTTATAAGCACCATGCTCATCGATTTCGTTTCCTGAAGGTGGTGCAAAAGATCCAGAATTCTGGCCTGTACGGTAACATCTAGAGCAGTCGTGGGTTCATCAGCAATAAGTAATCTGGGAGAGCATGCAAGTGCCATGGCAATCATCACCCGCTGGCGCATGCCCCCGCTCAGCTGATGTGGGTAGTTGGATGCAATACGGGCAGGATCGGTTATCCCTACTTCTGCAAGTGTCCTGGAAATCAGTTCATCTGCATCTTTTGGAGCACAGACACGGTGTTGAAGAAGATTTTCTTTAATCTGATAACCGCAGGTGAAAACAGGGTTGAGTGATGTCATGGGGTCCTGAAAAATCATGGAGATTTTACCACCTCTTATCTGGCGCATCTCTTTTTCGCTTAATTTTAACAGATCCCGTTCTTCAAAGAGTATCTCCCCCTTATCGATCATTGCTGGTGGTGATGGAATCAGGCGCATCAATGACAGCGCAGTCATAGTTTTACCGCATCCGGATTCCCCAACGATACCGAGGGTGGACTTTTGCTGGATTTCAAAGGAAACGCCTCGTACTGCTCTGGAGTGGTGATCCGGCAGCTTAAAGGATACCTGGAGGTCGTTACATGATAAACAGGGAGTCAGTGTGTTCTCCTTAATGAGGTTTTTTATAGCTTAATAGAATAAAAATAATTCGATCACTGTAGCGAAAGGGAGCTTGAAGATTTGAGATTTGAGATTTGAGATTTTTGATTTGGAGGAATCGGAAAGAGACAGGGAATTTGAGATTTGAGATTTGAGATTTCTGATTTTAGATTTTAGGAAAATAGGATTTGGGATTAGGAATTGATTTGGTATTTAAAGCTATCGGATGATGGGAGTGGGTGGGATGAACTGAAGTAAGAGGTGGCAGTGTATTCTGAGAGAATACATTTTGTGAAGATAGCTTATTGACGTTTCCGGGAGGCAGCTTTATATTAGTCAATATACTGGAAAATTTCTTTTAAAGCTGTTGACATTCACTCTGAAATGCTCAGGAGAAGGTTTTCGGGCAGACAGATCGATATGGCTGAGGACCGGTTTCTTTCATATTACAGGGAAAGGTCGGTGGAGCTCGAGTATCATAAAGTAATTGCGGCCAGTGGTGATATGAGTGGCTCAAAAATTCTAAAGTGAGAATGACCAATGTCTTTCAGAAAAAGTGAGGCGCGCTTGCTTAATACAACAATATCAACAGACAATATGTGGGTATAACAGATCGGTAAACAAGCTGCGAATGGATGCCTGGATTAAAAGCCAGCATCAGTTGTCATGACCGGGAATATGGGAAGGATTTATACTGTTCTATGATACCGTTGATTATATTATGAGTTGATATTATCGAATCATATGAAGCGAACCCAAATATGAGAGCTATCATCAAAAAGGCTGGATCAGCAATGTTTGAGGCACAACAGTTTGGTGCTGTTTTTAAAACAATCAAACGTCCCCTGCTGGAATTGTTTTCCCGGTATGAGTGTGAGCTGGCCATAATCAGTCCCCAAAAACTGAAATCGATTGTGGAACGCAGAAGAGTGAAACGGCTGGCCCAAAAGATTAGTAAACTGCAATCAGCACTGGATGAGGCCAGATGGGAAAATCAGGTATATAGGACTTTGCTGGAGAAGACAAAATCAAAGAAAGCAAATCCCAAAGCCCAAGTTAGAGATCAGAAATCTTAACCAGAAATTAAAAAAAATCATATATCGGTCTACCTCGAATGTCGGATTTCGAACCGGAATTCCGTAAATCCCGCATCTCAAATCTTGCATTCCAAATCTCAAATCCCGTTTCCCATTTCTTTCAATCAAAAATCAGAAAACAGAAATCTGATATTATTTGGTTCCTGAGCCGCGTTCTTGGAGTGACCCGTAGTGGCTGGAAGTTGGATTCAATTGATGGTAGGTGGGAATTTGTGAGAAGTTGCTAAGTTTCCTCCGTCCCTTTTGTGGGAATCATCCGCATCCCTTATGGGGACGGAGGAAACTTAGGGTGCAGTTAATCCCAACACTCGGAGTTTTCGGATTTCAAACCGGAATTCTGTAAATCCCGCATCTCAGATCCTACATTCCAAATCTCAAATCCCGTTTCCCGTTTCTTTAAATCAAAAATCAGAAAACAGAAATCTGATATTATTTGGTTCCTGAGCCGCGTTCTTGGAGTGGCCCGTAGTGGCCGGAAGTTGGATTCAATTGAGGGTGGGGGGGGAATTTGTGAGAAGTAGCTAAGTTTCCTCCGTCCCTTTTGTGGGAATCATCCGCATCCCTTATGGGGACGGAGGAAACTTAGGGTGCAGTTAATCCCAACACTCGGAGTTTTCGGATTTCAAACCGGAATTCCGTAAATCCCGCATCTCAGATCTTACATTCCAAATCTCAAATCCCGTCTCCCATTTCTTTAAATCAAAAATCAGAAAACAGAAATCTGATATTATTTGGTTCCTACGAGACGAGGAGCGTTTTTTTTGTGGTGATTTTTTCTATAAATATTTGATCCCTACGGGATCAGGAATCAGGGAAAAATTCAAAGTATTAAATCCGATCTCAAATCTCAAATCAATTCCTAAATCTTAAATCCCATCTTCTATAAATCAAAAATCAAAAATCAGAAATCTGAGATTATTTAAATCCTACTCCAGATCTTCAAATCAAAAATCTTAAATCTCAAACCTGAAATTCCTAATTGGTTTGTTCCAGCTTTCTGATAGCTTCTGCTACTTCCGGGTTGTTTCCTCCTGCTTTGACATAGCGTTTGAAGAATTCTTTGGCTTTTTTGTCATTTACCAGATTGCTGTAATAGATATTGCCAATACAGCGAAGTGCATCGATTGGTTGTCCTTTACCTTTTTTCAATGCTGTCTGGAATGCATCAATAGCCAAATCAAATTTGTCAGCTTTCTGCAACTGTTTTCCTAACAAATAATAAAGATCAGCGTTGGATGGATGATACTGAATCCCTTTCTCGCAAATGCGTATTGCTTCATTATATTTACCCTCGTCGGCCTTGATCTGCGCCATCAACAGGTGGACCTCTTTATGATCAGGGTATTTTTTATCAACTTCGGAATAGTACTGGTATGCGGAATAGGCATCACCCATGCCTTTGAAGGCATTACCCAGATCAATTAGTAACTGCATATTGAGAGTATCGGCAGCAGCTGCTGCAGACAGTTCAATGATTGCGGAATCAACCATGTTTCTTTTCAGATATACTCTTCCAAAACCTGAGTGAACAAATGGATTATCAGGGGATAGTCTTCTGGCAATTGTATATGCCACAAAAGCAGCATCCATATTGTTTTCGATTTCGAAAATCAATCCTTGCGCCAGCTGCATCCAGGGAGTACCATCGTTTTTAAATAGAGCCAGATTCTTGCGCGCGCTTCTGAAATCACCTGTCTGGCAATAGACAGTAATTAATTTGTAAAGAGCTTCGCTGAAACCCGGATTTCGATTTATAATGGTTTCATAAAAGTCTTTGGCTTCCACGAATTTTCCATCATAAGAGAGTGCATTGCCCAGTTTGAATGCACGCTGTTCGCTGAAACCTCCCTTTTCCCAGGCTTTAAAAAAGTGTTCTGCTGCTTTTTTATACTGGATCCCTTCCAGATAGATATCTCCGATAGCTTCAATACACATGGCGTTTGAAGGTTCAATTTTCAGGACATTCTGAAATGTTTGCAGGGCAAGATCCTGATTACCACCATTTTTATAGACCATGCCAGCCCAATAAAGTATTCGAGGGTCATTGGGACTTTTTTTCAATGCGGCTGAAATATTATCCTGTGCAGCTTTATTCTCCCCGTTCATTATAGAAGAGAATGCCAGCATTGCCCTGTAATAAGGGTTGTCCGGTTCACTTTCCAGAGCCATTTTAAATTCGTGAGAAGCATTTTTATAATTTTTACGATCAAGAAGCAGTGTTCCGTATTCGAAATGGGAAATGCCATGAGCCGGATTCAACTGGATAGTGGCCAGAAGGTTTTCTTCTGCTTTTTGCAATTGTTTTATAGAAAGGTAATATCGTGAAAGCTGGTATCTTGTCTCCCAGTTATTGGGAGCAAATTTCAGGGCAGTAGAGAGGTGTTTAAAGCGTAAACTATCGTTACCCAGAATTTCATGTGCCTGGGCCAGAAGCAGGTAAGGTTTTGGTTCTGATGGAATGAAGCGGGATGCTTCGGTGAGCATACTGATAGCTTCAGAAATTTTTTTGGCATCAAGCATCAGTGAACCCAGTTCAATTTTAATGTCATATCTTTTGGGGTCGATGGCAATCCAGTCTGTGAGTATTGCAGTGAGAGTGCTGGTTTCTTTGAGATTACGATAGCATTGTGCCAGGGCATCATAAACTCTGCAATCCTTGTTGTTTAATGCACGGGCTCTGCCCAGAGGAGCGATGGCTTTACTGAAGTTGTCAGTTTCCAGATAGGAAAAACCCAGCAGGTAAGCCACCTCGAAGTCTTCGGTACTATCCAGTTCTCTTGCCTTTAAGAAAGCTGGTATTGCCTTAGGATAATCCTTCAGGGCAAAATGGCAACTTCCAAGTTCTTTCCAGGCTGATGCATCGTTTGATACGGATGAGAGATACTTTTCGTAATAATGAATGGCTTTGGTATTCTCATTCTGTGCAGTATAGGTTTGTGCCAGCATCTTGTGCAGTCTGGGAGTTGCGTGTGCAAATGAGACCGCAGTTTCCAGGATCTTCTGAGCTTTAACATAGTTATTATTCTTATAAAAGAGTGCACCAAGTTGAGTATGGTTTCTCAGATCCTCGGGATATTCTTTTATGTTGGTTTCATATTGCAGAATTGCTTTATCCCTGAGGTCCTTTGATTCGTATAATTCTCCAAGGTGAAATGCTGCTTCTGCTCTGTCTTTTTCCGGTGGCAGCTTCAGAAATCTCTCGTACATGCTGATTGCTTTAAGAGTGTCTGCAGTTTTTTCCAGAGCAATAGCAGAGTGTTTGATTGCAAACCGGTTCTCAGAATCCAGGGTCAAAAGCGTGGAAAGGTGGGGAAGAGAGAGAGCATACTGTCCGGTTTTAAAATAAGAATCGGCCAGCATGGTTACCACCTTATCATCTTTTAACCAGGTACCACTTATGGTCTTGAGTAAAGAAATCACCTTTTGGTGATCATTTCTGTTATACATGATAGTTGCATATCCCACATTGACACTAAAGTCGCTGAATTTTTTATCCAGAAAAGTGGCATAGGCACTGATTGCTTTATCGAAGAGGTTGAGTTTAAAAAATATATGACCGGCATTAGCCAGGTTGGCTGAGTATTTGGCATTATCAATGTTGAAAAGTTTAATAAATGTTTCGGCTGCGGCGCTGTCTTTCTCCGCTTTTATATATACATCGGCCAGATTCAGCAGTGCATTCTGATTAGCCGGTTCAAAGGAGAGGCATTTGTTATAATAGGAGATTGCTTTATCCAGCAGCTTATTATTTTCAAAGTTAATACCCAGGTGATAATGGATTGTTGCATTACCGTTACCCAGTTTTTCCGCTTTCCTCAGATACTGCTCAGATGAACTGATCTGACCCTCTCTTAAATCAAGAATAGCCAGATAATAGTAAGCTTCGTTGTGTTGCGGGGAAAGCTTGACCAGATGTAAAAATTCGGTTTTGGCAGGGGCATAAAAGCCCTGGAAGTAATAAAGATTGGCGATTTTTTCCTGTACCATGGGGTCATCCCCATGCAGTTCACGCTCCTTCTTATAATAATTGAGGGCGTTTCTGAGATCTCCTGCCAGCAGAAACGCTTCACCCATCATACGGTTGGCAGTCTTTTCCGCTCTTTCTGCAAGAACTTCTTCCAGAAGTTTACGTGCGGCAGCATGGTTTTTGGTTTTCAGGTAAACATCTGCGATGGCCAGTTTGCACTCGATATTCGGCCCGGATAATTTCATTGATCGGGAGTAGTGCTCGTGGGCGGTTTTATAATCGGCTTTCTGACTGGAAATGTGACCCAGAACCAGATATACTTCTGCGGAAGTCGAGTCGCTACGGCAGAAAAATGACAGACGGCTCAGAGCTGAATCCAGATTACCAAGTTTATATTCCAGAAGACCTATTTCTTTATATATTTGTGGTTTTTCTTTGAATTTGGCAAAAACATCCTTAAGCGTCTTAAGTGCCTGACTGTTCTGGCTGGCTAACTGCATGGCATTGGAGGTTTTTACGTAAAGATCGAAATTTTCGGGAGCAGCTTTTGAAGCTTTCCTGTAATGTTCCACTGCTTCGGGATAGATCTGTTTTCTGATACACAGATCACCTAGCCATTGCAGTATGTGCGGGTCATCGGGGAGGCTTGTGGCGGCTTTTTTCAGAACTGTAAAGGCCTCATCATACTTTCCAAGAGCACACAATGCCCTTCCCTTTTCAAAACCTGCTTTACCGTTTGATGGCTCATTCTGAAGCAGCTTTTCAGCATATTGAAGTCCTTCGTTGTAATTTGCTTCATTGTTGCGCTGCTGCGCCAGAAAAAGTAATGCTTGCGGCTGATTAGCATTAACCGTCAATATCTGAAGATAGGTATTGAGGGCAGAACCACGCTGATTAAGACCCTCAAAAGCCATCGCTTTTTCCAGAAGAAACGGAATTCCCCTCAATCTCATCCGATCACAATTCAGAGTTACATTCAATGCTTCCTGATACTGACCTGCTAAGCGGTAGCTTTGCGCCAGAGTGATAAACAGGGATGAGTGAATAGGGGTGAGGTCCAGAAGCTGTTTTAAATAATTGGCAGACTTCACATACTGTTTAGCCCGGAAATATGCCAGTGCACAGGAATGATTGGCCAGCAGTAATAAAGGATCTCTCTCGATGAGCTTTTCGTATTCTCTGGCAAGTTCATTATCGAGTCCTTTAAACTTACCCTTTTCTTGGATGTAGAGTTCACCAAGTTGTTTGACGTTTTTTAGATGGGGACTCAGCACCGAAAGCTGAAAAAAACGTTCTGTTTCCGGTAAAATTTTAGGCTGTATGGTCTTAACTGCGTTTAATATGCAGGAGTCGATTCCAGGGGCGAAATGTTCCAGTGGAATCTCTTTTTCCAGGTTGTAAATTATCTGGTTGTTTTTTGCATTGATGATCTCGATGTAGTAATGAATAATTTTGTTCTGCTGGGAGATCTCAAATTTCTGACTCAATAGATGGGTACATTTGAGCCTGGTGGCCATTTTCCTGCAGACATCATCACTTACCACCGTTTCCGGTGAAACCATTTGTGGAATCAGAGAATCGATAAGTGTTTTAGGTACTGTTATTATCTCCTTTAATGGCTCAAGTCTGAAACGGGTCAACTGGTCAATTACGGCTATGGTCCATACATTGCGGTTTTTTTCGTTTATTGCCCCTGCATCTATGGGTTTAAGAGGGAAAAGAACTGGTCTGTTTACTTTGCTGTCAGTGTCTGCAAACACTGACAACCCTGAATATATAGCCAGAAAAAACACTATAATGAATTTCATTATATATCCTCCGATTGTCCGCCATTAAGCAATTACTCATTTTCAATAGTATAACTAAGGAGGCAAAAAATCAAGCAGATAGGGAGAAGGGTATACTGTTAAAAACCGGGGATAGAGGAATGCTGGGAGGACCAGCAGGTTAAAAACCGCTTCAGCAGCCATGAGTGCGGCAAACTTGTTGGCTGCTTAGTGTATACGCATATTGAATAGTACCACCATTTCACCTCTGGGTGGGGCAGATTTAAAGTGTTCCAGAAGTTCTTTTGCATTTCCTCTGAGAAATTGCTCATAAATCTTGGTCATCTCACGTGCGATTACTACCTGAATACCCCCCAGTATTTCATCCATTTCTTCAAGCACTTTGATAATCCGGTGCGGGGTTTCATAGAAAATTACTGTGCGATGTTCCTGCTTCAGCGATTCAAACAATTTGCGTCTTTGAGAACTTTTATGTGGAAGGAAATATTCAAAGACAAAGCGGTCGGTAGGGAGGCCGCTGCAAACCAGTGCAGCCACAATTGCAGAAGCTCCAGGAACAGGAACCACAGTTAACTTCTCCTTAATGGCAGCCCTAACCAGATTGAATGCCGGATCAGCTATTCCAGGTGTTCCTGCATCACTTATGAGAGCCATTGATTCACCTTTTTTAAGCCTTTCCACCAGAACAGGGGTCATCTTCTCTTTGTTGAAATCGTGGTAGGTACAAAGGGAAGTGGTGATTCCAAAATGGTTCAGAAGCTTTTTTGACACACGTGTGTCTTCTGCAAGAATCAAGTCGACTTCACTGAGGGTCTTTACTGCGCGGAAGGTCATGTCTTCCAGATTTCCGATGGGGGTGGCAACTATGTATAAAGCCATAAATTAGAATCCTTCAAGTTTTGCGATACGGATGATTTTGGTCACCTTTTTCTGCTTATTTTTTGCTACCAGTTTAGCAAAATAGGTTCCGTTGGCGATTCTTGCACCGTCCCGGTCTCTTCCATTCCACTTAATCTCCTGATATCCGATAAGTGAGGGAAGTGACCAGGATTGAACAGGTTTTCCGCTTACAGTGTATATAGAAAGAGAGACATTGTCTGCAACATCGGTAAGAAGGAAAGCAAACCGGATGCTTCGTATGGATCCATCGGGCATTTGTTGAGCGGTAAAGGGGTTTGGATGACAGGCCAGAAATTTCACCGCAAGCTCCTCACCCGGCCGGTAGGTAACAGTTTTGGTTGCACTGTTTCCTGCCAGATCAGTAGCTGTAATCTGAAGGGAATCGATTTGATTTTGTGCCGGGGGATAAGCTGTAATGGAAAGATTATCAAGACTGCCTGATTCCTTCACTGACGATATCCGGTCAGAGCTTAGTGCTTTTCCGTTAAAAAGAATATCGACCGAATGCGGATCGATTCCTGATGGATCTGAAATGAAAATAGAAAATGGCTTATCTTTGGCTGCATAATCGGTAAAATTCAGGGTTCTTCCTGCAACTGCAACTTGAATAGCAGGTGGTTGCAGATCCCTAATGTCTGCAAATGTCAAAGGTCCGGTTGCACTGCTGCTTATTTGAAGGGGTCTGGCGGGTGTCATGGCACTCCCAGCACATCTCCAGATGCCAATAGTAGAATCAAAGGCCATAATCGCGTATTTATGATTTCCCGTAGTGTTATTTTTTGCGGTATCCGGATTAAAAGACCAGATCAGAGTATCTGTGTTGCCTTGTGGTCTGCTATGCAAGGTAAACAGAGAAGATCGGTTGTTGAAGTAAAGAGGTATCCATTGAGAACCGTTTTTTTGTTGTATGGCTTCATCTAAGATCTCTGTAAATATAAAGGTCCTCTGTTTCTGATTTTTAATAACTGCTGGAATTATCGATACGGCACCATCTCGGGTATGCAGAGTATCCTGGGGTGTACTGAGATCTTTATAATTAATACAGGCATATCCTTTGGCAATGTTGTTTTGATAATTGAGTTCAGTGAAACTGTTTGGATAATTTATCCAGCCGCTGAATGAAAGTTCTCCTTGCGTGTCCGGAAGAGCAAAAGAGAAAATACGTGTTTTGCCGGGAGCCAGAGAATCGGGGTTGAATAAAGTAAAGATGGTGTCGGTAATTCTGTCTCCGGTATTCCAGAAAAAATGCACGTTGAAGGGTGGAGAAACTGCATTACCGGTATTGAGCACTCCGGCATTGATTCTTAATGAGTCATTAAACCAATATATGCGGATGGAATCATTGGTGAAAAGCAGATCTGGCTTTCCCTTAATATTAAAACTGAAAAGTTCACTTTCTCTGGACTTGACCGGAGTCATAATTCTGAAGTAAAGCATCAGTTTTCCGGAGAGATCGCTTGTTAATGCAAGCGGGATTTTCCGGGAAGTTACCCATCTGTTATCAGCTGTGGAAATCATCCGTATCCCTGAGAATGACAGATCGTTACTGAATGTGGTACCCTGAGCGAACCTGCAATAAACCTCGGCAGGCATCATGGATGAGTCTACGGATAATCTGCAGGACACTGATACGCTATCACCTGAATATGGCTCAGGAGGAGAAATCTCCACTTCATATACTAAAATGCTGTCTTTACTGAAGTAAAGCCACCCACGCACCTCTGTGGAATCGTTCCAGGCGTATGCTCTTACTGTTCCGGCGGTTGAGGCAATATCCTTTTTTAAAGGATAAGTTGCTGAATAAGTTCCCTCAGTAATAGGCTCAATACTCTGATACCATTGATCCGTGCCGGTATTTACAGTTACTTTTATATTACCTTTCATAACCGGCGCAGTGTTGCAGTGCAGTTTCAAACTGTCATTATCTTTAAGCGAAGCGGCATGCAGACGCATATCAAGAGTGTCTGCTGTCAGTTTCCATGGAATAGCAGGATCGCCCAGCAGGTTATATTGCCGGATCAGTGGCAGGTACTGAAAGCCGTATCTCACTATCATACTCATCTCACAGTAATCTATCAGTTCGCCTACAGTCTCTGTTTCCCCAGCGAAAGCAGTTTCCAGCATCAGTTTGTTCATTATAAGATTGCCTTTCATGGAAGTATAGGCTGATGCTCCATAAAAAGCTATACAACCATGAGGACTGTTTCTTAAAAATTCCTCACCCAGGGAACGGTAGGAAACACTTTCAAAAAAACCGGTAAGACAGGTAAAGCTTAAGACCAGTGGGAGGTGTCCGGAATTGCCCCATTGACCATTGTAAAGTCTGGTTAGATCTTTATAACCGAAGAAGTTATTATCTGACCAGATATTGCCTCCTCCATGCCCATTGAAATTGATCAGAAATACGCCTGAGTTAATTTTATCTGCGATAATTTTGGATGCAGCTGTGCCATCTTTATAAAACAGAGACCCGGAATCTGCATCGATACGGGTAATATTCATTTTATGCCGGATGACATCGTTAATTGACTCTTCATTGAATCTGGTAAAATCGGTTTCTCCACCTCCCAGCATGAGCATGTTGTCACGCCAGAATCCTCTTTGAGGTGTTTTGGTGTAACGGATTGTTTTTTCTACCATAAAGCGCATCTGATTTTTGTCTTGAGCTGGAAAACGCCCCACTAAAAGGTCCGGGAAATTATCATCACCCCAGACCGTAGCAAAATATCCATCATCTGCAGCGGGTCCCCACCCGGGAATTCTGCTGAGATGAGTTGGGACAATGTTGCGACTGCGGTTCTTTTTGTCAAGATCGTGGGAAGTGTCACCACCCAGAAGCAGATAGCGTGGCGGGTTGGCTCCTGAAATGGAGAAAAGGTATTGCAAAAAGGTCCTGATACTTTCAGGATCACGAATCCCGGCAGAAAAATAGTTGTATATGTCATCGATGCTGACAAATGCTGTGCGCAGGCCTCTGGTGTTGTGAAACTGAATCAAAGGTTCCAGTTCGCTTCTGAATGAGTCTGCACTTATCACCACATATTGGCAACCAGCAAACTTTTCCCAGTCGGTCTTAATGGTGTCAGGGATCATCAGTGATGGTTCACGACGCAAATGCCTGGATTGGGCAAGATAGGTGGTATTATTACTGATACTGTCCTGAAAAGCAATAGTATATGTATTTCGCTGATTACCGGAACCCTGGTAAACTGAAAATCTGGTGAAGAACCGGTTCTGGTCAATATCCCACAGTTCGAGTTGATCGTTTGAAAAACCGCTGAGTTGATATTCCACAGGGACACCGATTCCATCTGTGCTGTTTTTAAATTTTAACTTGTCACCTACTGACTGATAATTGCGGGTGTATTCCAGCCTGATCCAGTTCAGCGCTGAGCGGTCTGCAAAACCACGTGAAGGGCAGAGAAAACTGATCTCGTTTAAACCCGGTTTAAGTTGCGTTATGGGGAAAGCGTCGCTGGTGAAAAGAAATCTTCTCTGACCATCCCAGGTCGCCATGTTTTTATTTCCTGCTGGATTGTTGTTAATCAGTATCCGGACCTGATGGTCATTATTAACACTGTCAAGACTGGAAAGCCCGGTGAGTGAAATCTGCAGTTTGGCAAGTCCTGTTGCTCCCGGTGATGGAACTACTATCTTATAAGTGGTTAATTCCTCTTCACCAATAAACCCCCAGTACCAGTTATCCAGAGATGTGTCTGCATCAGGTTGATCAGTTATCTCTTCTGTTGGCACGTCATCCACATTGCCGAGATATCTGATATCAGTATCCACCTCGAAATGCACTGTATCATGGAAGTGAGTGGCTTTAACCAGATCTGAACTGGTGTAATCGGTCAGACTTTTCTGGCGCTCTCCGGAGATCTCTGCTACTCTGGCACCGGCAGTTTTTCCCCAGGTCAGCCAGTAGACATTGGTATTACTGAACTGTTCATATTCACTATATCTTCCTCTGAGGTGTTGACCATAAAACAGCAGGAAGTCATCCGAGGAGAGATTGTTTCTCTGTGAATTGGATATGTAAATTGGTATTTCTTTACCGTTATTAAAAAGCCGGTATGTTCTGGATGGAATTTTATCAACAGGAACACCCATGGAAATGAGTCGTGATGAGGAGATGCTGTAAATTCCGTCTTCAGATACTTCGATTTTGATTCCTGTTGAAAAGGGTAAAGTTGCAGTCGTAGTCCGGATTTTTGAAAGCGGAAGATTAAATGGAGCTCTGATGATTCCATTTTTAATGAAAATGTCTTTACCACTCACAGCTTTGAATAAGGGAATGTTATACCGGATGATTATAGTTCCGTGCAGCGGATAACCAGCCGTAACATTTTCAAGACTGAACGCGCACCATTGCAGCCGGGTTTTTCCTGAATAGGTATTGGAGATTTTTTTTACTGGAACAGAAATCGGGCTTTGTATATTTGTCAGACCGATAGATATAGCTGCATCTGCATTAAATTCCATTGGATCCGGATATGCGAAGTAGTATTGTTTTTCAGAAGCTTCTTTCTCTACAGTAAAATCAACAGAAATTTCATTGTCCCTGAATGATTTGATTCGGAATTGAATTTCTGCAGCTTCAATGTTGTGAAAAGTAAATGCAAGAATGAGCAGAACCGGAACAGAAATGGCCATCGAAGAACTAATTTTTTTATGGAACATCGAAGTACCCGATTCTTAAGGAATAGTGCTCTGAGCTTCTGATGAATAAGGCAAAAAACCAGCGTCCACCATTTATGGTGCCTGCCGGAAAACAGGTCGTAAAAACAGCCGGTTTATCTGTCTGAGGGTAACGTGGTATTTCCAGTCCTGTTATGCTCTGAGCCATTGAGTCTTTCCATATTTTACAATAGGAAAGCACCCCGCCGAAATTAACATTGGAAGACCAGCTCAGGCAACCGGTGAGAGTATCGAAGCTCAAAAAAGTTGGCTGCTGGACCAGATACAGAGTGCATGGTTCTGATGTGTCACCACAACGGCCTGATTGATCTATGGCAAAAATCCGGTAGTAAACAGGATTTCTTTCTGCACTGGAAACCGGGAACAAAACAGGGTCCAGGTTGTCATGAAAATTAAAAGTGTCGGCAGGTATGTTTTCTGAGAGTACACTAAAAAAGGTATCTGCATCAAACATTCTCAGCAGAGTATAGGAATCAATTTCAGAATGGCTCTGTTGTGGCATCGACCAGTGTATATGGATTGATTCCTGGAATTTGGGTGAAATATTTAATCGTACAGTCTCAATCTCAGGCTTGGGCAAAATGGAGGATGGGGCAACAGTAGTGGTGCAAAATTGGAAAAGGAGAATAGCAGTTACAGCGATTAACCGGAAAACATATGATTTTAATATTCCCACCCCTGATCCTCACGATACGATTGGAGTATCAGACAGGCAGCCAGCCGGTCAATAGCTGCTTTGTCTTTTCGCATCTTTTTTTTTCGGAATCTCATCAGTTCTGCCGCTTTTTTAGAGGAGTAACTCTCATCAACAAAATTGACCGGTAGTCCTGAACTGATCTGTAGTTTTTCTGCAAAAGATCGAATCTCTTTAGACATTACAGTTTCTGCATCATTGAAGTCAAGGGGAAGTCCGACTACCAGTAATTCCGGTTTTTCCTGGTTAATAAGGGAGAGTATAGAAGAGATCAGATCCGGGTTCTTATTGCGGTCGATGGTGGCGAGTCCTCTGATGGCCAATCCATGTTCATCGGTAACCGCGACTCCTACACGCCTAAGCCCATAATCAATGCCCATTAGCTTCATCTACAGCCTTGGTCCATTCCATCAGAATTTCCAGTGTCGAAAGATTTACATTGCTGGATTTAGGCCTGCGATTGAGGATAAACCTGAAATTGCCATCCTTTAGATTTAAGATCATAAAAACTGCATCTTTTCCGGTTATTTCCTGAGCAGTTGCGGCATAGATAATCCGACCATTCAGAAAATAGATAAGACCGAAAGGACGGTCAGTTTCGATAAGCAGACAACCGGTTTTACTTCCAATTTCAATGAATTGCAATACTTCCAGTAGATTACCATCGGCAATATTGCCTTGCAGGGCAGATGATTGCATGCTTTTTTGAACGTTCTTTGAACTTTCAGAAATTATCAATGGAGTAACCAGTTTAAAAATGTCCCTGTCTGAGAAGTTCTGCCCAAGAAATGCTGTATTTGAAAGCACCCTTCCCGGCCGCATAACAGAAGGATCAGAAGTGTTATAAACGATGCATAAAATGCTATTTGCATTTGGGACCGCACTGAAGAGGCGTTCTGTAAAAGAAAAGATATTACGTTCAAATCTCCAGTCAATCAGTAGAATGTCGATTTTCTTGTTTTCAATAACGCTTCTTATAGATGCCGGGTCCTTTGCAACTGAAATATCGAAGCCGATTTCAGCAAAGCAGCGCTCTAAAGTAGTTGTGGTATCAGTGAGTGTGTATTGAATTGTCTTATTTGTTTTTGCAATTATAAGCACATTTTTTTGAATAGCAGCAGTTTCTTTTAGTCTTGAGTTTCGTTTTTTTCTCAGTATAGAAAGAATTACCAGTAGTAGTGAGATCAGAATACCTAATATAAGAAGTATTGCCCCGAAAAACATAAAGTCAGTAGCCAGCATAGACTTTGGAGCATCGATGATTTTTCCATTTTTTCTCTCAATCCATCCAACTGTATCGGCATACGCCACCTTACACCAGGAGTCCCCCTCTCCTACCAGAGGCAGGACCTCTCCTTTTTTTGCCATCCCAAGAATAGGGGCATCGGGATTTAAATAAAGTAGAACTCTGGATGGACCAAAAGTTACCTGAAAATATTTGATATCCAGATCCTCAATCTGCTGGTTGGTTGGAAGATTGTTCAGGAAATTCTGTTGACTGAACCAGTTTCTGCGTTTGGGCTCCCTATTAGGGGCAGATGTTTCGGTTTCTGTTTTTTCCGGTTTTGAGGAAGATTTTGTAGCTGAAGAACTTTGCGGTTTCTGGGCGCTGGTTGCAACTATCGGTTTCTGCTCAGTTCTGGAGGCTACTTCCGGAGCGGTTGCGTTTTGCGTGTCAGTAACTGCAGCAACTGGCGGGTTGCTGAATTGGGTATCATTGGCCTGAACGGTTGACTCAGCCGCACCAGATTGAACTGATGCGGCCTGAGTTCCGGGTTTCTGTACCTGTGACTGTTGAACCCAGCCTACTGCGTTTTTGAATCGTATCCGCAGCCAGGATTCTCTGGTTTCTAATACAGTATAGGTTTCACCTTTCTGAGCCAGTCCGATAAATCTGGAACTGGTGGTTGGTGCCAGATAAACTTTTGCAAAGAAATCACTGATCTCAACCTGCTGCTCCTGAGCAAATGCGAAAGAAAAAATAAGCAGAAAAGATGCAGTGATCCGCCAGCAGCTCAATTTCATAGTCAAATAAATCGCTTATGCTTCTTCGACTTCTGTCGCTTTAACATTGGTTATTCTTAAATATACAAATGCCCCGGTTCCGCCGATTATTATCAGCAGAAAAAGAAAGCTGAAAACAGGAAAACCTTTTTTCCCATGTACAATTTTTCCTGCCTGGTTTTCTATCCAACCGCTTTTTGAATCGACTAGCACATTATGCCATGATGTTCCTTCCCCTATAATTTCCAGACGTTCACCAACCATAACCTGTTTGATGATTTCTGACTTGGGATCCAACGCTTTGTATACATTGGCTATCGGGGTTTTTACTTCAAAGTACTTTGTGTTTTCTTTTTTCTGTTCCTGGGCCATCCCTGAGGAAAAAAGAACCATAGTTGAGAGCAGTGCCAGGACTACTGAAAATTTTACCAATCTCATGAAGAGCTCCTCCTTTTTAATTATTAAGCGCGACATTGCTGATCAGTATATTAAAACGGTTTAATAGGCTTTCGGACTCAAACTGAATTTTTATCTTAAGATACCACAATTTCTGCTCAGGTACAAAATTATTATTCCTTAAGCGAAATGCATCTTTTTCAGTTGTTACTAAACCATGAGAATATAATTTGTGGATTGATTCAATATCATATCGAGAGAACCGATGATGATCAGGGAAGACCATCTTTTTCACCGGATGGACCCCCTGAGAATCAAGCAGCTGGAAAAAACGATGGGGACGGGCAATCCCACAAAACGCCACCGGCTCTTTTAATGGGGGTTCCAATTGCTCCTGTCCGGTAGATGCGTTCACCCAGCAATCCACAATTTGAACTGCCACAAAAACTTCAATACCTGGAAACCTTGTTTTTATAACTGATGCAACTTCCTGCAATGCAGAAAGACGTTCTTTAGATCCTGTGAGCACCAGAGCCTGTGCCCGGTTTAGGGATTCCAGAGGCTCCCGAAGATAGCCTGCTGGTAAAAGTGTTTCGGATAGAATGGTCTCATTCAAACAGACAATATCCAGGTCTCTTTTTAAATTGCGATGTTGAAACCCATCATCCAGCAGTAAAACCGTATTGGGTGGGGCCAACTGTTCCAATCTCTGCGCACTTCTGGTTCTGGAGGAACTTACAGCCAGAAAAGATTGTGGAATATTGCCATGCAACATGGCGGGTTCATCACCAATCAACTCCCAGTTCGCTTTTTCATAGGGAAGAACGATTTGATCTTCCTTAGACCTCCTCCGGTATCCTCTTGAAAGGAAAGCAACGTTGAGTTGTTGAGAGACAAGTTGTTGGGCTATATGCATTGTGAGTGGAGTCTTTCCGGTACCGCCCGCTCTGATCCCTCCCACACTAATAACCGGAAATCGGGATTTGTAGGAAAGTGATGGGTTTCTGTCAAAGTTTAAATTTCGTCTTTTTATTATTGAACCATAGATTTTGGAGAGAAATCTTACAGTGAGGCTGCTTCCGAGCCATTGTGGTAACGGGCTCTGCAATTGCGGACTCATAGTACTCTTTCTCCACTAACCGCACGTAGCACCCGGGGATGGCCGGAGAGGTCTTTTGTTATACTGATCTCTTTCCATCCTGCACGGCTGAATATGTCTTTTACTGAATCCTGTTGATTATATCCTATTTCACAGTATATCCTACCATGTTCCCTGAGCACTTCTTTGCCATCTGTGGATAGTTTGCGATAAAAATCCAGACCATCCTTTCCTCCATAGAGTGCCAGGTGTGGCTCGAAATCTTTTACTTCCGGATCCAGTACATTCATCTCATCCAAGGAGATATATGGTGGATTGCTCACAATAAAGTCGAAAAGTACTGAAGACTTTAAGGCAGAAAAAAGATCAGAGCAGAGCAGTAAAACTGGTGTGGTTATATTCTTTTTGGCCACTTTCAGTGTTTCTAAGGAGATATCGATACCCAATGCTCTCCACTGAGGTCTCTCCTCTGTCAGAATTGATGAAATGATTCCTGACCCTATCCCTATATCCACAAAACAGGCTATGTTTTGTTTTTCATTCAAAAGCACCTTCTCTACCAGAATTTCGGTATCAGGTCTGGGGATAAGTGTATTTCTGGAAACTGAAAACTCTCTGGAATAAAAAAAGGTTTTCCCCAATATATAGGCAAGAGGTTCTCCTTTAAGGCGGCGTTTTAAAATGTCAGTTAACTGATTTTTTTGAAACTGGCTGAGGTTACGATCTGATGAAAGGAACAATTCTGAACGGGTACAGTTTAAAATGAATTGCAGTATTTCTTCTGATTGTGGTTGTGCAAAACTGCCCAGAGTAGTGGAGAGTTCTTTTCTAAGGAAAAAGAGTGCTTCACGTATAGTCATAATCTTCTCTTTTGAGCAGGGTTGGTTTTAAAACGCAGATGCTCTTAAGCATCCGGCATTATAAGCCGGATTGCTGAATTCGCTCATTGAGGTCAGCTACTGCCAGTGAATCTATGAGTTCCTGGAGGTCACCGTCAATAACTTTATCCAGACTGTAAAGGGTAAGATTTATCCGATGATCAGTGACACGGTTCTGCGGGAAGTTATAGGTACGAATTTTTGCACTACGATCCCCGGTGCTGACCATATTCTTTCTGGCTGCAGATTCTTCTGCTTCGATTTCTGCCAGCTTTTGTTCGTAAAGTCGGGTCTGAAGAACTTTGAGTGCTTTAGCTTTATTTTTGTGCTGCGATTTTTCATCCTGACAGGTCACTGTAATCCCTGTGGGTATATGTACAATACGCACCGCAGAATAAGTGGTGTTTACAGATTGTCCGCCCGGACCGCTTGAGCAGTAAAGATCGATTCTTAACTCATTAGGGTTAATATCGATTTCAAATTCATCCGCTTCCGGAAAAACGGCCACCGATGCAGCCGAAGTGTGTATCCTGCCCTGAGCTTCAGTCTGAGGCACTCTCTGTACACGATGCACTCCAGATTCATATTTTAATGTACCATAGGCATTTTCACCCTTTACCAGTAAAATGATCTCCTTTATGGCACCCAGATCTCCATAACTTGAACCTAGAATCTCGTAACTCCAGTTTTTCTGCTCTATAAAATGAGTGTACATACGATATAAATCAGCACCGAAAATACCTGCTTCGGTTCCTCCCGTTCCTGCCCGTATTTCTATTATGGCATTTTTAAGATCTTTGGGATCCCGGGGAACCAGAAGTCGTTTAACCTGTTGTTCCAGCTCAGGAAGCAGATTCTCATTTGCACGCATCTCCTCCTGGGCAAGTTCCAGCAGTTCCGGATCTGACTCATTACGTAACAGCTCTGAGGCATCCTGAATAGATTGTACAGTTTCCATATATTTTTTAAAAACCGGAATATTCTTATGAATATTATTATACTCTCTTCCGATTTTTTCCATTTTTGATGGATCAGAGGCCACTTCAGAGGATGCCAGCATTTGCTCCAGTTCTTTATGCCGTCTAAACACTGCATCAACTTTATCCTGCATTATCATATTACTGCCCTCAATGCCAGTGATGCCACTTCCATCTGTTTATCATCCGGTTCTCTGGTGGTTATTTTCTGAAGCCACAAACCAGGCTTGATCAATAGACTGACTATGCCAATATGTTGGAAGCGGTCGGAGAATTTTAAAACTTCATAGGAGGTTCCACCTACCAGTGGAATTAACAAAATGTGTAAGAGAAAGCGACTGAAAACATTGGGAAATGGTCCTATAAACTGAATAAACAGTGCATCAATAATTGAAAAGAGAAAAACACAGATTATTCCCACCAGCAGAAGAAAACTGGTACCGCAACGGGGATGAACTGTAGAGTAGGAGCGCATGTTTTCCATATTCAGCTCTTTCCCATCTTCGAAGGTGAAGATGGCTTTATGCTCTGCACCATGATATTCAAACAGCCTGCGGATATCTTTCATAAAACTTATGGAAACCATGTATGCCAGCATTAATACAATCCGGAGAGTCCCTGAAAGGGTGTTAAACAAAAGTGCGGATTCTTTAGGTACAAAATGGGAAAATATCCACATCGGTGCATACATGAATAAACCCATTGCAAACAGAAGAGAGATCACTAAAGTAATTATTGTGTAGAAATTCTCTTTTAATTGGTTTGACCTGGAATTGTTTTCCGGTTGTTTTTGTTTTTCACTTTCTTCCAAGATGTCGGCCGAGCGGGATAATGCCTTGTATCCCAGGACCATAGATTCATAAAGATTAACCGCACCTCTCAAGATGGGGCTAGCCAGAAATTTGTGCTTTCTGCATACCGATGAGAATGGAAACTGCTCAACGATAATTTCTCCGGAGCTCTTTCTTACAGCCCAGGACACCTTCTCCTTGCCACGCATCATTACACCTTCCAGGATAGCTTGCCCGCCTACTGTGTTTTTCTTGGCTGCCAAAAGAGAAAGCATGTTTGCTGGAACTTGAAAAATCCAGCTCATAAATGTCGTAGTTTTCATCAGAATGCCCTTATCTAAAGATCGCTTATCAAGAAAGTTCGTGTGGTTGAACCAGATCAATTTCAGGTGATTCGCATATCTGTTCGAGCCAGGCCTCTCAGTGACTTTCTGGTTTGCAGTCTTTAGACATCAGGCCTGATCAATTGCGGGTGTGCAGCAGCGAATCCTCTTTATATAAGTCCGTTTCAGCTAGAACTGAACCGATAGCTTTATTTATAACATAAAAAAGGGACAGAAGGGTAAAGGCCACTTCTGTCCCGAAAATCTGCAACCAGAAATGGTTTTTACGATTCCTGTTTCGTTTTCTGATAACGTTTGCGGAACCGATCGACTCTACCGGCACTATCAATAAGTTTCTGTTTGCCGGTATAGAAAGGGTGACATTCACTGCAAATATCGATATGACGACTGCCTATGGTAGCTTTGGTTTCGATGGTATTTCCACATGAGCAGGTGAATGTTACTGATTCGTACTTGGGATGAATCTTTTCTTTCATTATTTTTTCCTTCTTAGAAAATAGCAATTTTTTTGAATTTCATAAAATAGCACTCCGGCATGATCGCGGTCAAGGATAAATCAAATCTATACAAAATCCTTTTTTCCCTTTAAAGCTATATATAATAGTAATACGGTTTCCCCTGGAAAAAAGTATCAAAATTTATGCCCCGGCAGGGAATCCTGGGAAAAACAGGTCCCAGACTTTTTCAGTCTTCCTTTTATTTTTTTAATCCTGTTCGCGATGTATCTTTGTACTGATGGGTCATATTTATCGGGAGGTTTATGGCAGGGCACATAATTCTTGCACTAATTACGCTTTTTGTGGTTTTTATACTGTTTCTGGTGATCAGTAAAACCATCAATAATATGATCAACCTGGTGATTAAAATCCATTATCTGTTGGAAAAAGAACTGGAGCTGAAAAAGGAAGCCCTTGAGGTACGATTAATATTAATGGAAGGTAACAAGTACCAGAAAGAGCTTAAAACCAAAGCAGAATCTTAAGAATAATGAAAAAACAAAAAGGAAAAATATTTGTGTTTTCTGCTCCCTCCGGTGCAGGAAAAACCACAATTCTAAACAAGCTTAAAGCAAGTGTTCCAAATCTGGTTTATTCGATCTCTGCAACAACCAGAAAACCTCGTCCCGGGGAAATCAACGGGAAACACTACTTTTTTATGTCTGTTGAAGAGTTCAAAAAAATGATAGATCAACAGGCTTTTGCAGAGTGGGCAGTGGTACATGAAAACTATTACGGGACTCCTCGCAGTTTTATAGATACTACAGTGGAACAAGGTTTACACATCATAATGGATATTGATGTTTTCGGGAAAAAACAGTTTGATAAGTTATATCCCGAAGCCGTAGGTATTTTGATTGTCCCTCCCAGTATGGCTGAACTGGAAAGAAGGCTGCGGGGCCGGAACAGCGATGATGATGAAATTATTAGAGTTCGACTTAGAAATGCTTCCACAGAGATTGATTTCGCGTCAACTCAGGGAAAATACGAATATACCATCGTTAATGATGATTTTAACAGAGCGGTGGATGAGGTGATTAAGTTAGTGACTTCAGAAATAAACAAACCGGCATGATACAAACCCAGGCCAGTAATTATTTTAATTCATAGAGCAATTTCTGCATCGCTTTAATCATTGGACTTTCCTATGAATATGCTGAAAAACAAAGCTACTGATACTATCCCTGCAAGAATCGGGCATTATAAGATTCTGGGTAAAATTGGAAAAGGCGGGATGGGGGATATTTACAAAGCCATCCAGGAACCGCTTAATCGGATTGTGGCATTAAAGGTGCTTCCTCCAAATTTATCCAGAGACGGCGAATTCTTAAGACGTTTTGAAATTGAGGCAAAGGCTATTTCTCTGCTTCAGCATCATAATGTGGTTAGTATCTTTGATTACGGCGAGGAAAATGGTTTGCAGTATTTTGCCATGCAATATGTTGATGGGACCGATCTGGGCAGATATATTGCAGAAAACAAAATGCTTCCCCTGACAGAAATAATCGATCTCTCAAAACAGATCTGCCGTGGTTTGCGTTACGCTCATAGTTGCAATATTATTCACAGGGATATTAAACCCCAGAATGTACTTCTGGAAAAAAACGGGGTTGCACGGTTAAGCGATTTTGGGATTGCCAAAATCTTCTCGGGCTCCAACATCACCATGACCGGTTCTGCGGTTGGCACTCCTGAATATATGTCTCCTGAACAGGCTCAGGGAAAAGCATTGGATGCCCAAACCGATATCTACTCTCTGGGGGTGGTGATGTATGAGATGGTTACCAGGCATCCTCCATTTACAGGGAATAATCCCATGGCTGTTGCTTACAAGCAGGTTCATGAGCTTCCGGTTCCTCCATCCACCAAACGTAAAGATACTCCCAAACGTCTGGAATTGATAATTCTTAAGGCTCTTAAAAAAAACAAGCACGACCGATACACCACTGTTGAGGAGATGCTGGACCATCTTGATTCGGTTGATCTGGATGAAAAGGTGGAAAGTTCAGCCGTTCGCATCAGCACTGCAAGCAGCTCTTCTGAAAGAAAGAAGCAGGATTCTTTTGACCGGCGGATTACTGATCGCAGAAGCGCTGAACGCAGAAGTGGGGGCAAAACAGGCAGCTATCCGCTGTTTTCTTTAGGGTATTGGGTTGAGATGGTGAAGATGCAGTGGCTCACCTGGCTTATGATTGGTGCAGTTGGTGCTGTTTTGTTTCATCACATTTTTAATCATCCCTGATAAAATACAGGTAAATAGCTATGAATCCTGATCTGAATACTCATCAGAAAGGGGATCGGGGGGAGGAGCTGGCAGCACAGCACCTTTTATCAAATGGCTATACTGTAATTTGCAGAAAGTTTCGATCCAAAAGAGGGGAGATAGACTGTATAGCCAGAGATCCTGATGGGGTGATTGTTTTTATAGAAGTCAAATCCTCCAGAAATTCTTCATTGGGTAATCCTTTTTATTGGGTTACTCCTGCAAAACAACGAACACTTGCCCGTGTTGCTCTCCAATATCTGACAGAACACAATTTGACCGGAAGTCCATGTCGTTTCGACGTCATTTCCATCATTGGTGATAAGATTGATCATCTCAGGAATGCTTTTCTGGTTTAAAATGCGTAAATGTGTCCGGAGATTATGGGAGTTCAAATCAAGGCAGAACGGACACCTTCTTTATTTTTCAGTGCTGCGCAATTATCCGATCCTTCTGTCAGCTATGTAAATATTACTTCATTAAATTCACAGTCTGCGGTATTCAGATAAGATAGCCGGAAAAGGCTAAAACAGTAATTTACCTTTAGGAAGGTACGATTTGGACTGTTGACATCGCAAACTTAGCAGTTGGTTGAGCCTGAAAATGAAGGAGAAATCTCCTTTTGAGAAGTTCTGGATTCCGCAATAACATGACAACTGGAATTGGATTTGCACTGTGCTGATAATGATCAATTACAATACCCCCCCTTTTGTGGAGATAAAATTCCAGAAGAAGGGCCATTTCTTTTTTCCTGTTTGGCAAAAAAAATGAAACAGTAATGAGTAAAACCGGAATTGTTAGAATATAGTCCATCGAATTGCCCACTATGTTTAGCTGGATACTGTGAGTAGATAAATGGTAAACCTTATACATAAAGGGGAAGGAATGTTATCTAAAAGAGCAACTAATCTTTTGTCGTATTGCAAGAATAATGGTTTGCAAAAGTCATTGGTTTTTGTTCATTTCAAACTGAGATCATGTATAGCACGTAACAATCTGGGCTGGTTGATATTTTATCAGATGAATCCGGTTGTAAAAACCGATAAATCAAATCGGTTTTCAGATTCTGTTGAGAAGGTATGGAGCGACTTACAAAAAACGCAATATCTGTCATTAAAAGAGTACAAGGTGGATGTCGGTAAATTTGAAGAGTACATTAAAGCTACAAAAATGTATTATCAGAACTACTATGAAGGTGGACTTACCGGATGGAAGGAACATAAGAAAGAGAAATTGCTTCAGCACTTTCTGTCTTTTGAGTTACTGGGTATTAACAGTGATGATGTTTTTATCGATGTGGCAAGTAATACTTCTCCTGTTAAGGACATTGTAAAAGATAAATACAAGATTCCTTCATATAAAATGGATTTGGCTTTTGAGCCTGGTATCCATGGAGAATCGATCGGGTGTGACGCCAGTGATACTGGTCTTGCAGATAATTTTGTTTCAAAAATGACATTGCATTGTTCGTTCGAACATTTTGCTTACGGGAGTGATATTGGTTTTATTAAGGAATCTGCCAGAATTTTAAAGGTGGGTGGGAAAGTGCTTATTGCTCCGTTCTATCTGATAGATAAATACTGCATTTTTCAGGATCCCACTCTTGAGTGCAGTCTGTCTATTAAAGATAAAGAGGGAGCCCAGATCAGGTATGTCAGAAATTTGAAGGTCAGTTATGCCAGATTCTACAGCCTGGATTCTTTCAAAGAAAGAATCTTGTCAAATTGTAACAATCTGCAGCCCACACTTTACAAGATAAACCTTGACGGACTGAATAAGGATGGATGTTACTGTCATTATATACTGCTGTTAGAGAAAAAGACAAATTGACATACAGAAGAGCCGGATGAATCTTTTGTCCGGCATCCATATCTCAGACAGATCCCGTATTGACCAATTCGCGTGAATTTACATGAACAGAAAAATTGAATTCTGACACTGCTTTAAGGTATTTTTGGTCTGAATCGGATGGTTTTCTGCTGATAAATTAAATCCGACCATATACAATCGATTCCAGTGTACTGTCAATTGAAAATATCCCCGGAGCGATGGATACTCACCGATTCTGAAAAAAATTTGTAATAAGAACCGGAATTTGTGAATCTAAACAATATTCGTTTGGTTTGATTAAAATTATAAAACAGGCAGCCTTTATGGTTAAAATGATTCTGATAACATCGTTACTGTTTTTCGTTAATCTTTCTGAAGCGGCTCAGAAAGAGAGTTGGGATCTTCAAAGGTGCATTAATTATGCTTTGGAGAATAATCTTCAGGTGAAGAGATTGAAGCTGGACCGGTCTGGTTCAGACTTATCCTATAAAGCGGCTAAAGCGGCACAGTATCCAAGCCTTAATGGCAGTGTAGGTTACTCTTTATCGCCAGATATAAATGACGACACTCTGAAAAGAGAATCTCAGGATATGAGTTATTCAGCAAGTGCCAGATGGACGGTTTTTAAAGGAACTGCCATTCGTACGGATATTCAGATGAAACAGCTTGAGATTGAGAAAAGTGATGAATCGATAAAATCTCAGCAGATTAATCTGATAAAGAATGTAACCAATGCTTTTCTTCAGGTCTTTTATGCCAGAGAGGCTCTGCAAAGTTCAATTATTGCCCGCGATGCATCGGTGGTGCAAAGAGACAGGATAAAAGAGCTGCTTTCAGTAGGGTCTGCCACTAGGATTGATCTGGCCAGAATGGAAGCATCTTTAGCTACCGATGAGTACAATGTGGTTACAGCCACCAACAGTCTTAAGCAGAAACAGCGTGCACTAAATTCGCTGCTGGAGCTCTCTGCAGACACCCTGATAGATCTACGGTTTCCAGATCTTTCTGATTCCATCTCACTGGAGCCGATCCCTGACATAGAACAGATCTACTCTGCCGCTCTGGAGAATATGCCGGGAGTGGCAAGCAGTAAACTGAGCAGAGATATTGCTGTGTTGGGAATCAAAAAGGCGATGGCCGGATATTTCCCGTCACTTAGTATCAGTGCAGGACTTTCGACCAAAAATGATTTTAAGTATTCATTCGCAGATCAGGTAACCGATAAGGTGAATTTTAATTTTGGTGCTAGTTTAAGTATCCCCATTTACGATAACCGGCAGAACAAAACAAACGTGGAAAAGGCCAGAATTAGTGTTAGACAGGCAGAGTTGGCTTTAATGGAAGAGCGTAAAACGCTGCAGGAGGAGGTCCAGGATGCATTTTACAATGCAGAGGCTTCCAGAAGCAGGTTAAAAGCGGCGCAGGTGCAATATCAAAAAGCACTGCAAAGCTATGAAATCGCTCAGGAACAATTTAAACTGGGTATGATCAACTCCACAGATCTGTTAATAGAGAAAAATGCCTGGCTGGTATCTTTGAGGGAACAACTCGAATCAAAAATCAATGCATTGATGACCATGCAGATGATTAATATCTATATGGGAATTCCGGTTCAGATATAAAACTAAAGAGAGGAATCAGGATCATGGTTCGCCATAAAAGGCTGTTTTTAATTCCACTTTTTTTACTGGTCTTATTAGCCACCTTCTTTCTGTTAAGGGGTAGAAAATCGGAGAAACCGATCTCCTTTGAAACTGCATCAGTGGGCAGGGGGGCTATCGCTAAAACAATTTCTGCAACTGGCACAGTTGAGCCTATCGACAAAGTGGAGGTTGGTACGCAGGTCTCTGGAGTAGTCAAAAAAATCTATGTTGATTACAATTCAACGGTACAAAAGGGGCAACTTCTTGCAGAACTGGACAAAACCACCCTGCAGGCAACACTGGATTTGAGCAATGTGGCTCTTAAGAGTGCTCAGATCGAAGCGGCGTTTCTGAAACAGAAATTTGAAAGAACCAGTAAATTGTTTGAAAAAAACATGGTCAGCCAACAGGAGATCGATCAGGCCAGTTACGAATATGAGCGGGCAAAGACTAATGTGGAGAGAGCGTTATCGGAAGTGAATAAAGCAAAACTCAATCTCAGTTATGCAACGATCTATTCACCTATTAATGGTACCGTCTTATCCAGAGCTGTAGATGAGGGGCAGACTGTGGCAGCCAGTCTCAATGCACCTACGCTTTTTACGATTGCCCAGGATCTGCTTGAGATGGAAGTGTATGCAGCAGTGGATGAGGCTGATATCGGGCAGGTAAAACAGGGGCAGCGGGTCATCTTTACAGTAGATGCATTCCCGGAAGACACTTTTAATGGAAATGTCTCTCAGGTCCGGCTGGAACCCACCGTGACTTCCAATGTAGTTACTTATACCGTGACCATTCTGGCTCAAAATCCCGATCTGAAACTGATGCCTGGAATGACTGCCACCATAACCGTTTTCTTAAATGAAGTCCATGACGTATTAACTGTACCTGTAAAAGCTTTAAGATTCAGACCTGATGACGATCTGTTAAGCAGACTGAGAGGTAAAGGTATTGACAAAAAGCAGTCTGGCGGTGAAATGACCGGTGATTCAACAAAGAAAAAGCAGGCATTGAGGCCACCAACTGGTAATATCGCTCCCAATGCCAGAATGAGAAGAAGACAATCTGGTGAACAGATGCAACCGCATAAAGACAGAGGGACTGTGTGGATAAAAAAGGGTGAGTCCATTTTTCCGGTGCACATAAAAACCGGTTTGTCTGATGCAGTGGATATTCAGGTGATTGACGGATTAAAAGAAGGTGATGAAGTGATTTTATCTATAAGAAATGAGGCGCTTGGCAGTAAGAAAGCCTCAACAGGTTCTGAAAATGTTAATCCATTCATGCCGCAGCGTCCCGGACGGAATCGCCGCATAAGATAGGAGAGTAGATGCTGCAATGGCTGATGCTATTATTAAAATAGAACATGTCTGTCGTGAATTCTGCATGGGCAGTGAAACGGTGCGTGCGCTCAAAGGTATTGATATCACCATAAAAGCAGGTGAATTTGTCACTATCATGGGCACAAGCGGATCTGGAAAATCTACCTTGTTGAATATTCTGGGGTGTCTTGACAGACCCACAAAAGGGGAGTATTATCTGGATGGAACAGCTGTTTCCAGCATGAACCGCAATCAGCTGGCTGTCATGCGTAACCGTAAAATCGGCTTTGTTTTTCAGTCCTACAATCTGCTTCCCAGAACAACTTCGCTGGAAAATGTTGAACTGCCTCTTTTTTACAATTCTGAAATAAGCGACAAGGAAAGACGCAGGCGGGCTGAAGTGGCGCTGGAGCTGGTGGGGTTGAAGGAACGTCTTTTTCACAAACCCAATCAACTCTCTGGTGGACAGCAGCAGCGTGTGGCAATTGCCAGGGCTTTGGTAAATAATCCGGTTGTTCTGCTTGCAGATGAGGCTACCGGAAATCTTGACACCAGGACTTCCTACGAGATTATGGCTTTATTCCAGGATCTCCATAAAAAGGGCCGGACTATCGTATTTGTGACACATGAAAATGATATTGCACTGTTCAGCACGCGAAGTATACGCTTAAGAGATGGTAAAGTAGTATCCGACCGTATTATCGAGAAACCGGTTTGTGCAAGTGAAGCTCTTGCCGGGCTTCCCATAGATAACGAAATCTGAAAACTTCAGGAAGAATATGAGTTTAATAAGATTAATTTTTTTAGCACTCAAAGCGATTGGAAGAAACAAATTCCGCATGTTTCTTACCATGTTGGGAATCATTATCGGAGTAGCGTCGGTAATCACCATGCTGGCAATTGGACAGGGCTCAAAACAGAGTATTCAGCAGGAGATAGGGAAGATGGGCTCAAATATGCTCATGGTTCATGGGGGCTCTTTCCGATCAGGGCCTGCGCGGGGAGGAGCTGGCTCGGCCCAGTCTTTAACTTTAGATGATGTGAATGCTCTTTTTAACAACTGTAAGTTAGTCAAAGCTGTTTCTCCTTTGGTTTCCGGAAGTGGTCAGGTGATTGCCGGAGCCAACAACTGGTCCACTCAGATGCATGGTGTGGACACCGGTTATTTTCAGATTCGTGAACTGGTTATTGAATCGGGTGATAAGTTTACTCCTAAAGATGTGCTCAGTGCTGCAAAGGTCTGCATTCTGGGAAAAACTGTTGTGGAGAATCTTTTCCCGGATGGTGAGGACCCGGTGGGGAAAAGTATCCGCTTCAAAAAGATTCCTTTCAAAGTAATTGGGGTACTTGCGTCCAAAGGACAGACTACATTTGGTCAGGATCAGGACGACATAATCGTTGCACCTTTTACCACAGTGCAGAAGAGGATTCAGGGCGGAACCAGGATAAACTCGATTTATGCGTCTGCTTTGAGTGAAAAGCATGCTGATGCTGCAAAGGCCGAAATGGAAGAGGTCATTCGGGCGCAGCACAGAATCAATAACCCGGCTGAGGATGATTTTTCTGTACGTTCGCAGCAGGAGTTATTGACAGCCATCAGTTCCACCAGTCGTCTTCTGACCATCCTTCTGGCTTCCATTGCAGGAATTTCTCTTCTGGTAGGCGGTATTGGTATCATGAATATCATGTATGTTTCGGTTACCGAACGCACCCGGGAGATTGGTCTGAGGATGGCGGTTGGGGCGCGGGGATTGGACATAATGATGCAGTTTTTAATTGAAGCAGTTATTGTAAGTGTGACTGGTGGTTTTGTGGGGTTGTTACTGGGGTTGGGTGCGAGTTTTGCAGTAGGGCAGATACTTAAATGGCCTACATTGGTAACTTTTAATTCCATCTTTTTATCCAGTCTGGTCTGTGCTGCTACTGGTATATTTTTTGGCTGGTATCCGGCAGTGAAAGCATCAAAACTTGATCCGATTGAAGCTCTCCGGTACGAGTAATTAACAAGGGACTGTAACTTACCCGATATCTGTTTATAAGAGCACAAACTGATTGATGTGTCATTTCTGCGCCTGCCTACTATCTCCACTGTTCCAAATATTTCAGATCGGGATTACGAAGGTGCTTCGGAAGAGGGGAATTCATCTTTTCCTCATATTTTCAGGGGATGCCCGATAAAACAACTCGGGCATGACAGATTTTGAGTATTTTTAACCGGAATATTTATATTGATTAAGCATAATTAACGGGTGAATAGCTTATATTAATGCTCTGGTATGATTTTTTCACTGCCTGCCTGCTTTCTATGGTGGTATTTTGAACTTAAAGATATTCATTATGATAGTTTTCTTTGCAGCTTGCAACCTGCACTCCTTTTCCATTAAAGACATTCCTGACAGCAGTTTTTCACTTCATTAGACAGAATTTGTTTCATTTGTAAAAGATAGCATCGAACCTTTCAGTCAGCGCTGGGTTAAAAACTGGCATTATCCGGTATCTAAAGATCTGGTCATCAGGCGTATCAGAAAATCATTGTCATTTATAGATGATAGCAGAACTTTGCAAAAGGAGTATACCTCTGCGCTGGTAAAATCACTGCTTTGGCATTATCTGTATCAGTTGGAAGTAGATAGCGCCTTTAAAAAATGTGACAGCCTGGCTTTACATCTAATGGCCACATATCCACAGATCTCAGAAAGTGCCTGGCTCAGAGGAGTTCATCTGGTGAAGGGATCGAAGATAATTGAAGGTTTCAGGATACTTGATTCGCTCAGAATCAACGGTTCAATTTCAAACACCGGTTTTTTGACTGACTTTAAAGAACTATCTTCACTCTGTTTTCTTCCACCCCGTTTTGAAGGAATTGATTCGGTGCTTTTTCTTGGAAGTGGAAAAAGGAGTGGATGGCGTCCGGTTTTAGAGGATTCTGAAATGGTAGCTCAAAAAAACAATTGGCGTGTTTTGGAGCACAAGTCAGGCAAGAGAGAATTTCCTCTGCTGGTTTTTGACGGCGAATATATTCTTAAACCCCATGTGCTACTCAGGTATTTCAAAATTGACTCTTTAAGGTTGGTCTTGAACATTAGGGAGGAATTTTATCAAAAGGTCTGGTATCCGCTTCTTTTCGATTTTCAGAAGACGCCCAGTGCAGCCCGGATGGAAGTCGTTGCAGATGCATCTGGTAAAAAGCAATCAATACAGGATTATCTGTATTTTTTAATCGGGAACAGATATGATGCAGTGAGGGTTGTCACGGACATCAAACCGCTCTACGGGATTTCGGTCAGATGCTATAAGAGAAGTATCTACCGGGAGTTGCCTGGAGCGTATGATGCCTTTGCTGTTTTTGATTTGAGAGTCAACAGAAGACGTCCAGATCTTTTTTATTGTAAAGGAAACTCCGGAGATGGTTTTATCGATGTAAGATATCTGGTTTCCATGAAAAGCAGCACTGAAGTGGAAGATAAGGCGGAGCTGATATTTCAGAAAATGATAGATCAATTCAGAAACTGGCGTACTTTACAGTTGAATTAGAGAATTTTCTGAAAGTGTCAGGTTGATAGCTGCTGGTGGTGGAGCTTTTTATACCAGATCCTTACCACAAAGAATCCGATAAAAATCGCCGCGGCGTTAATAAAGAATATCAGGGTGATACTGTATTCTGCAATAATACCAAACAGGGGTAGAGCTATGGCGGTAATCAGGCTTCTGGAGAGGTTGGTTATAGAATTGACAGTAGCTCTGATTCTGCTCTTTGTATGGCGGTTGATAAAACCTGTGGTGACCGGTCCATGAATGCCTTCAAAAAGCGGGGAAAGGACCACCAGCCCCATCAGTGCAAAAATAGTATTTACCTTTAATAATAGCAGGGTAATAAAAATGCACAAGTACAGCAATAGAAACATTTTCTTTTCTCCCAGAAACCGGTTGAGTCCCTGTCCAACCAATGCTCCGCCTGCCGACAGAAGATAACTGCAGGAAAAAGACATGCTGATAAAGGGAATGGGTATTCCAAGCTGTTGCATGTAAGGTTGGGAGAATTTAAATACCGATTCAAATGCTACAGCCAGAATCGCAATGTAAAAGAGAATAAAACGCAGTTTCGGTTGAAAAAGAATAAACTTGAATGATTCTTTTACATGCTGAAAATGATTGAGTTCAGATCTGACTATCTGTGGTTCTTTAAAGGTAAGTACAACCAGAAATGGAATAATCAGAGGCAGAAAACCTAATCTGACCGGCAGCGCAAGATCGTATCTGGCAAGAAGCCCGCCCAGGATGGCGCTGGTGGCCAGACCTGTAAACATGAGTGCATTTCCCCTGCCTAATATCGAGTTGAACCGGTCTTGTTCACCGGTTTCCTTTAAACTATTGTAAAGGAAGGAATCCTGGGTGCCTGAGTTGAGGCTGAAGCCCAGGGCCCAGAAAATTTCTACCAGGATCAGATGATAAATATTAGTAGATAAAGAGTAGCCTACTGCGGCAATAATCATGCACAGACTGGCAATTGCCATGGTTTTTTTGTATCCCAGTTTGTCTGCAAATACACCGGTAGGGATTTCAAGAATTCCCACCAGTAGTGCAAATACTGCATAGGTAAGGGTGACCTGATAAAAGGATAGCCCCAGTTTTTGCTGAAAGTACAGGGTCAGTGTGCCATCAAAAAGGATAAAAAGGGAGAAAAAATTGAAAATGTAATATCTGGTAATATTATTTGACAATATTGATCTCATAATATCTAAATGGTAAATAAGTTCAAACAAAACTATGAAGATAATAAATAGTCAGGGGTGAAGCCCAGCTAAAAAAATGTTGCCAGAATCCCGGTGTTTTCTGAAAAACAGTTATAAGTTATTGATAAAGCGAAAGATGTGATCTAAAATGTAATGCGGTTTGTCCGCAAAATTATTATCCGGAAAAGTGATTTGCTTTAGTAGAAATCATTTTAACCGTTAAAACAGGCTTTTTTCAGCTCCTTTTCAGAAGAATTTCTTTAAGCTGGTTGTATCTGTCAGTAAAATGAACAGGCAGCTGGCTTTCCCGGATATCATATCCATAACTGCTTTTGCTGAGAATTATTATGGGGGGGGATTGAATGCGCTTGTAAACAGATCTCTGGATACTGCCAACCACCCACTCCAGATCATCTACAAACACCTGCGGATTATCGAGTCCGTATCTCTTCAATAACTGTTCCGGAATTGACAGACGCTGGCAGAGTTCCCCGTCCAGATACCATTTCAGAATTGTCTCTGCCCCGGTTTTCTGATAATCAGTAAAGGACCGGATAAGTGCATCGTGATAGCCCCATTTCATGGGGTCGATCTGATTTTCTCTTAACTCCGCAGACGGGGCGACTTTAAATTGATATGATTGGTCAGGAATCAGAGCTTCAGGTATTACTTCTTCGGTAAATATCTCCCTGTTCAGAAAAGAGGCCATTTCAAATATCTCTGTTTTAAGAAGGTCTCCCAGAGGGGCGATTGCACCATTGACATCTCCATAAAGAGTGGTATAGCCAAGTGCTATCTCCACCTTGTTTCCATTACAGGTCATCACTCCGTTGAGAATTCCGGCAATATTGGAGAGAATGCTGGTACCTCTTATCTTTGCCTGTATGTTTTCCCGGTTAAGCTCACATGGATTAAATATATCAAGAAGTCTGTTGTTTACAGTTACCAAATCTTCAATGGGAATACAATGCATGCTGATGCAAAGTTTACCAGTCAGGTTAGCTGCAATCTTTCTGGTCATTTCACTGTTATACTTTGTAGGCAGATTACATGCCACAACGCGATGGCTTCCTATGGCTTTACTTAGAAGGCATACGGTCAGCGCTGAATCTATTCCTCCGCTCACCCCTACGATATAGGGAAACGTACTACTCCCCATGATCTCATCCATTCCCCTGATTCCCTCAAGAATCGCCTGGTATTTGGCTTTGATGGGATGTAATGGTTCCTTTAAAAATGGCTTGAGAGTGGCACCGGTGGAATGTATCATGAGTTCTTCCACAAACGGTTCAGCACTGGCCATCACCACTTCCGCTTTTTCATTGTAAATAGTCGAATCGCCATCAAATACAATGATGTTTTTACCGTTGTTCTGCACTCCGGTACAATTTACATAGTAAAAAGGAACAAATCTGCCTGCATCCCGGTAGCTCTCCTGAATCCGGTTGTTACGCGCACGGTTTTTACCATAAGTCCATGGACTAGAAGAAATATTGAATATAAAGCTGGCACCATTATCAATAAGATATCTGGAAATATTAAGAGCTTTACCTTTATACCGGTAATCATTGAACCATAGGTCTTCACAAATCTCAACTCCGAAACGTATCGTTTCACCCCCGATCACTGCCTCAAACGGCTGCAGTAGATTTTCTATATGGGTATCTGTATCATGGGCATATTCCTGCAGAGAGAAAAAATACCGTTCGTCATCAAAAATCCGGTAATTGGGAAGAAGGCTTTTAATGACAATCCCATCGGGAAGATCTCCCTGACGGCTAAGTGGTTTACCGTTATACCATGCAAACCCGGCGTTGTATTTTCTTGTCCTTCCATCTTTATTTTTCTTTGTGTTATCTACAAAAACATTTCCGTAGATAATAATGATATTTTCAGAAAGATTGCATAAATGTTTATTGAACGAGGCGAGATGGTTGCACCAGGAGTCTTCTGTCCAGCGGTCTGACAGAACATAACCTCCCACACACATCTCGGGAAATGCAATAATCTGGCATTGCTTTTCACGTGCCTCTTCAATCCACAGTTTCATTTTTTCAAAATTCTTCCATGGTTGCCCTGGGATAACCCTCATCTGGGCAAGTGCTATTTTCATATTAAAATCCCTGAAAAGAAATGGTTTACAAATCAGTGCATCCGGTTTATGAAAAATCGGATAATCTGTGCATGATCACTGAAAAAATTACTCTCCAGCTCCTCTAAACGGTATAAGGGGCACCACATTACTTCCAAAGCCATATCCTGGGCTGCAACATCCGGGAGCATTCTTACTGCAAGATCGAGCATAAATGCATGGGTAATCACTCTTCCCCGGGTGTCCCTTGCCGGATGATCAAAAACATGGGTCATTTTGATAGAACCGGCCAACTCTTCATATGAAACCCCTATATCAGTATTGCTTTTCAACTCCCGCAATGCGGTCTGCTCAACCGTTTCATCCTGTTTCACAAATCCTCCGGGAAGTGCATACCTTCCCTTGCCTGGATTGAAGCGTCGCTTAATCACCAGTACATGTCCCGAAGCCATCACTACTGCCTCTGCAGTTACAAATATGGGTGCAGATGGTGCATTCTGCCATTTTTGCCGGTAATCTTTTATGAAAAGGTACTCTTCCTGAAGCTCACGGAATTCACTGGTGGTTATCCAGTTATTAAGTCCATCGTAGACCCCCGGTGAAACCAGCTCCTTTATGCTGTACAACTTACCTTCAAAACAAGCATTGCGAATGGAAGTTGAACTCAGTCCCTGGGCTTGAGTGGGCAGAACTTCCAATTTCCATTGTGGAAAATAACTTAGATAATAGGATGTATCATCTTTAAAATGGCCAACAATCGCAATTGTGGCATTCTTGCCGGTTATTGAAGTAACCTGTTTTTGTACACGCATTAACCAGTCATTGAAATTATAAGCTGAATCTGCTATAAAGCAGACAGTATAATTAGAACGGTCAACATCGGGCAGCGACAGCTGCATAAAATGTTCCCTGGTGCTGCTATCCCATGGATTACGGATACTGGCCGGGCTGTTATGCGAGCCCATGACAATTATTACATGTCTGGAAATGGCAGCTGCGTGCCGGAATAATTTTTCATGACCAATATGAAATGGCTGAAAGCGGCCTATAAGTATAGCAAAATCGAAAGTACCCACATCTCTCCTTAATCCATCTCATTGATGGACTGTTACTTAGGCGGGTTGTGGCTGTTTGCCACGCTCGCCTCAGATGATAAAAATACCCTTTTTTGCTATCTAATTCAAAGTGAATTTTTTTTTAACCAGGCAATATAAATTCCAACTCCGGTTGAACCATTCACTAGATTTTTCGGTTAAACTGAACTGAAATATCTGTAATATTCACTGTAAAGAATTGAAAAATGATAGATTTCTTTTTAAAAATACGTTTCCTTTGCAATTACAATCATGATCCTTTGGGGCCATAAAAGGAATAACAGAAGTAAAAATAAAATTCAAGAGATGAACTCTTAAAAAAAAGCATGTAAACTGGTATAAAGAGATGCTTATAGCATTTGACTGGTAGAGAGGAGGGCAGGTGCATTGTTGATCAAATGTCGGGTTATGATGCAGCCCATTTACTGGTCTTTTCTCACGCATCAGCAAGCGGATTCAATTATTAGGCCACCTTCTGCCACGGTCAATCAGAGAGAAGAAGGCGGGGATTAATTAAATCCGCCACCTTTTCATTCAGGCTATCTGTTCTTTTCATTGCGATTAAGTGCACTTATCAAAGCTTTAAGTGAAGCAAAGGCGATATCGGTATCGATGCCGATACCACAAAAACGCTGGTTACCGGCATTCTCAATCTGCATATAAGCCACAGCTTTGGCTTCTGAACCTTCGCTGAGACTGTGTTCGTGAAAAGATACTATTCTAAATCCAGTTCCATAAAAATTGAGAGCCTGAGCGAGTGCATCGATAAGTCCATTTCCACACCCTTCGATTTCGAAAGTCTGATTGTATTTACGAACGCTGGATTTTATTTTAACCAACCGTTGCGGTTCATCCTTAAGTGTTCCCGGTTCGATACTGAACCGTTCAATCCCAAAAGGACCCGATACATTGATAAACTCACTGCTGATGCATTCAAAGACCTCTTCGTGGGTCATTTCAGCACCTTTATTATCTGTAGCAGCCTGGATTACCGCTCCGATCTCCGGTTGAATATCTTTGGGTATTTGTAAACCAAAATACTGGTTCAGAATGTAAGCTGCACCACCTTTTCCAGATTGACTGTTAATTCGAATCACAGATTCATAATCCCTGCCTATATCTTTAGGATCTATGGGAAGATAGGGTACATTCCAGAGGCCGCCTTTCTCTTCATAGCTGGTCAATCCCTTGCTGATTGCATCCTGGTGTGATCCGGAATAGGCAGTAAATACAAGCTCTCCGGCGTAAGGATGTCTGGGCGAAACCGGTAAACCAGTGCACTCCCGGTAAACCGATTCTATTCTGGAAAGATCCTGAAAGGAAAGTCCGGGGTCGATTCCCTGTGCATAACAGTTCAAGGCCAGTGTGATGATATCCGCATTTCCGGTCCGTTCACCATTACCAAAAAGAGTCCCTTCCACTCTCTGTGCTCCGGCAAGTTGAGCAAGCTCTGCTGCTGCTACTGCACAACCTCTATCGTTGTGAGTGTGCACACTCAAAATTACCTGCTCTGAGAAACGGATATTCCTGCTCATATACTCAATCTGATCGGCAAAGGTGTTTGGTGTGCTGACCTCAACAGTTGAAGGCAGATTGATGATGATTTTCTGCTTTTCATCAGGAGCCCAGGCCTCAATCACTGCATTGCAGATATCACTGGCAAAGGAGAGTTCGGTTTGGGAGAAACTTTCCGGAGAATATTCAAGAATCGTTTCACAACTGCTATGAGCTGCATTATCCCGAACCATCTTTACACCATCCACTGCCAGAGCTATAATCTGTTGGGGTGTTTTTTTGAACACTATCTCCCGCTGTGCCGGAGAAGTGGAATTATACAGATGAACAATGCATCTTCTGGAACCGCTTATCGCCTCAAATGTCTTGTCAATAAGATGCTTTCTGGCTTGAGTCAAAACCTGTATCGTTACCTCTTCAGGAACATGCCCTTCATTTATAAGTTTTCTGGTAAAATCAAAATCGGTTTTCGATGCAGAAGGAAAACTTACTTCTATCTCCTTGAAGCCAATTTCCAGAAGCATCTTAAAAAAAGCGATCTTCTGAGTACAACTCATTGGATTTTTCAAAGCCTGATTTCCATCACGAAGATCAACAGAACACCATGCCGGTGCTTTTTCCAATCTTTTTGCTGGCCATGATCTTTGCGGAAAATCGAAATATAGAATTGATCCATACTTTTTCACGGTTATACCTCCATGGGATAAAAATGAACAAAGCCCGCTTTTTTGAGCGGGCTTTGTAATATGTTAATTTTTTAAATACTTAGTTTGTCCGCTCGTATGTCATAGAAACAGGTGTAGCAGGTGCAGACATAGAGCGTGCAGGCAGAAAGCGGCGGCAGGCGCTTTTTGTGGGGCACAGGTTTGGGTTATTATCTGGTATTGTGATTCAGTCTTTATCATAAGTAAGATACCTTTATATGCATTATAAATCCTGCGGGACTGCATGTCAAAGCATTTATACGTATCATTAAAATCTAAGCAAAAGTTGCTCCTTATTAGGTAGTGTTATTTTTTATGCAACAAAATCGACTTTATAGTGTTTCCGGCTGATATTTTGCAAACGAATGTTCCGGCAGTGACTGGTTTTCCCCGATGATCTCTGCCATCCCAGAGTATTGTCTTCAATTCAGGATTAGACTTTTCAAGTGTTCTGATGTGCTTTCCGTTGAGGCTAAAAACATCTGCCTTGATATGCTGATCAGATGCAGAAACTATGGAGATCTGGGTCTTATCGGTAAAAGGATTGGGGTGGGCTGAGATCCTCAGATCGATGCTACGGGCAGGAGCTTTTACTGAGGACTCCGATGGTTTGCCGGCTGCAAAAACCAGAAGCGGCTTGTCGGCATTCGCAATACCAAGTGCGCTTTGTATTGCTGAACGCTCAGCTGTGCTTAAGCCGCCACAATAGTGACCCTGTATGTTCATAGCTGTTGCCTGAAGGAGTGCACTTGACCCGCAATAGCCAGCTTCCAGAAGCCTTTCACGTGAAGTTGAATCCGCACAAAACACAAAATAAACCGGTGCACTCTGAGAAATACGCGGAAGAGCACTCCTGAGCTGTGATCTGCGGTCTTCCTGGATCAGTTGTTCCAGACGGTGATCCTGCGTGTTTTCCGCTCCTGAAGATTGACGCATGTGGTATTTGTCGACTGAACCCGATCTGACGATATAAATCCGGCCGGTAAGGAAATACTTGGCATTCCATGAAGCTACTGTCAATCCCGCTTTGGAGTTTATGTAGTGTGGTGTGCATCCGTATGCTGCCCAGAGTAACTGTGAAATTTCTTCTATGGAAAGGTCTTCGTCAGTGAAGGCATCTCCAAAAAGCGGTTCCCGCATGGCATCTTCAAGTATTATGCTTCCGTCAACAACAGGTCCGGGCAGACTTTTATCTGATGATACTGCCACTGAATTGCTTTTAAATCCAATGGCCGAGGGCATTTGCCCGTAGCAGTTGACCAGGTGAATTTCATTTTCAGGGATCCAGGTCTCATTGGCATTTTCATACCCGCTATCCTTGGGACAGCAGACTGGTTTTTCTAATGCGTTTTCCATATATGGCACTATTGCCATATGTGCCCAATGTAATGCCGCACCTGCATCTTCGGCTAACTCTTCCGGTTCGGTAGCTACCCCTATTTCAAATGCTACCTTAGATTCTGAAAGTTTGTTACCGCTCAGATGAGGTTTAAGCGTATGTGTGAGTGGGTCATATTTATAAACACCATCCGAAGTCGCTGCATAGATCAGACGCGAATTGCCCAGTAGAGGTGGTTTTGAAGCTGCCCAGAGGACATTTGCCAGTATCTGCTGACTCAAAGTACCCATATATCCCGCATGGGTTGAGATTCTGGAGTTGAGACATTTTTCTACAGAGTGCTTGCTGGTTAAGGGAGCTGGAAGTTCGATATCGGATTCTGTTGCTTTCAATGCACTGGACCAGCTTTTTTTTGCCAGCATAGTTGTACCGGCCATTATCATTAACTTACCAAATGAACGCCGTTTCATGTATAACCTCCAGAGTGTTTATTTGTTTTTTTAATTGATAGCTTTCCTTCAAAGATGTAAGAAGTATTGTATTTGACTTCCGAGAGTCTATTCTTATAATCGTGCGGCTAAGATTAACAGATAATTATATGAGCTTCAAAAACAGCTGTTAATTTAATAAAACCGCACATTTGTACGCCCTTCTTTCATTGCGGATCAATGGATTTTGAAAAGATAATATATTGGTTGATTAAATGTGTTTATGGGTTCAGAATCTGGAGAATTTGGAGAGGGGGTATTTATAGCTGTTGGTGTTTATGCAGGTCTCCTGATTGGGGACGGAGGAAACTTTGCAGCAAAAATTCTGTTGAGTGACTGACTCCAGGCTTTTATGCTCTTCCCCGATAAATAAGCTTACTCTGCAAAATTCGGTTTTTTTAGTTTTTCTTCACATAAGTATGCACAGAGTGTTCCTGGCATACCCATTAAAAATACTATGAACTCACTAGATGGGTTGTTTTGAAGTTTTCAGTTTTTTCTTCCATATCATTTAGTAAATCAAGGTAAACAATTTTTATAGATCTGCAGGTCAATTTTATCATTGAGTCAGGTTTTTTAATGCTTTTGTGCGAGCCCGGTCTCTTATCGGCGCAATTTGATTCAGGTAATAAATACCATGCAAATCCAGCCATTAAAGAGTATTTTATTCAGATAATAATAGATTGTTAGAAAGGACAAGCCGATGAAAGGTGGTTTAAAACCGTTTTTTATAACAGGTTTAGTTTTCCCCTCAGCTATTTGCTGCATCTTTATAAATCCTGCAACCGCACAACCATCCTATGAAAACTATTCTCTGGTGTGGTCTGATGAATTTGAAGGAAGTGGTTTACCTGATTCCAGGAACTGGGGATATGAAAAAGGATATGTCCGCAATAATGAGCTTCAATACTATACCGAAAAACGACTGGAAAACGCCAGGATGGAAAATGGAAACCTTATAATCGAAGCTCGTCGGGATAATTGGAATGGAAACGAATATACTTCTGCAAGTCTTTTTACCCGGGGAAAAAGAGAGTACCAATATGGCATTTTTGAGATCAGGGCAAAAATCGATGTCCGCAAAGGCTCCTGGCCGGCGTTTTGGACTTTGGGAGTTTCTGAGGAGTGGCCAAGCAACGGTGAAGTAGATATTATGGAATATTATAACGGCAATCTCCATGCAAATGTAGCCTGGGGAACCAACACCCGCTGGCAGGCAAAATGGGATTCGCAAACCAAACCTGTTGACAGTGAATTTGCCAAGGATTTCCATATCTGGAGAATGCACTGGACTGAGGATAAGATAGATCTGTATGTTGATGATTTTTTACAGAATAGCACTGACTTAAGTACAACTATCAATGGAAATCTGGCCACATTACGTAATCCCTTCCGTCAAAAAGCTTATATAATGATAAATCAGGCCATAGGCAGTAACGGGGGAGATCCATCGGGAACTACATTTCCGATTCAATACATAATCGATTATGTGCGGGTTTATCAGGAAGTCGCTGATACAGTGAAACCTGTGGTAATAGATGCAATCGCATCAGCCAAAGGTACTGTTTCAATACTTTTTTCTGAAGGACTGGACAGACAAAGCGCTGAAATGGTTTCCAATTATGCAGTTACTGAAAGTGGTGTAACTGTAACTGCGGCAAAATTGCAAAGTGATAACCGGTCAGTCGTGCTGACGATTTCTGGTATGAGCACAGAAAAAAAGCTGAATTTGACTATCAAAAATATTAAAGATGATGCGGTGCCTGCCAATACTCTTTCTCAGGCGACAAAAACAGTCGAAGTCGGTCCTGAAAGTAATAAACTGACAGGAAAAATTATCGGCAGTGGTAAACCCTATCAGGGAAACAGCAGTGTCGAATATAAGGCTGCTATGGATGGGAATACATCCACATTTGCAGATTGTGAAGGTGATCCGGTTTGGGTCGGTTTCGATTTCGGAGAAGGTAAAGGGATGGTTATCACCTCTATCCGTTTTTATCCAAGGGATGGATATGCAGATCGGATGGGTGGACGTAGTTTTGAGGTCTCTTCTGATGGTGTCAAGTGGGAGAAGATGTGCACTATTTCGCAGATTCCTTCTGAGAAGTCTTACACCAGCTTGACTGTTGTGCATTCCGAACCTGTGCGGTTTATCAGATACAACGGAACGGGTGGTTATCTGAATGTAAGTGAGATCGAGTTTTATGGCTATCCGGGTCAGGTTACATCGACCTGTTATGGAAAAAGGCTGCAAAACGGAACCGGGAACATTCCTCAATATACAGGAGCTGTTCAATACAAGATCTATACTGTATCCGGGCGCGTAGTGGGAAGTGGGATTGCCAGGGGAAGAGCCGATGTGTTTGGAAGGTTGAGAGATGGAAATTTCAGGGGCAACCCCGGTGGATTATACTTAGTGGAGCTCAGATCGGCAGAAGGGCAGAAGATGATTTTTGAGAAGGTGGTGGGCAGTAGTTTGAAGGGGAGGTAGGGGATTTACTGAGGATATTTTGGGGAGCAGTTAGGGCTCCGGGGACGGAGGAAACTTAGAAGTATTGTGAAAAGGCCTTTTGCTCACCCAGTTAAATCCATTAGGGACGGAGGAAACTTTACCCTATACATTGCTCCATTCTCTTTCAATTTGTCAAAATGGCATTTTTCCCTGTTATGGTGATTTTTCATGGATATCGGATGGAAATTGGGGGGAGGAGATGAGCCCTCATTGAAGCTGAATTTCCAGAGCCTTTGGTGACGGAGGAAACTTTTACCGCTTGCTAAGTTTCCTCCGTCACCAGAACCACGCTGGCCCCAAGTTTGATACTTTTTTTCCTCCATAACGCCTCTCATCGCTCACCACAGATTCCTGGGGGAAAAAATGGCCCGAAAATTCAGACTCTGCGTCCCGAATGCCATTCACCATATCACCACTAAGCTCATCGATGATCGACTTCTTTTCTACGACCCCACCGATAAAGAGAAATTCCTGCATTACCTCGACAAATTCCTTATTGAGACCGAATTTGATCTTCTGGGAATCGCTTTTTACCCGACTCACTACCACATGGCTTTACGGATTAATAATCGTCCCCTGAAAGATCTTTTACAGGGGTTTCATTCCGCTTATGCCCGTTTCTATAACAAAAGACATGGTTTTAACGGTTATTTATTTCAGGGCAGGCCCAAGTCAGAGGTTGTGCAGGATGGTCCTGCTGCGCAAAAACTGATAGCATATCTGCACACCGGTCCCATAAGAGCTCATCTGTGCAAAAGTATCGAAGAACTGGATAAGTTTAAAGATTGCACCCATTCTGCATTCATGGGAAACAGCCAATTTCCAAATCTGAAAATTGACCAGATTATAAACCTTTTTTCCAATAATTGCATTATCGACCCCAAAGTCCTATACCGTAAAACCGTCGAATTAATGATAGAAAAATGCGATTCGTATCAGGATTTTCTGGAAATGATAAAGAGTTCCAATGAAGACCGGCAGGATATGTTTGAGCCAGGTTATTGGGTGATTGGAAGCCAGGAGTTTATTCAGGATGCAATTAAACTGGATAAACAAAGAAGAATCCTGATGGCTAATCACAAGGCCTGGGGCTGGGATCATAACAGACTTACAGAGTTTGTGACTTCTATATTTTCAATTCCTGCAGAAGATCTTAGGTGTAGGGGGCGGATGAATCCATTATCGAATGCCCGCAAACTGTACTGCTACTTTGCTGTAAGGGTGCTGGAAATGAGCATGTTAAGTACTGCGGTAAGGCTTAATATAAGCCGGACTGCAGTTGGCAGGCTGGCTAGACAGGGAAAGGTTATAGCCCGGGATATGAAAGTAGACCTTCCTGCTTGATTAATGAATAGAATCTCCTGGTTATCAATTAGGGCTGAATTTATCTTGCTGGGCCTGAACAGCGTTTCTTTGTGAGATATTACATAGAGCTTTGTGAAAGGTTGATAATGATCACTGATTTGAAACTATGCGAATCTGAGACAGATTTAGTTAATGGGAAAAATTAAAGGTAAAGCAGTTTAAGTGAAGGGTAATAGCCCAGCTATTGGAAAAAATCGGGGGAACTATGGTAATCTTTCTAAGCCAAGGGAATTTTACGGGGTTGACATCACATTCAAGTGGAAAAGAGATTAGAATCTATACGGCACTTCAAAATTATAGTGACGGAGGAAACTTTATGAGGTGGAAATAGTTCCTCCGTCACAAAATCCTAAAAAATTATTTTCTTAAGTCCTGCGTATATGTGTATAACTGCAGCTTCTGAGATATCTTAATGTCAATAAAATGGCCCATTAAAGGATTCAATCTATAAAAGTTTTGAAAGTAACTGAGTTCAAAAAACGTCTAGCTGCCAGATTCAGAGTTCGTCCGAAGCATTTGGGGGACGGAGGAAACTTAGTCAAAATAGTTTCTGATGCTAAGTTTCCTCCGTCCCCATCACCGCGGCTTCCCAGCCGCCACGGATTTCGCTCTCATTTTTTTTTCTTTGTTCCGGGTATTTCAGAAACTATATTAATAATTGTTCACAAAATTTATAAACAAACTAATGGATGGCCAGATGCTTTACTTGTGTTTGGCCAGTCAATCGCCAGTGGAGGGGGAAAACCTTTGCCTGTTTTCTAAGTTTCCTCCGTCCCTTAATTGCCAGAAGCGGAGTTGCCCATGATCAAAAAAAAATTCATCATCCGCCAGGAACTTGGCATCCATGCCAGACCCGCTGCCAAAATCGTGGAAACCTGTCAGCAATTTAACTCAAAAATCACCCTCTGCCATGGTTGCTCTGAGGCTGACGGTTGCTCGATCCTTCAAATACTTCTGCTGGCTGCCAGAAAAGGAGAATTGATCGAGGTAACTGCTGATGGTAAAGATGAAGAGTGCGCAATCGCACAGATCGCTGAACTCTTCGAGAACGGTTCTGGTATTTAATTTAAACCGGTGACGGAGAAAACCTGGCAAGTAGGCAAAGTTTCCTCCGTCCCCAAAATAGGAGAATATCGTTACTCATCTATAGTACTTTAATACTTAAACGAAACAATCAACGACTCTTCACCATATGAAAGGATAATGGCATGAGCTCCCAAAATTATCATTTCGAAACTCTGGCCCTTCACGCCGGTCAACCTGTGGATGGAACTTTTTCACGGGGAGTGCCTGTTTATCGTACCAGTTCTTATCTGTTCAAAAACACCCTGCATGCGGCAAATCTTTTTGCCTTAAAAGAACTGGGAAATATCTACACCCGCCTTCAGAATCCAACTACCGATATTCTGGAGCAGAGAGTAACTCAACTTGAGGGCGGAGCTGCCTCGGTAGCACTTGCCTCCGGTACTTCAGCCGTTTTCTATGCCATCATCACTTTAGCCCAGGCTGGTGATGAAATCGTATCTGCAAATAATCTTTACGGTGGAACCTACACACAGTTTGATGCTATTCTTCCTAAACTGGGAATAAATGTGAAATTTGTCGATCCCTCTAACCCTCAAAACTTTCAAAATGCAATCACCCCCCGGACTAAAGCTCTATACCTGGAGACAATCGGCAATCCGGTGTTAGACTTTACCGATGTAAAAGCGGTCGCAGAAGTTGCTCACCGTAATGGTCTTCCTCTGATTGTGGATGCCACTTTTACCACACCCTTTTTATTGCGTTCCATTGAGCTGGGGGCAGACATAGTCATAAACTCATTAACCAAATGGCTGGGAGGGCACGGAGCGGCAATCGGTGGAATTATAACCGACGCCGGTAAATTTGACTGGAAAGCCGGAAAACATCCACTGTTTATCGAACCGGATGATAATTATCATGGTTTACGTTGGGCTCTGGACCTGCCTGAACCATTATCACCTATCGCTTTCGCTTTACGGGTGCGCACAGTTCCTCTCCGGAATCTCGGTGCAGCAATTTCACCGGATAACTCCTGGATTTTCCTGCAGGGAATCGAGACTTTACCTGTGCGCATGTCCAGACATTCAGAAAACGCTCTAAAGGTCGCAGAACATCTGAAAAATCATCCAAAAGTTTCCTGGGTTCGTTATCCTGGACTTAAAGGTGATCCCTCATATGAAACCGCAAGTAAATATCTGAAAAACGGTTTTGGTGGAATGGTCGTCTTTGGAGTTAAGGGCGGATATGATGCGGCTGTCAAAATCATTGACACCATAAAGCTTTATTCTCATTTAGCAAATGTCGGTGATGCAAAGAGTCTGATTTTACATCCGGCCAGCACCTCTCACAGCCAGCTTAGCGAAGAACAGCGACTTGAGAGCGGCCTTACTCCCGATCTGATACGTTTATCAATCGGATTGGAGCACCCGGATGATCTTATTAATGCTTTGGATGAAGCACTGAATTTGGTCTGATCCACCCGGTTTTATTTCATTCAGTCTCAAATTATATTATAGCGGACGATTCTTTGGTGATGAATCGCACTGTCCCCTTTAAATTAACAGGTTCACAGCTTCAAAGAGCATGAACCTGATAATCAGAGGAGTGCGAGTCAAGTCGCTTCAAAAGAATCGTCTGCTTTGTTTTATAGGGCTTCAGTGCCTGTTGTTGTTGTGATTTTGAGGAGTGATGGAAAAAAGACTGTTAATGGTGTTCTTCGTTGATAAGGGCTAAAACAGTTGTAATAAAATAGCAGGCTAAGGTAAACAGGGATATCAGGAAATATGGAACGTTTGCGTGGAGTTAATATCGGTGGCTGGCTCAGTCAGGTAGATGCAATCAGGGAGAAAGATCCGGAAAACTTTCCAGGTACCGATGCTCATATGGAAAGCTTTATCACTGAAGATGATTTCTTTCAGGTAAAGAAATGGGGGTTCAACCATGTACGTGTTCCGGTGGATTTCTACCATTTTTTTGATGAAGATGCCAGGCCGATGGAACAAAGGTTACGTCAGTTGGACCGGGCAGTAAAGTGGGCTTGCAATGCAAATCTTTCCATGATTATCGATCTGCATGAATGCCCTGGACATGATTTTGCCGATTCGATGAATATTGCGGTGCAGAATCTCTTTGCAGATCCCGTATATCTGAGAAAAACTGAAAAAATCTGGGCCTGCCTTTCTGAACGTTATAGTGACAATAGTCACCTCTATTATGAGGCACTTAACGAACCGGTTGCACCCACTGCTTCAAATTGGAATAATATCAAAGATAAGCTTTGCAAAAACATCCGCAGGTATGCATCTAAAACCCCGATAATTGTCGGTTCCAATATGTGGAACTGGCCTTCAACTTATACAGAGCTGACCCCGGTTGACCTGGATAACATGGTTTACTGTTTCCATTTCTATGAACCGCTTCTTTTTACTCATCAGTTTGCGCCCTGGATGGGGGAGCCGGAGATTAAAGTAAAGCGGGAGTACCCCTCTGATTATGGAAAGGGATTTACCCGTAAATACGGACTGATCTTGTCAGATGGTGTCTGGAACAGGGAGCGCTTTTTTGAGGAGATTGCTCCGGTTCAGGCTTTCGGAAAAAAATACGGTGTACCAGTGATATGTGACGAGTTTGGAGTATATGCACCGGTTCCCATGCAGTTCCAGATAAAGTGGCTTGATGACCTGTTATCAGTCTGTAAGGAAATGGATATCGGTTTCAGTTACTGGAATTATAAGAATCTTGATTTCGGAATCATTTCCAGAGGTGAAAGCCTGCATCAAACTCTTGAGCAGTACAGTAATCCGCAACGGACAAACTATCAGTTATTGTCAATTTTGCAGAAATACTGATGTAAATATGCCGGGGGCGAGCGCTCGCCACATAATATCAGGATTTGTTACTGCTTTACTATAGTTATCAGTTTCTGATCAGGACGCTGGTTTATGTAACTAAGCTTCACCCAGCTGGCAGTTCTTGCCTTGGTTTCCAGCCGGAATTCATCGAGTGTACCTTTAAAATATCCCGGTACTCCATCTGGAATATTGGATGCATCATAAAGACTGCGTCCGATCTCATCGTCTGCTTTCCCGGAAACCGGGCGGTAATCGGTTATGGAATTTTCAAGAATTCCGTTGAGGTAAAGGGAGTTCCTTCCATCACCCCAGCTCCAGGTAACAAAATACCAGACATTGCCAAAGAAGCTGGCGGTTTTGCTGTTAAGATATTCTCCACCTGCAGAGTTTTCTAGTTTAGTAAACAGGTTTCCTGCAAATCCTGCATTGGGAAAGAAATCCAAACCCTGAATACTAAGAGTGAAATTGTGAGAATCCTCTATTTTCTTTCCCCATATTCCCTGTGTTTTTGCATTGGACAGGTCAATGTCTGCTGCCGGTCGGAACCAGAAGGAGATAGATCCGTTTGGACGATCCGGAAGATCTTTAACCCGGAAATAACTGGTAGATCCGTTGAATGAGCGGGCACGTCCGATAACTCCTTTATCATTATCAATTGTATTACTATCAATACCGTTAAACATGTTTGCTGAAGCATTCAATAGATCACCGTTAAAATGATAACATGCCAGAAAACCTTTTGAAGAATCAAACACGGAACCTGAATTTTGTGTGAGCACTTTATTTCGGTTACCCCAGAGAAGAATTATAGTCTGTTCTTCTGTATTACCATAAACGGTATCCATAGAAACCCAGATACTGGCTTTCTTTGCAATATTATCCCATTGCTCAATCTCAAAACTGAGAGGATTGTTTTGTGCGTCTGTAAAAATGCAGTCACTTCCATCCGGGTTTGCAAGGTTGAAATCGAAATTGCGCTCTGATAATCTGATCAGTAGCGGGAAGTCATATACATTCTCCTGAATGTCAGCACCTTCCGGGGTGGTATTAAGAGTAATGATGTAGCGGTTATTCCAGCCGGCAAACGGGATTGACACGGTTTGTGCTGAAGATAAGTTGAGGCTGTCGATATCAACAGGAACCCACCCTTCTCTGTCAGCTACTATCCTCAGATCAAACTGGCCCTCAGGAAGGTCATTGATTATAAATGATCCATCTGTGGAAACTGGAACACGGCGTTGTAGTCCGTAAATAAGAATAAACCGATGCAAAGATGTGTCTGTTGTCTGACCTGCATTTCCCTGCAATATGGCATAAGGTTTCAATGTGTCCTTGAGCGATACTGTTGGACTGTTTTCGTCAGAAACTCCGACTTTGAAAGAAACCACAGAAGATTTATGGTCATTTACTTCAATAATGTATTCTCCAGAATCAATCGAGTCTAAAGCGAAGAAGCCTGAATCATCGGTTGTGGTTTCTATGACCTTTTTAACAGCTGATCCTGAATCAATACCTGCAAGGTAGTCAACCGGACAGCAGACAACTGAGACTCCCGCTGCTGGCTTTCCTTCACCTGTATAAATAATTGCTGCTACTTTGGCATTTCCGGTATCTGCAGTACCACCCGCATACTCGGTGGAACAACTGATAAGTATAGTGGCACAGGTAACCAGTAGTAATATCAGATTATTCATGCTTTGCCTGTGTCTCCCTGGTGTCCACGGTCTGGAGGTCTTCACTAACCGGAAATAACGAAATGTTCATCTGATAGATCCTGCTGCTCTTGCTGTCGTTATTAACTATAAATTTTACCCTGTCTTTGAACGCTTCAATTTCAGCAGTGAGCAGTTCGTATGCTTCGGGGGATATTCCCATGGTGATTCCGGATATGTGTCTGTTGTTTTTGCAAATGGTATCCAGAGCTGTTTTAGATTGTTCAAGCATATTACGGGTGAAATTCTTTATTGCCAGAGATGAAACTGAATCATCTGCCACAATAGCCGAAGCAGTCTGTTTGTAATTACCATTGTCGAGCTTTTCCACCAATTTAAGTCTCAACAGAAGATTCACTGCGGCTCTGGCCTGCGATTCATCGATTTTAGGTTTGAGAACCGATGCCATCAGCTCATAATTGTCTTTGAAATCGTATAAACAGATCAGTTCTCTGATTACAGGCGTATACCAGGTGGAATAAAAATCATACTGATCAGCATTAAGCACCGATTCCTTTATACCGCTTATCATTGACCTGAGTACTGCGTAATATTCCTGCTTTTCAACAGATGTCGTGGCCTGATTAAAAAGCACCAGATTATAAAAGAATTTCTTCTCTTTAGGCGAAAGTCCAAGTGCTTTTGCGAACCGTTCTGTCATCTGAGGAGTAAGATTCCTCTGGCCATCAATGACATGCTTGAGAAAAGATGGTGAGTTGATACCTATCTTCTGTGAAAAATAACGGTAAGAGAAATAACGTGCAGTTTTTTTTTTGTTCTGGTAATACTCTGCAAGATATCTTCTGTAATCTATGAATTCAAATATGCTCAACATGACCTTAATATAGACAAAACAGCGGAAATTGAGTATCGATTATTAATAAAAATTATACGTTTTGTGTACACGTTTTGTGTACATCTATTTTTTCCCTGAACTGTCCATAAAAAATGAAAGAAACTGACTGGAAATCCCTGGAATTATTGTATGCGCCAATTATTGAAGAATATACCAGCCAGTTCCGATAAAATTTAACTGAAGTTAGTTTCTGTTTAAAACGCCCTGAATCCGCCATGCACGAATTCTTTTATCGGGCATTCATCCTCAGAAATTTGGAACAGGAACTAAGTAATAATATAAGATTTAAAAGAGATCTACAGTGAAAAATCGAAGATTATTTTGATATTATGTACACAAAATATATACAGAGAGAAAGATATTCAGCGGTAGTTCGCAAATCCTGGAGTTATTTGCAGTGGAGAAGCCTTTCAATGCTCCTCCTCTTTTTCGATCTCGATTAGCGTATATTCCTCAGACTCCTGACAATCATAGATTTCATCACTAATCTGCTCTTCAGGTGCTTCCCAGGTATGGGTGTCATCGATTTTTCCCTGATATTCCAGGAAGTCTATAACCGGTTGGATTTTATGACCCTTATAGATTATGTGCTTTCCATAACTTTCCCCATTTTCACTTACCTCTTCAATACTGATGTCTTCATCGAAATCAAAAACCGCAGTGACTGTAAGTACCAGCTTCATTATACCTCCTTCGTAAATAAAACAGAATAGGACAGATTCAACCTGAATCAACTTTCCTGCGGAGTAGTAAGCTGTTCTTTTTTAGCTTGCTTTTTAGCCTGACACTCCGGGCAAAGTGCTCCCCGGTAATTGGGAAAGTGGGGAGGAGTCTGAAATGGCTGATACCAATACCCATTTAGTTTAATTCTGCCGCAAACAACACATTCCGGCAGATATACTTCACTACTCATATTTAACTCCCTTTCTTAATAATTGTAACCTCTTGAGTAAATAGGAGAATCAAAGAATGTGCCAGTAATGTGTGAAATGTTAATCGCTATTTCATCAATCAGCTTGTTAGGGTGATATGTTTAAAATCGGCTGAGAAACCCATAAGCAAAGGCGGGAAGTGAGTAGCTTCTTAAGAATTATTTTCATCTGATAGAGCTTTGCGGCAACGGAATAATTCACCTCTGCTCACTCTTTAGCAGCTGGTAGCGGATAGCGTTTCCAGAGGAGTTTGATAATCGATAAATATTTTTAATTGCAATATAATCGTATGCCCCGTTCTGAATCGAAAGCCTGAAATCCTCCTCCCGCTCCTGCTCTCCTATGAGTATAAGCGGTGCTGGTATAGGATGATTCTGTCGTAAACCTAAAAGAACCTCTCCCAAACCTGCGATTCTACTGCTCATTAGTACCAGATGAGGTCTGTATTCCCGGATAAAACCCAGAAATGAATGTAAATCACGTGCAACCCGGGTAGAAATATCGAAACCGGTGTGACTCAGCTCCGTTTGGTATCTCTCTATCAATGCCTCATCATTATCATAGATTATTACAGTTACTTTTGTCATGTTTAAAATTACCTGTTAATGGAAAAAAACACCCATAGAGTTCATCTCTTTATTTGTCTGCAAGATAAATGCCACAAGAAATTTTATTCCACCAGCTCATGCTGATTTTGCTGTTTTACAGCGGAAAGGCATTATTTATGTTATTAAATATCAGGGTGGTAAAACAGATCCGTCGATTTTTTGTTGGGAGGACAGAATGATGAGAATTCTTATAAATGTGGGGATCATGGCCGGGATTATCTACCTCATTGATCTGATCCTACCTGCAGTTCATATCAAAAAACCTTCAACTGCTATCCTGGTAGCAATCGTTTACAGTTTGCTCAACTTTCTGCTGGGCTGGTTATTTCTCTTTTTAACCTTCCCCCTGGTTCTTCTTACTTTGGGACTTTTTAAATTTGTAATAAACGCTTTTTTCCTGTGGCTGACCGATAAACTGATAGATGACTTTAAAATTGACGGATTCGGATGGACCCTGGTCACCGCATTCCTTATTTCTATCGGAAGTTCTGCTATACATGCGATTATTCGCTTTTAGGAGACCGGGATAAATACTGAATGTCAATTAGTTTTCCCCTGGATTTCACCACGATAATATTTCATAGCTTCAGGGATCAGCCTTTTTATGTCCTGAATGCGGTTCTCCGTTGATGGATGTGTGCTGAGGAATTCGGGAACCGTTGGACCTCCCTGGTTATCCATCCTTTCCCAGAACTCAACCGCCTCTCTGGGATCGTATCCTGCCATGGCCATAAATATCAACCCCAGACGGTCTGCTTCCGATTCCTGAATGCGGCTGTAGGGAAGTAACACTCCAACCTGAGTCCCGACTCCAAAAGCGATAAGTGCCAGTTCACGGGTAAGCTGAGGTTGCTCTGAGAGAGCTTCGGACAAAGCCATTCCCCCTAATTGTGCCAGTAACAACTGACTCATCCTCTCATTTCCATGCCTGGCTACCGCATGCGCTATCTCATGACCTAATACAACCGCCAAACCAGTGGCATTTCGGGTTACCGGCAGAATCCCTGTCAACACCGCAGTCTTGCCTCCGGGCATGGCAAAAGCGTTAACCGAACTGTCCTTTATCAGATTAAACTCCCATTGAAATCCCTCAATAAGTTTCTGCTCATTGCGTGCACTGAAATACTGTTCCACTGCTTTTTGAATTCTTCTTCCCACAGTGGAAACCATCTCAGCTTCCGGAGTACCCTTTATTACCTGATTCTCACTGAGAAACTGGTCGTAAGATTGAAAGCTTAAAGCCAGCATCTGCGATTGAGGTATCAGATTTAATTGACGCCTTCCACTTACTGGCACCGGTGAACACTGAAAGAAAAGAAATAACCCCAAAGTGCTGAAAATGATAGCCTTACTCATAGAAAACCCCTGATATATAGATAACGCGAAAGGCATGCCACGGAAAGGGGATAATGAAAGAGACTATTTCGGAGTAGCGGTTTTTACTATACTTCTAAGAACCTCTGCCACACTCCAGGCTTGCGCAATGCAGCCCCGTGCAGTGAAAGGATACTGCGCATCGAAAATTTCACTTATGGAACCTATACAGGCATCCGAAAGATGAGAATCAAAGCCTTTAAGAAACTCCTGTGCTTTTTTCTGCTGGTCCGGGTAAAGTTTACACCAGGCATCCACAAATGGACCAATCAACCATGCCCAAACCGTCCCCTGATGATAAGCTGCATCTCTGGCCCGAAGATCCCCAAAGTATTTGGACTTAAAATGGGGATGCTCCCCGGAGAGTGTGCGCAAACCAAATGGGGTCAGAAGCTTCTCTGTTATGGTCTTTATCACCGCTTCCCATTTCGATCTGTCTAATACCGGGTAATCCAGCGAAATAGAAAAAATCTGGTTTGGTCTGCATGAGCAATCTGTACCCTGTTCACCATCGATCACATCGTAAAGATAATTTACTTCTGCATTCCAGAACCGCTCGTTAAAGGATTTATATATTTTTGCAGAAAGCTCTTCCATCTCTGATGCAAAGCGGTCCCCTTTTTCCTCCCTCAGCCACTTTTCCAGTAACTTTAAAGCATTATACCACAAGGCATTAATCTCTACCGCCTTTCCCCGCCTGGGCGTGACCACCCAGTCCTCCACCTTTGCATCCATCCAGGTCAACTGAAACCCCGGCTGCCCCTGACTCAATAAACCGTCCGCAGGATCTGCCCCGATACCAAAAAGAGTTCCATTTTTATGCATCCGGATAATCTCCACCAGTTTATCCAGAAGCTGTTTCAGGGTGTAACGATCATTTGTATATTGAATGTACCGGTTGAGAGCATGAAAAAACCACAAAGTGGCATCAGCAGTATGGTATAGCCCCTCCTTTTTACCCTCCGGAAAGAGATTGGGTATAAGGCCGTCACGGATATAATGCGCAAAAGTCCTGAGTATATATCCTGCTTCAGAGAATCTTCCGGTAATAAGAGTGAGACCTTCAAGGCTTATCATAGTGTCACGGCCCCAGTCGGTAAACCAGTGATACCCGGCAATCACCGAACGGACCTCATCCCCGGATGCTTGAGTTCTGATTATGTCCGAAGAACGCCCCACAGGTGAGATTATAAACTGATCTGCCGCAATAACCAGCTCTGAAGCTATTCCTTTATGAGCACTGATTGATGCGACTTCTACAAGCTTTCTTCTTCTGTCAATTTCCTTCTGCATCGCCTCCTCACTGTTCATTGCCAGCATTATTTCCACTGGTTCGCAGGAAGCAATAATAGTGAAGGGATTATCAGAATCCAGTCTGGCAGAAATCGTACCTGGAGTCCAGAGGGAGCCCACTGCATCATATCCCCGGTCTGCTTCAACAAAATGATGAATATCCTTGACTTCTCCACCATCTAAAGTAAAAGTCACTTTGTTTCCGCGCAGCGACAGATTCAACCTGGGAAAAACAGGATCATCAGTGCAGATCTGATAATTAAACTCCCTGCCGATCAGGTAGTAATCGCTCTTTTTGGTTCGCGCCAAAGGTGAATCGTGTCTGCGGAAATCAATAGATGGACGAAGATTCAGAGTAACCGCTTCACCATATACCAGCCGGTATGAGATATACACAGTGTTTTGCAGATGAGGCATGAAAATCCGTTTTTCCATCAGAGTGTCATTTATTTTGTAACTCCACACCGGTAGTCCCCATTCTAAGCGGAATTCATTCAGGTATGAAGCACCATGCACGGTTATATCGGTCAGATGAGTCTGTTCACAGGAGATACAAACCTGAGTGGAGTCGGACAGAAGCAGATGCTCAATAAGATGATTTAATAAGACCACTCTTCCCAGAGGAGATGGAAGTGCGGCTGAGAGAAGAGCATGGTAGCGGCGGGTCAGTGCACCCGCAAGAGTTCCGGAAGCATACCCGCCTAATCCATTGGCAACCAGCCATTCCTTATCCAGGAGGTAATTCTCAGGTTTTTCTGCTGACCATACAATCCTGCGGACAGGAACTTCCAGAGCCGGGACATCACTCAAATTTCCGCCTTTTTTCCAGTGAGCGGTAAACCCATATCCATTGTGTGACTCTGTTCATCACTGACAAACGACTTATCTGACAATTTACTTGATGTCATCAGTATGGAGCCGGATTTTTCGAAATGCATGAAAATCCAGATAGTGTAAACACCAAGTGCAGTACCCAGCGGTATACATATCAGATTAAGACAACCAAGAATCAGTATCATCATTTGAGCCCAGGAACTACCCTTGATAGTACCCATCGCTGCGATCACCCCATTAATGGCAAAAAGCAGTAAAAAGCCCCCTATCACTGCCAAAATAACATACTGAATATTAGCTCCCCCCTCCAGGGCTGCGGTGAAAAAGCCTTTACTGAATAAAACAGCATAGATAGCTGCAAATACTACACAATAGAGTATACTCATAGCAATATGAAGTGCCCCCAGAAGTTCAATTTCTTTACGCATACAAGCCCCGATGAAAAATTTTCTGAAAACCAACTCAATGAGATCCTGTTCAAAATGCACTAATTCCGTCATACCCGGGCTGTTTTATCGGGCTTTTGTCCGAAGAATACAGGAAAAAGACATATTTCGGCTCCAGATCAATTAGCATTTGTTCATTTTGAACAGAAACTAATGAGATCTTTGTTTACAGAAGGCGTTTCTTTAACATCATGAGATTTTCCAGAATACCTGGAAATATCTGCCCTGCAAGTCCGCCAAGTCTTCCCCGTATGCCCATGTAAACCACCCTGGGTTCTTTACAGGCTGCATGAATTATCTTACTGGCCACCTGTTCGGGTTTATACCGGAATTTCCTGACTGAAACCACTCCATCGGAACTGCGTTTCCCCAGGCTGTGATGAAAAAAATCACTGTCGGTTAACCCCGGGTAAACTGTAACCACCCTTATCCGTTCTCTTTTTAGTTCCAGTCTGAGCGCATCCGACAAGGCATCCAGAGCCATCTTGGTAGCCCGGTAACCACCATTACCCATAGTGGCAATGCGGGTGATCATGGAAGACACATTGATTATGACCCCTCCACCGCTTTTTCGCATAAGAGGTACTGTTTTCTGAATAGTGTAGAGAGGACCGAAAAGATTGACCTTTATAGCAGTATGCAAATCATCGGCAGACATATCCTGTACATTGGATACTAACCCCACCCCGGCATTATTTACCAGAATGTCAATGCTGCCAAACCGCTCTTGTGCCTTTGTCAAAAGATCTTCAACCTGCAATGGATCGCTGATATCCGCAGTAACCGCCATTGCCCTTTTTTCACCTATGCTCTTGACCAGCTCATTAAGCCGCTCCAGGCAGCGGCCGGTAAGTACTACCCTGGATCCCTCTGATGCAAATGCTCTGGCCGTAGCTCCGCCTATCCCCCCCGATGCACCGGTAACCAGAACTGTTGTTCCTAAAAGATACATTCACAATTCTCCATGAAAAACCGCTGTTTTTACATCATTATCAAAGTGCAAATGGAATGCCAGAGAAAATGTCAATTTAACGCATATAAAAGCCGGAAACAGGAAATAACGAATAACATTGGTGTTTTAGTACTTAAACGACAGTCAAAAGAGACCGAAAACAGGAAATAATGAATATCGAACATCGAATAATGAATATCGAAGTTTAAGAACCGGAGCCGTTCCTCCTCAATTCAACATCGAGATCGAAAAATCGGCAAAAACAGGGTGTTGATTAAATGATTAAAAATTAACATTTGGAATGGCTTAAACGCTTGTTTAAGAAGAGGATAAGCAGGGCCCGACCCCATTCTCTCTCCTCCACTACTTCGCTATTCGATATTCAAGATTCGCTATTCGATATTTTCTCTTATCAGTGTTTTAGTGCTTATGCGGACAGTCAAAAGAGACCGGAAGCAGGAAACAATGAATATCGAACCCCATTCTCTCTCCTCCACTACTTCGATATTCGATATTCAAGATTCGCTATTCGATATTTTCTCTTATCAGTGTTTTAGTGCTTATGCGGACAGTCACAAGAGACCGGAAGCAGGAAACAATGAATATCGAACCCCATTCCCTCTCCTCCACTACTTCGCTATTCGATATTCAAGATTCGCTATTCGATATTTTCTCTTATCAGTGTTTTAGTGCTTATGCGACAGTCAAAAGAGACCGGAAGCAGGAAATAATGAATATCGAACCCCATTCTCTCTCCTCCACAACTTCGATATTCGATATTCAAGATTCGCTATTCGATATTTTCTCTTATCAGTGTTTTAGTGCTTATGCGACAGTCAAAAGAGACCGAAAACAGGAAATAATGAATATCGAACATCGAATAATGAATATCGAAGTTTAAGAACCGGGTCCGACCTCATTATCTTTTCTGATTTATGAAATTGTAAAGCTCACGGAATAAAACAAGAAGCTTCTCCATCCCATAACCGGCATTTATACCACTCGGGTTTGGAACTACCCATAAAACCGTTTCACCTATCTTCTGTGGCTGGCGGCCTATCGATGCATCTCTGTGTCCCGATGCCTCCCGGTATGCTCCAATCCCCAAAATGACCACCACCCGAGGCTCCATCTTTTTGACCTTTTCCTTCAAAAGCTCAAAACCCTCTCTCAACTCATCCC
>JAEZKP010000022.1 GCA_023436145.1 Fibrobacterota bacterium | reverse complement strand
CGTTTTGTAAATTCAATCGAACTTTGTCGAAAAGTTTTACACTTCAATAGTAATTGATAAAGGGCATTGTTCCATACAGAGGAAACCCTATGTTCGTATATAGTTGAATAATGGCAATATGTGAGTAGATTTCAATTGCATAGTTGCTTTTTCCACATCATATGAAGACTGCTACTGCTTCCTTTTGTTCTAACTTAAACGATTGAGTTATTTCTTTGATTTCCTTTTTCGCAAGCTATATTTTTTAGTTTAATTATCGGATCTTATACTGAACTTACCCAATACACATCATTGCCTGAAATATAGATGATTTCAGGTGCTAGTTACTTTGTGATGGTAGCATACCAAGATCAAGTATCTTGTTGATGCACAATGGTAGTTCGTCCTGCTGATGGGTTACAAAAATTATGGTGGTATTACATCGCAGAGCCAGCGTATCGATTGTTGAAATTACCAGTTGCCTCGAATCGGATGGCAACCCCTGGCAGGGTTCATCCAGAATAAGTAATTCCGGACCCTTTACTATCGCCCGTAATACAAGTAACAACCTCTGGTTTCCCTCAGACATGGAACCAAATGGAATTTCTGCCAGTTGAGAGATACCAAAGGCGGTGAAAAGTCTCGCCACTCTTTCTCTTTTCTGCTTCGAAGGTCTGCTAAATAATCCGATGGAGTCAGAATATCCGGAGAGTACTACATCAGACCCATTGGTTTGCAAAGAATAACAGGCCTGCAATTCCGGAGAGACCCATCCGATTCTTTTTTTGACACTCCATATATTTGAACCATGCCCCCAGCGTACACCGAATATCTCGATATCGTTCGCGTACATCTGTGGATGGTCTCCTAAGATCAGACTCAGAAGTGTCGTTTTCCCTGATCCATTAGAGCCTGTTACAGCCCAGTGTTCACCTCTGTTGATTATCCAGTTGATATCTTTCAGAATAGTTTTTCTACCGGCTTTTACGTTCACATGTTTCATCTGTACCAGGGGCTGACAAGATCCGGAATGGTTATTTGAAAAGAACACGACGGATTCGGCTGACTTTTTTCCGGGAAAAACGGCAGACTGCTTTATTTTATCTGTCAGTTTCCCACAATGTTTCCAAGGCCCCGATGATTTTATTTTAAAGGAATCGATTTCCAGCAGATGAGTTACATTTCCGGGGAGATCATTTTTGTCGCAAGTAATAAACATGCAGGTAATACCTCTGCTGATCAATAAAGGAATAATGGTATTGCAAAGATGGTTTCTGTATCGGGAATCCAGGCCCTGAAACGGATTATCCAAAATCAGAAGCTGTGGTTCTTTTAAAAGTTCATGAACCATAGTCACTTTTCTGCATTCCCCGTTTGAAAGCATATCAACTTCCCTGCTTAACAGATTTTCAATCTGGAATAACTGAAGAAGTTCCCTCCGGGTTTGATTGAAAGATGATGATTTCATCCGTTTATTAATTATCTCAAAAGGATTGATCTGATACACCTGCTCTTTACTTAGAAAATTTCTAACGGTTAAAGATTCATCATTACTCCAGTATCTTGACTGCACAAACCGGTTTTGGTCCGGTTTCATCTGACGATTCAGATCGAATCCTACATACCCGATTTTCATCTGTGGATCATCACCCAGAAAAGGGTTGTCGCTTTTTTTAAAATTATACTCTATCTGGCCGGTAGTAAGGGGGAATTCTCCACGCAATACTCTGGCCAATACTGATTTTCCACAACCGGCATTCCCTGTGACAGCCCAGAACTCATCAGGATAGATTTTCCAGGATATTTTATCAAAAACAATTCTCTCCCAAAGACGAATAGACACCTTATCCAGGGCTATAAGAGGAACATACTTTTCACACATTTGAATTATCCGGTTCTGATGTGTATTGTCGACCTCAAGAGGCGCACTAATAACTTGAAGAATCAGTCTGGAAAAATAACAAATCCGACCGGTTGTTTCCAATGGCAGAAATGGCAGTCTGCTACAATTCAGATTCTTATAGCAGTCAATAACCTTTCATTATACAATTGGGCTATGGTCAATACAGCGATAATTCATGAATGGTTGGTAACTTTAGCCGGAGCGGAAAGTGTACTGCAGTCGATTTATAAACTCTACCCGGGAACTATCTACACTCTGTTTCATGATCCGGATCAGGTGAGGGGTACAATTTATGAAAACGAAAGGATAAAGACATCGGTTCTTCAGCGCTTTCCGTTAGCCAGGAAGCACCACCGGTTTTTCCTTCCACTGTTTCCCATGGCTGTAGAGCAGTTTGACTTGCGGGAGCATAAGATCATAATCTCTTCATCGTATGCAGTAGCCAAAGGGGCCCTGAACTCTTCGGATCAGCTTCATATCTGCTATTGCCATTCTCCCATGCGCTATATCTGGGATCTCACCTTTGAGTATCTCGAGGCTGCGGGTTTAAAGGGTGGGATAAAGAGCTTTATCACCAGAATGGTTCTTCACTATATAAGAATGTGGGATGTGATTTCTGCCAACAGGGTCAATGAATTTGTAGCCAATTCCAATTATATTGCCCACCGGATATGGAAATGTTATAACCGTCAGGCGAAAGTGATCTATCCACCGGTAGATGTGGAGAGGTTTTACATTAGCGAAAAAAGGGAAAACTACTTTATAACAGTTTCCAGATTAGTGCCCTATAAGCGGCTGGATGTGATAATAGAAGCGTTTAACCGACTTAAACTGCCACTTCTGATTATAGGAGAGGGTCCCAGCAAGAACATGCTAAAGAGTATTGCAGGACCGACGATCGAGTTTTTGGGGCAGCAACCACACCATGAGGTGGAGAAGTTATTAAGCAAAGCACGGGCATTTGTTTTTTCTGCTGAGGAGGATTTCGGCATTGTAAATGTGGAGGCACAGGCATCCGGGTTACCGGTAATAGCATTTGGCCGTGGAGGAGCGCTGGAGACGGTTATAGAGGGAAAGACTGGTATGTTTTTTCATAAACAGAATCCAGTGGATCTGGTGGATACTATCAATAAATTTCTTAAAATGGAAGATAGTTTTGATCCCTGTGTGATACGCAAGAATGCAGAAAGATTTCCCCGTTCCCGTTTCGAGCAGGAATTCAAGGCATTCGTGGATGATGCCTGGGAGAGGTTTCCTTATAAGTAACAGAGTGGTATTCAGGGGGAGTTTTGATTTCTGGAGGATAAGGGAACCGATAGGACATGAATTATCAGATTGTGGAGATCATCTATTGATTTTTTAAATGATGAAAGGTCGGTAGTGGTGTCATAATCAGCGTTATTAAGATACTCCAGAGGATCATCCTGAATGATTTCCACATAATCCAGCATGGAATTAAGGAAATGATTTTCGGAATCACATTCGATCATCATATTTTCCAGGTCCACTTTAAGCGGATCAGAGATTTCTCCAGCTTTTTCGATAATATTAGAGGTCAATAAAGAGAGTTCGTCATATCGCATAGAAGAGCTCCTGGGAATAGAGTGTATAACAGGTAATAGTACTTAGCAACTTTAGCTCCACCAATATACCCGTCTCATTCCGGAATGTCTTTTGCTCTGAAATATTTGGCAGATAAAAACCAATTTTTAAGGGGCAAAGACATGTCAAAAGATATCCCTGAGCGCCCGAAAACAGCCGAACCCAAAATTTCGATCTGGCGACTTCTTTTATGGGGAGTAATTCTCACGGTTCTTCTTTCCTATTTTTTGAGTTCAATTAACCCGGCCAGGCCGGTAGAAATAGCCTATTCGGTTTTCAAAGAGCAACTTAAAAGTGGAAATGTTGCCGAGGTTTTTTTCAGGGGTACCCATATCCAGGGTAAATTCAAGGATGGATACCGCCAGGCTGGTATTCAGAGCAATCTGGCCGATTCCATAACTTATCAGAACTTTACAACTATTATGCCCAATCTGGAAGACCCAGCGCTTATGGGTATGTTGGATTCAAACCAGGTCCTTATTAGAGCTGAAGACAATGAGGGCTCAGTATGGTGGTTTAATATGCTGGGGCTATTGTTCCCGTGGCTTCTTCTTTTGGGATATTTCCTTTACGCGGGCAAAAAGTTATCCAGTCAGATGAAGGGAATGCCTGGTACTTCCATTTTTGGGATCGGTAAATCCAGGGCAAAGCGGTTTCGCAAGGAGATGTGTGCAACCAGATATCAGAATGTTGCCGGCCTCTCCAATGCAAAAAAGGATCTTCAGGAGATAGTGGAGTACCTAAAAGATCCGGCCCGATTTGCCCGGTTGGGAGCCACGATTCCCAAAGGAGTGTTATTGATGGGGCCCCCGGGTACAGGCAAAACACTTTTAGCCAGGGCGACTGCAGGTGAAGCTGGAGTTCCTTTTTTCAGTACCAGTGGTTCAGAATTTATAGAGATGTTTGTCGGAGTGGGTGCATCAAGGGTCAGGGACATGTTTGAGATTGCCAAGAAAGAGTCGCCTGCAATAATCTTCATAGATGAATTGGATTCTGTAGGTAGAGTAAGAGGTACGGGTCTGGGGGGCAGTCATGACGAGCGCGAGCAGACTTTAAACCAGATTCTCACAGAAATGGATGGTTTTGAGCCGCATGAATCAGTGGTAGTGATCGCTGCCACCAACCGGCCTGATGTACTTGATCCCGCACTTACCAGACCGGGGCGTTTTGACCGACAGATCACTCTTGACCTCCCTCAAAAAAATGCCAGAATCGAAATCCTTAAGATTCATGCACGCAATGTGCCTACAGACGACTCGGTACAGCTTGAAAATATTGCTGCCCGTACGGTTGGCTTCTCTGGCGCCGATTTAAGAAACCTGGTAAATGAAGCTGCACTTCTGGCGGGCCGTAAAAATAAAAACATTGTGGATATCCACGATTTTGAAGAAGCCCAGGATAAGATTCTTCTGGGAGCTGAACGTGAAGATAAACTGGAGGCAAAAGAGCAGGAAGTGGTAGCTTATCATGAAGCTGGGCATGCTCTGGTAGCCAAACTACTTCCGGAAACCGATCCGATCCAGAAAGTGACCATTATAGCCCGGGGAAGAGCTTTAGGGGCTACTGAGCAGATTCCGGATATGGACCGACATAATTTCACCAGAAAATACCTGCTGGCCCGTATCGCAGTTGCACTGGGTGGAAGAGCATCAGAAAAGTTGATCTTTAACGAAATGACCAATGGAGCCGCAGAGGATCTCAAACAGATTACCAATCTGGCCCGTAAAATGGTATGTCAATGGGGCATGAGTGAAAAACTGGGACCTACTACCTTCAATCAGGGAGAAGAGCATCCGTTTTTAGGCCGGGAACTCTCTCAAAACAAAGATTTCAGTGAAGTGACTGCCCGCATTATCGATGAAGAGGTTCGAAAAATAATCCTTGAGCAGGAAAAACGTGCAATGGATCTATTGACCTATAACCGGGACAAACTAGACACTCTGGCTACCGCTTTACTGCAACAGGAAACACTGGAAAACAGCGACATCGACCGGATTCTTGGCTACAGCAGCCAGAATTTTCCAGAAAATAAAACTGCCTAATGAGCTCCTATAAATGGAAGTATTGCACTTGATTTCCCCTAGCCCCGAAGGGGGCTTCCCTTCCTTTACCCAGGATTTCCTACCCTGGGGTCTAGAATGGGGATTCCATCTCACTGAAGAATGGAAGCTGCAAATCTTTACTAGAAAGAATGGCATCCGTCACCGGCCATTTTATCTCCAGGGTGGGATCATTCCATCTGATCCCACTATCATATTGCGGAGCATACAGATTGTCTACTTTATACTGTACTTCTGTTCCCGGACAAAGTGTGCAAAATCCATGTGCAAACCCTTGAGGGACAAAAAGCATCAGGTAGTTCTTCTCAGTCAATTCATATCCTCTCCACGCACCAAATGTGGCTGAATTTTTGCGCAGATCGACAGCCACATCAAAAATTGCGCCCCGGGTGACTCTTACAAGTTTACTCTGAGCAAAGGGCGGTTTCTGAAAATGCAACCCGCGCACCACCCCTTTCTGTTCAGATCTGGAATGATTGTCCTGTATAAAAAGACAATCGATACCTGCTTCCTGGAATTTTTTCCTGGAATAAGATTCCAGAAAGAAACCACGATTATCTTCAAAAACATCCGGCTTAATCAACACCAGACCTTCGATATCACTTTTAATAATTTCCATCTACAACTTCCGGTTTAAATACCAAATCTCTCAGATATTTTCCATAATTGTTTTTTTGCATCGGTTTTGAGAGTTCAAGAAGCTTTTCAGCAGAAATATAACCGTTGCGATAAGCAATCTCCTCAGGACAACACACCTTCAAACCCTGACGGGACTGAATTGTCTCTACAAATTCAGATGCCTGAAGCATAGCCTCATGTGTTCCGGTGTCAAGCCAGGCAACACCTCTGCCAAGAATGACCGTGTTGAGTTTATTATGGCTTAAATATATTTGGTTAAGATCAGTGATCTCCAGTTCTCCTCTTTGGGAAGGTTTTAAGGACGAAGCATATTCAGCTACAAATTCATCGTAGAAGTATAACCCGGTGACAGCATAATTTGATCTGGGTTGAGCTGGTTTTTCCTCCAGGGTTATTGCCTTACCCGAACTGTCAAATTCCACAACACCATAACGATGAGGATCATTTACCCGGTAAGCAAATACAGTGGCCCCATCAGTATTATTAATGGCTTGTGACAGACATTGCGGCAGTCCATGACCCCAGAAAATGTTATCTCCCAGGATCAGAGCTACTCTCTCTTTACCGATAAATTCTTTTCCTATAATAAAAGCCTGGGCCAGACCTTCTGGTCGGGGTTGCACGGCATAGGAGAGTTGTACCCCCCATTGTGAACCATCTCCCAATAATTTCTGGAAACTTAAAGCATCCTCCGGAGTAGTAATAATTAAAATATCCTGGATTCCAGCAAGCATAAGAATTGATAATGGATAATAGATCATTGGTTTGTCATAAATAGGCATCAACTGTTTACTGACAGCTATTGTCACCGGATACAACCTTGTTCCGGAACCACCGGCAAGAATAATACCTTTCACCATTCTATCTCCTTTGATTCGAAAAAAAATAAATATAGTTTATTTTAAGGGAAATGTAACAAGTGACTGAGGCAAATAGTTAGATGTAATTCCCCCCTTTCTTTTTTAAAAAGAGATTCAAATGTCTGAAGATATTGTGAACATTGTAGAAGATTTCCTGAAGTATCTCAAGAAAGAGAAGAATTTCTCTGATCACACCATAGCTGCATATAAACAGGATCTATATCAGTTTGTGAGTTTTCTGGAAGATAAAAAAATCTCTTCATCGCTTGAAGAAGCACTTAAAAAAGCTGCCCTGAGAGCTTTCACTTTTAAGTTGAGTAATGATGGAATGAAACCCAGGTCGGTAGCCCGCAAGATTGCAGCATTGAAGAGTTTTTCCAAATTCTGCCTCCGAAAAAATCTCATTCACATAAACCCCACAAAGGTCATCGCCACCCCGAAACTTGATAAACCTCTTCCCGTCTTTCTGACTAAAAATCAAACCAGGCAGCTCCAGGTTCCTGAAAATGGTGATGAGGAGGAGTATCGAAATCATGCTATCCTGGAATTTTTTTATGGAAGTGGTATCCGGTTATCCGAACTCCATGCTCTCAACATTGGTTCGGTCAACAAAAAGCAACAGATGATAAGGGTTTTAGGCAAGGGGCGCAAAGAGCGTATCGTACCTTTGACATCAGTGGCGATCGAGGTAATGAACCGTTACCTGCAAATGCGTAAATTATCTCTCTCTACTGATTCGCCTCTGTTTATCAACAAGGAGGGAGAAAGGCTCTCACGTCGGCAGCTGGAAAGGATTATTCAGCGGAAACTATCTTTAGTGAGCAGTCAGAAAAAACGGAGCCCGCATGTATTGCGTCACTCATTCGCTACTCACCTGTTGGATGAGGGAGCAGATATCAGAGCCGTTAAAGAACTTCTGGGGCATGCATCACTTACCACCACTCAAATTTATACTCATATTTCTAAAGAACACCTGCTCAAGATCTATAAACAGGCACATCCTCGTGCTTAATAAAATTGTTGTGAACCTTGGCACCGCTGCTTAATACTAAATGGGCAAGTGCACTCGTTATTTCCATCTATTTACTGATCCGGAATCAAATTGTGCTGTCCAAAAATTCAGATTAAGTACCCCGGGAGAGAAAAATGAACCGTTTTATAACCGGATTCGGTGTGCTGCTGGCAGCTACACTTTCTTTTTTTTCTAACACATTTTCGCAGGAACTGCCCCAGACTATCTGGGTGAAAGTCACTTATTATGACTTTCACTCCGATCGAAGCAACCCCGAATTTGAAGCTCCACATACCGGAGCTGTTCGCAAAGGAATGGTTGCTTCGACGCTTGATGCAGACCGTAAGCCGGTGCCGGGCAATTCTCCTTATTTGAACCATTACATTAAAAAATGGTTCAGACCTTTCAAACCAGGGGACAAGTCAGTTCCACTTTATTCTCCCAGGGCTCCACATAAAAGCAAGACTATTCCCGGTTTGAACGATTTTAATGAATTTGAAGCGGAAGTAACTTATGAGGGTCTCGGTACAGTAGATCACGATACCTCCTTTATCAATTTTGTAATCTATGATTCACTAAGATTGGACCTCCAACCAAATGGGATGTACCAGTTCAGAGATGATGATTTTTTCCCTCTGGATAACCGTGGTTTTGGCAATGAGTGGAATTATCATTGCCAGGATAGTAATGCTACAGGAAACGTAAACTACTCTTTTACCATGGAGTTAAACTGGAAGTTTGTGATGAGGGAAGGCTTAGTGTTTCACTTCAATGGTGATGATGATGTCTGGGTTTTTATCAACAACAAACTTGCACTTGATCTAGGTGGGATTCATGAAGCCACCGTTGATTCTATAGTTCTGGATGATATTGATGGACTTCAGGTCGGAAAAACATATACCCTTGATGTTTTTTATGCCGAACGCCATTCAAAAGAATCACATTTATGGATCACCTCCAATATCTTTGCACCTCCATCAAATCTCTATATTTATGGTAAACCGGGCAAACCAAATACCGCAGATAATATGCCGCTTGGTTCTTCTGATTCCATTACTGCTGGTATGTCTATCCCACTCTATGGCCATATTATAGATAGCCTTGAGCAGTGGAGAGAGGAATACGACAGCCTGATCAGCTGGGAGATATCCTCAGATGATGGTTCACTAAGCAGCACCAAAGGCTCTGCAACTGTGTTTACGGCAAAAAAAGCCAATACTCAGGTGACTGTCACAGCCCGTTTCACTGATCCTGAAAAAGGCAGTAAATCTGAAAAAAGTATCGTTTTCTATATACGTTCAGCAACCGGAGAGCAAGATTACGCTATAAAGCTATACAACCAGCCTGGAGATATTTCCATTTTAACTCCCTTAGGCTCTTTTGATTCGGCCGGATACAAACAACCCTATCCGGTTTATGGACATGTATTCGATAAAAATGGTAACTGGTTGTACGAATATGACAGTCAACTCCAATGGGAGATCAATCCGGATAATCTGGGGACTCTCAGCTCCACCAAAGGAGATCAGACCATTTTCACTTCGAATAAAGCGAATTCACAGGTGGTATTGACCGCCAGAATGAAAAAACCCTTAAATGCAGATGAAAATATTTCCTGCAGTATCACATTATTTATCAAATCAGCACCTCCACCAAAACAATACCTGGTCAGATTATACAGTGATCGTGATGACCTCAGTTCTGAACTTGATGAATATGACACCCTGGAAATTGATGTTTCTGATACTGTTTTTGGACGTGTTTATGATACGGCTGGTGTACATTTTCCAGAATTTGACAAAAAGTTAGTCTGGACAGCTGATCCTGCCGATGTCGGAAAACTTCAACCCACTACAGATTCATTTACCATTTTTACTTCTTCAGAATTCGATAAGTATGTAACTATAAGAGCTACTTTTACCGACCCCGAATACCCGGACAATAAATCCAGGGCAAAAGTAATTCTTCATACCAGAAAAGCCCCTGATCCCTATACCATCCGATTGTATGATAAGCCGGGAGACCCCTCAAATCTTTCAGAACTTAAAGGAACTGTCACCGTTACAGCAGGGAAGCCATTCACCATCTATGGGCATATTTTCGATACCAATGAGGTCTGGATGTCACATTTCGATCAGGACATCAAATGGAAGTTAAGCTCCGGCAGTTCAGATGCCAGTCTTGATCCACGTGAAGGAAACACCACCACTTTTCAGAGTACAAAAACCGGTACATACACTTTGAGAGCCGAGTTTGCAGATACGACTTCCAAAAACCGTCCACCATCTCATAAAAATTTAGATATTATTGTGGTGCCTGACAAGCCACACCGTCTTGAGATTCTAAAAGACACTCTTAAATTGACTAACCCCCAGCCGTTTGATACCCTGAGGTTTACAGAAAATGATAATTCTTCCCGGATTTACGCAGTAGTGCTGGATCAGTACGGGAACTTTATCAGATATGCAGATAAAGCAAACTGGAAGAGCAAAAACAGTGATGTAGCCAGTGTATCTCCGGATCACGGATTTACGACCACAGTTTTCAATGAAAGAAAAAGCTCCAGCCACCAGGCTAATATCATCGTTTCCCAGGATGACCTGATTCCGGATACGATTCTGGTAACCAGTGTTCCAAAAAGGATAACTGTAATTTTGCCGAATCCGTTTACTCCTGGTAAGGACAATATAACCGAAAGACTGCCTCAGAACATCATAGATTTCTACCGTAATATATTTAAGGACCTTGAGAATCCATCTGTTACACTGATTTCCATACAGACCGAGGTTCCACTAGTTCCTCTTAACCCGAAAGACTCACTTAATCCGAAAGCATCATACGGAAGAGTAATCGCATACGATGCGGTAGGAAACGTTATCCGGCGTGATCTTAAGCTTATAAGAGCCAATCCTAATTCCATCTACACTTATGGAATAATCTGGGATGGGAAAAATGATAACCAGCGGATTGTAGGAACTGGCAGTTACCTTTTCATGATTCAGGGTAAGTTAGCCAATGGAGCGGTATTCAAGCACAGTGTCAAATCGGGTATAAAACGCTAAAAAAAAGGTAAGCCTTAGCTTACCTTTTAAAAACTGCAGGGAGACTTATTGAATCTGCGGCTGTTTTTTTGAAGAATCATGGTTTTTGCATTGTTTCCTGTTTTCCATACCCTCTTTTTTACATCCAGCATCATGTGACCTGCATTTATCCTTTTTCATACAGAATTTCCCGAATCCGTCTGTTTCTTTGTTGACAATCTTTGAAAACTGTTCTGCGCTGAGCACTGTTTTAACTTTCAGCAGATGATCATTATGCTGCTTTGCTATTTCCTTGTGAATCTCTCCCAATTCAGAAGCGTATGCATCGAGCTGGGCAGCTGAAGGATTTTCTTTTATCAACTCATCCCTGATTTTCATACGGATATTGCGGGCATTTTCAAAATTTTTACCTCTGGCAGCTTTAATCTCCATGTGCAGTTCCTTGAGCTTCACCTTCTGCTCTTCAGTCAATCCCAGTTCGGACCACATGTGATTCTGTTTAGCACATGATTTTCCTTCGGTTTGCGCGAAAGAGACCACCGGTACCATAAGCATTGCAGCGGTGCAGAGTGTTTTGACAATTACAGATACATTCATAAAAACTCCCTTCAAAAAAAATAAAACGATAATCATTCCTCAAAATAAGCATAAGTTTGAATTTGAGCCTCAAGATCTTCACCATTGAGATACTCCTGAATTATCTGTATTTCAGCAGCCAGCTCCGGTTGAATGGTCTTTTTCTCCGGTCGCCACAAATTTGAGCTGATCAGCAAAGCAGTAATAAGCACAGCACTGACAGTTCCTGAAATCTCAAATCTTCTTATAGCTGTCTTGCGCCTGATCTTTTTACAGATAATATCATATTGTCCTTCCGGCAATCCCGGACAGGATTCCAGCTCACTAAAAAAGAGTTCTTCACGATTCATGCAACAGCTTCCTTTCCAAAAGGTGATTCAGAAAACCTGCTTCTGATCGCTTCTTTTAACCGGTGCAGACGGGTTCTCAGAGCCCCGGCAGAAGTACCACAGATCTGAGCGATTTCCTCGAAGGATAATCCGTCAATTTCCCTGGCGACAAGCAGAAAACGATCTTCTATAGAAAGTTCTGAAAGAACTCTGGTCACCATTTCCTTATTAATATATTGATCGGGTTGCGAACAGGATGCTACCTGATCTTCAAAAGGATCACAAAACTTAGATTTCTGGTTCTGTCTGTAATTCATCAAAACAGAATTATGGGCGATCCGGTAGATCCAGGTGGAAAAAGAGGAATCCCCTTTAAATTTACGCAGCCCACCATGAACCCTGATAAAAGTATCCTGTAAAAGCTCCTTAGCCTTTTGTTGTTCACCAGTCATTCTGAAAAGCAATCTCCACACAAACGGAGCATAATGATCATAAAGTGCTTTAAAGGCTTTATTATCACCGTTAATTGCTTTTTTTAGTGTTACAGAATCCAGATCTTCCATTTTTTTCTCTGCTCCTGATTAATTTGATTCCGTGAAATCCGAATTGTTACAGCAGGCAGCCCAGATATTTTTTACCGAAGTGAAATTTTGAATCATTCCGGTAGGGATTTGTGCCTCAGAGAGAAGATTATTATAAAAACTCTCCGTTAAAGCCGATAGCATGAGATTCGTTCTGGTAACCCTAAAAATTCACTTGAGTAGCAAAAAGAGTTTGATGAATCATATCCGGCTTGTATTTTTTGATTTCATTTTGAGAAAAGGAAAGAAATATGAGTGATGAAATTGAGCCGATACTAATTGGCAGCGACCATGCCGGTTTCGAAATGAAAGAATTTATAAAACAATATCTTTCCCAAAAAAAAATTCCCTTTGAGGAATCCGGGGCGGTTGAATATGACGGTACTGATGACTACCCGGTAATTGCATTCAAGCTGGCTCAAAAAATCTCTACCGGAGAATTCCAACGGGGTATACTTCTTTGCGGTACCGGTATCGGTGCTTCTATTGCAGCCAATCGGGTCAAAGGAGTCAGAGCTGCACTATGTTCATCTCCTGAAACAGCCAGAATGTCACGGTTGCACAATAATTCAAATGTGCTTGTGATCGGGGGTAGAATTACCACCCGGGAGATGGTTACTGAGATTATTGATGCCTGGCTTAAAGGCAACTTTGAGGGTGGAAGACATCAGAAGCGGATCGAGCTGCTTGATTCAACACCGAGCTGATCATCTTCTTTTTACCAGGAGGAGCTTTTTATTGACCACCTCCACATAAATTCACCACAAATTCCAGGAAGATTTCATGGCATTAGAAACAACTGATCTGAAAACTGAAGTAAAATCGCCTGAAAAAAGAGCTTCATGGGACGAATATTTCATGAAAATAGCAATTCAGGCTGCTACTCGCTCCACTTGTGATAGAAAACATGTCGGTGCAGTGATCGTTAAAAACAAAACGATCCTTTCAACAGGTTACAATGGGAGTATTCGGGGGCTGCCCCATTGTGATGATGTTGGTCATATGATGGAAAACGGACACTGTATTGCCACTGTACACGCTGAAGCAAATGCTATAATTCAGGCTGCCAAAAATGGTACAGCTATCGACGGAGCAGATATTTACGTAACAGCCTCTCCCTGCTGGAATTGTTTTAAACTGATTGCCAATAGTGGAATCAAAAGAATCTTTTATCTGGAATTTTATCGGGATGAACGCATCCTAGCTACCGCAAAACAGGCAAACATTGAGCTGGAACAAGTTTCTTTAGCTTAAGCTCAATTACATACGGTCTTCAGATACTCCGGGAATACCTGGAGTATCAAACCTGCCCTCAAAAATCAACACTCGTGAATTTCTGGCATTTCAATTGTTGTTTCATCAGGTATGAATCAGCAGCTAATTAAAAAGCCGACAGTGCTTCTGGGTACTTCCGGATGGAGTTACAAACACTGGAAAGGCTTATTCTACCCACCTGCACTACCCCAGAAAAAATGGTTTCAATATTTCAGCGAAAAATTTAATACTGTAGAAATTAACGCATCTTTTTACCGTATCCCCACACTACGAACAGTCCAGGGATGGCATGATCGTTCTCCGGAAAATTTCCGATTTTCGATTAAAATGACCAGACTGGTGTCCCATATTAAAAAATTGAAAAACTGTATAGAAGAACTCCAATGGTTTTTCTCGGTTTTCGAGCCTCTATACCCAAAAATTGCTGTAATACTGGTTCAACTTCCACCAGCTCTAAAATTTGATCCCGGCCGGTTAGCAGAATTTTTCAGTCTCCTTCCCTCCAGATATAAATTTGCGTTCGAATTCAGGAACACCAGTTGGTATCGGGATGAGACTTACGATATGCTGGGCAGGCATGGTCACATTTTTTGTATTCATGACATGGCTGAAATAGCTACAGAAAAAATAGTAACAAGTGATTCAATTTATATCCGTTTCCACGGTTTTGATTCAACTTATGGAGGCGATTATCCCCAAACCCATCTTCAGGAGTGGGCAAAATGGATAAGGGCTCAGCTGCTGGAGAACAGATCGGTGTACGCGTATTTCAATAACGATATCGGGGGCTATGCAGTTAAGAACTGTATAAGTTTACGCAGTATGCTCGAAAACGGATAAACCTGATTTCCACTTACAAGTTGAAAATCAGGTCTATCCTGAAACCGGATTTATGATTCTTTGTGTATGCCTTTTTGAGTTTTCACTCCATTAGAGGTTAGATTAGAGGTTAGATCTGACGAGATAATTGCTGCAAACGTCTAATTCGTTCCTGCATTGGGGGATGAGTACTGAATAAGCCAGCAAAACCACCATGGAATGGGTTTACTATAAAAAGATGACCAGTGGAAGGATTTCCGCCATGCATAGGAATCATTTCGGAAGCCCGCTGGAGTTTATTAAGCGCACTTGCCAGCGCCAGCGGATTTCGGCACATCCGTGCACCTGATTCATCAGCTGCATACTCACGGGAGCGGGATATCGCCAACTGAATGAGCATGGCAGCAATAGGTGCCAATATAGCCATAAACAACGCCCCCAATCCACCAGATCGATCGTCATCATCACTTCTCATTCCTCCAAACATCGCACCCCACTGGATCATATTTGCTATCCAGGTGATCGCACCAGCGATGGTTGCAGCTATGGTGCTGGTGAGAGTGTCCCGGTTGTGTACATGAGCCAGTTCATGAGCCATGACCCCCTCAAGTTCTTTCTCATCCAGGATGCGTAGGATTCCGGTCGTTGCTGCTACAGATGCATGAGACGGGCTTCTTCCAGTAGCAAAAGCATTGGGAGAATCGCTATTTATCAGATATACCTTAGGCATAGGCATTTGATTTTTTTCAGCCAGCCGCTGCACTATTGAATAAAGAACAGGCGCTTCAGAAGGGCTAGCCTCCTTTGCCCGATACATGGAAAGTACGATTTTATCAGAGAACCAGTAGCTGCCGAAATTCATAATAGCGGCAAAAATCAAGGCTAATAATGCCCCCTGAGAGCCACCCAGATAATTACCCAATAACACCAGCAGTACGCTGAGAGAAGCCAGCAGCAGGGTGGTTTTTATAGCATTCATTATTTTAACTCCTTTTAGGTGCTAATGTGCTTTATAATTTTGGTCCCGGACGGTATATATTGTACAAGTAAATACGATTTGAAATAAATTATATTTTTTTATTTGATCATCCGGCAGGCAGATCGGGTGGAGGTGAGGAACCGAAAATAACTGCATTCAATATGCCGTCGAAATGGCTTGGATTTGTTCTTCCCGGTTTTTGCATAAATATCTCAAACTAAAGACTTAAAATCCAGACAGAACTACTTAAATCAAACATTTTAGAAATAAAAGCAATTAATTTAAATTCATATCGAATTTCATAAATTCTTTGACTATTTTTAGTGATTACATTTAAACCTCCAAGGAAGACTATGTCAAAAAGGATCGAAGAATTAAAACTGCGCTGTATTTACCCCTACTTTCAGAAATTTCTTCAGGGGCACCCCGAACTCGATGCTCATCTTAAAAAATATCTGGTCGGCAATTACACCATGCCTCCCTCATTGGCACTACCAATCATTGCAGCCCTGACCCCACCAGAAGTGGATTTTCGTCTAACCGATGACAACATCCATCAACCGCTGGATTACGATGAGAAAGTCGATCTGGTGGTAATAAGCTGTTTTACTCCTCAAGCCCAACGAGCTTACACCATTGCAGATGAGTACCGCAAAAGAAAGACAAAAGTTATTCTGGGGGGAATTCATCCTACTTCTATTCCTGAAGAGGCACTCCAGCATGCAGATTCAGTTTGCATTGGTGAAGTAGAGCCGGTTTGGCATCAGATACTGGAGGATTGTGCAAAAGGTGATCTTAAAAAGATTTATCAGGCAACCGGAGACTACTCGCTGGCCAATTTTCCTATACCTAAAAGAGATATCTTCCCCAGAGATGTATATAAATGGGATGCGCACCTGGTGCTAACCACCAGAGGATGCAGTGTTAAATGTGGAGGATGCCCTATCCCAAACAAAGAGGGTACACATGTGCGGTTGCGACCGGTAAATAATATCATAGAAGATATTAAGAGCATGCCGTATAAAGAGTTTTATTTCGCTGATGACACCATTATGCTTCCAGGGAAAAAATACACCAATTTTCTTCTGAAAATAATGGAGCAGACAGAGGAGCTGGATGTAAAAATCTTTCTGGCATCTACCATGATGATGCTGCCTGACCCGGAATTTTACCGTAAACTGAAAAAAGGTGGCGCATGCTCCATGTACACCATTTTCGGCTTTGATCGGATTTCCAAACAACTTTTAAGCCCCGATTGTACTGCTGAGGAATGGCAGAAAGGGATCGACCTGGTGAGAATGAATGAAGATGCTGGGATACACTTTTTTGCCTCCTTTGGAGTGGGTTTTGACGAACAGGACAAAGGTGTGTTTGATCGCATCCTTAAATTCTCTGATGAAAGCGGAATCGATCTGGCAGAATTCTATATCATTACTCCCTTTCCAGGTACTCCACTAGGAGAACAAATGACTCAGCAGAATAGAATTATTCACCGGGATTACACGGTCTGGAATCACGGCAATATCGTATTCAAACCCAAAAACTTTACAGAGCAAGAATTAATGGATGGGTTCTACTATTTGTGGAAATCTTTTTATAGTAATAAAGAACACAAAGATACACTCCGATCTTTCACTATCAACCAGACCGCTATGGCAGCCGACAAGTAAGGTAATTATGAATCTCAGCAAATATATCCAATCTCCAGATCTGCTCAACAGTGTTTGCGGAAAAACTTTGCCCGAACTTAAATCAGCAGTTCTGGAAAAAGGCAACTCCTGGTACAGATCAAATCCGGACGAATCCAGTCTTATTGAGAATAACCTCAAAAAGCTGGGCATACCATATACAACCCAGCTGATTGAAAGTATTAAGCATCATGTGATTCTTCACTACTACGAAAAGCTGCTTCCACTAACCGGAAGTCCGGACTTCTACTTTAATTTTCTTCAAAATCAGATTGATATCCGCAATACCTTTGAAAAGCTGGAAAACTCAATTTCCGCAGGACGGGGAGTGTTGCTGGCAATAGCTCATTTCGGGGCTGTCGAATTCCTTGCACCTTCACTTGCTGCATTAAAACTACCTTTGAATGTAGTACTTAGATTTTCCACGGAACAATTCTCCAGAATTGCACACGAACAGGCTCAGGCTTTAGAAAAAAGTGGCCTTTTTGGACCGATCCGTTTTATCGAAATCGGCAAACCTGGAACATCAGCAGCCCTGGAAATGGCTGCCGCATTGAGAAAGAAAGAGATACTGGTTTCCGTTTTTGATGAAAAGACCGATTATTCCAAACCAGTGACTCTTTTTGATAAAAAAGTGTTTGGCGGAGCGGGTCTGGATAAACTGATTCACTTTACAAACTCACCAACCGATATTTTTACAGCTTTTATGATAAGAGATGACCATGACCGTTATCGACTCAAAACCATGGAAGTGGATCTTTCCAAAGACAATATCATACAGCAGATGTACGATCAACTCCAGGAGATGGTCAGAGCTCACACCGAACAGTGGTATTTTGTCCATGAAGAGATCCCGTTTGTAGATCCGGATTAAGCAGAAACCGGGGGATTCTCCCCCGAAGTTTCTGCTATTTTTAAGCCCTTAAAAAAAATATGCTCCCAATAACCCTCCCTCTTTTGCGTATTATAATTATGTGATGATTAGATAAAAATCGAGATGGTTAATTTAACTTTCCTTTCCACATGAATTACATTTAGCAGTTTATTCCAAAACATTTCTTTTCGATATATTCTCAGCAATTATTTTTTCCAGATTCTTTTTATTCAGATACGATTTCGTCAGAGTAAATTTCATCTGATACATTAATTTTTTTCACCTTTTCCCTAGTGGAATTTTTTCTATGACTGATATCAAACTACTTCTGGATACCGACATCGGCTCAGACATCGACGACGCTTTGTGTTTGTGTTATCTGCTCTCCAATCCCAGATGTGAACTCATGGGAATCACCACAGTTACAGGACAGTCTGAAAAAAGAGCTGAACTGGCGTACCAGATCTGTTGTGCAAGCGGACATAGTAACATACCAGTTTTTCCAGGTGCATCAGAACCGATTCAGGGTACACAGCGCCAGCCGGAAGCACAACTTGCTTCTCAACTGAATGCGGATCGCTTTAATGATACATCCTGCCCAGACGAAGCCATAGACTTTCTTTATGAGACTATTAGCAGGCATCCCGGCGAAATAACTCTTCTCAGTATTGGTCCTCTCACCAATATCGCTCTGCTTTTTAACAGATATCCGGAGTCAGCCAGGCTTCTTAAAGAGCTGATACTCATGTGTGGTGTGTTTCATTACAAATTACCCGGACTGGAAAACATGGATTGCGAATGGAATGCTTCGGTCGACCCTGTTGCTTCCTCCATTGTGTACAACACCTGGGTTCCAACACACAGATCTGTCGGTCTTGATGTCACCTGTCAGGTTGTGATGCCAAAAGAAATTGCACGGAAGCATTTTGAGGTGAAATCGCTCAGAGCGATCCTACCTTTAATCGACCGCTTTACTTATCATGATTGCATTACTTTCCATGATCCGCTTGCGGCTGTGTCGATTTTTGATAAGAAAGTTTGCAGCTTCACCAAAGGCAGAGTAACCATCGACGATACCACTGATAATATTAGAGGAAAAACTGTCTGGACAGCTGGACAACCGCACATACATGAGGTCGCAGATGAAGTGGATACACACTCTTTTTTTAGTAATTTTTTTGAAACGCTGGGATGCACCTTAAACTGAAACTCTTTTGCATATTAACCAGGAGCACCTTTTTTCCGGTAGATTAGACTTTCAGGCTAATAGAATTATGTCATTTTCTAATGAGTAGATTAGCAAATGGATGCTCCTTCTCGGCTCTGCAGAAAACAGATGTGTCCACTCTGACTCCTGAAAAGGTTTCAAATACTGAAGTATTGGTTTTTTGAATATTACTTACAGGCGTAATTGGATCATCCTCTATCATCAGTGAATCAACAATACCTTTAGGGTGTTGCTGTTCGGGGGGATTCAAACTCTGCGGCAGGGAATCTATGGAAACCGGTTCGGTTTCGATTTTATAATCCTGAATAACAGGAGTGAAATCTTGCGACACTTCCCCTTTTAAAATCGTTTTTTGCAATATGTATAACAAAGCGCTATCCCAAAACTGTGCATTAACAATCTCACTATCAACTTTACTCTGAATGCTACCGGGAATTTGCAAGATATCGTTAAACAATGCATAACTCAGCAGCATACATTGACTTTTCCCGTTTATAATTTCATTGTTCTTTATGTAACAGTCTATGTAGGACTTTATTTCTTCAATGTTGTCAGGCAAAGCTGGGGCACCTGTCCCCTTTTCTCCTGTCAAAATCGATATTATTTTATCGCCCCCCGGTTCAAGCGATGGAAAAATGGCGGCAAGAGAACCGTTTTTCTCTCTGTGCAGTTGGTCCATACATAACAGGAACTCGTCGTTGCCTTTTATCATGCACAAAAGAAGAATTCCCAGAGAATAAAACTCATGGTGCCTCTTGCAGGCTTTACCAAAGTGAATGTCAGGGTGACTGAATATGGTATGTTCATTTTTGACCAGTCTGATCCCATTGTAGCGATAGGTCACCAGATCGGCAATGCCAGTATCGGTAAGAAATACTGATCCATCAAAAGAGATATGAACATTGTCAGGGCAGATATTTCCATGAGGCATAAACCCTGATTTCTCTGTATGGAATCGGTGTGTGTATTGCAGAATTTCACAGATACTGCTTATTATGTGCAATGCAACAGACAGAGGTATCTTTAGTTTTAATACAGCCAGCCTCTGGAGCAGTTGAGTTAGTGTGATACCGTCAAAATGCATATTGGTGGTATAGTATTTTTTGTTACCCCGATCACAACACTCACCAAAATCAACCAGCCTGGGAATACCGTAATGCTGAAGTGACTTTACTGAAGCCAACCGCTCTAAAACATTTCCGAAGACAGGAGGAAGTACTGTTTTTATTATCACCTTATGAGACTGGCTGGCATTACAGCATTCGCCTATCATTACTTCTGAGTATAGATTTTTTGCTATGACTTTTTTGATCTTGTATACCATAATAGAATCCTGATCAGCTTGAACTGATACTAAATTTTAGGCGATTTAATGGGTGTTGCAGCAGAAGAAAAAAAGCAAAAAATATACCATCAATCGGCATAGCTTATAGCTTTTTAAAAAAAGAACCGATGGCACTGGGAAGGATGTTTATTTTCCATTACCTTCCAAGTGCCTAAAGGGAATATATATTATTGTTGTTGCTCCGGAGTTACTTGAGTATTAGTGCCGAAAGGATTGAGTGTAGTTCCAGTGTCGTGTTTATATTTACTGATATCGATGACCAGAGCAAAGTAGCCTACCAGGTCCTTGTGTTCATCAAAATAGGGATTAGTAATAAAAAGAAAGTATGCCATAGATCCATCCGGGCGGTTGATCCGAATTTCAGAAGTATAGCCGCTTCCTCCGGTGCACCTTTCGAACTGCTTCTTAAGTATTGTAGTGCCGATCAGTTTTTCCCGTTCAGCCCCCATTATTTTACAGAAAGAGTTGTTTACTACAATCAAGCGGAACTCTTCATCAGCCAGACAAAAACCCGCCGAAGTGGTGGAAAGTATAGTTCGTAAACGTTTCTCATTTTCGGAAATCTGGGCAGATTTAAGCTTTGCTTCCTCGACCAGAAAAAAGTGGCAGTTTTCCGGTCTGTTAAGTCCATTGTATATGGCAATTGCCATATTAGTACAGCTTTCATACCCACAGGCACAGCAGTTGAATAAATCTGTATCGGAATTTTTGCGCATCAATTTATAAATTTTTTTAAGTTCATCCTCAGAAGGGATAATGATACGGTTATTGATACTGAGGTCGAAATATTCCCGTTTATATAAATCAGCTTCCCAGAACTTTGAAATTATTTCATTGATATTCTCCTTGCTTGCCGTTATTTCAGATACTGAAGGATTGGTATAGTTTGAGATAGCTTCGTGGGCACGTGTGCTTACCACCGACTCAACATCATCTAGGGGAAACTGTTCAGTAACTGTCAAAGGACCTCCGTTACATCCTTTTTCACAGTTGAGACAATCAATAAGAATCGGGGCAGCGCCACTTTTAATAGACTGGCTCAGGTTATCCAGATAGTGATAAATATTTTTAACCCCTTCGATTTTTCTGGATACCTCAGATATTCCCGGGACCCATCGTTCGGCGGTTTTTAAAAGTCCTCCCGGACTTGAAAAACCCACAGCCCGCTCAGCAGGCGGGTTTATGTAATGTTCTTTTGGGAACTGCAGCAGATTTATATTATTCTTCTGTAAATAATTGCTTAAAGATATAAAACCAACATTGTAATCACCCATTCCAGTCTGGTGAAATTCACGCTTTTTGGCCAAACAAGGTGATATGGCGACGATTTTGTGTTCTGCATATTTGGGATAGTACTTTTTTATCATTTTCATAGTGTGGAGCATGGGGCTGTCCACCGGTGCCAGATACTGAAGTAAATCAGGCATGTACATCTCTATGTAGGTTACTACTGCGGGACAGGGTTGGGAAATTACTGGCTGCCCCTTTTTCTCGTTGTTGAGAAGTTCAATATATGATTTAACCGCCAATTCGGCACCGAAACTTACATCAAAAACAGCTTCTATTCCGATGCTTCGAAGCCAGCCGTTAAGATTATACCAGGTTTTGGGGAAATTGGCAGTCACAGATGGAGCCACTATAGCCACTATTTTATGTCCGGCAGCCAGGTCCTCCATAAGCAATTCAAAATCATCTATCCAGAAGCGGGCCCCATGATGGCATATTCGTATACAACTGCCACAACCTATGCACATGTAAGGATTAACACTTACATATTCACCACAGCCATCATTACAGAATTTAACCGGACAGGCAGAGATACAGGCATGGCAATTTATACATTTTTCACTGTCCACACCGACACTGATTGGCAGTTCCTTAAGCTTTTTACCAATAATCATCAGAAACTTCCTCTAAAGTAAATACTGGATCTTAGCACTGCTGTTAACCAGCATTTTGCCTTCAAAGAAGACAAATCCATCATTGTTAATTTTGAAACGAACCTGAAAACGGGGAGCCTTGTTTCCAGTTATCTGAGCACAAAACTGCACACTCACAATCTGAAGAACACTTATTGTCTACAATCATCCGATTCAGGTCCTGATTTTATATCAAAATTTTATGTGAGATACATTTGATAACCCGGTAATTTTCCCGGTCCGGCACCAGTAGAATCAGAAAATAACACCAAATTATTACTGAAAAATAAGATAGCAGCAGCCAGCAAAAAAAACAGAAGCAAAATCAGCCCGATTATCATGGCATTGCGTTTTCTTTTTGCCCGCAGATATTCTGAGTCGTTTTCCACGGTTTTATTGACTGTGTCGTCATCAACGATCTCTGAACAGTTCTCTATTATCTGCGTGTCAAGCTCAACCACCATACTTTTCTGAGAAGTTGATTGTTCAATAAGCGGAGGTTCCACTCTGGAAAGTAGCAATGCATCCGACTCCCGAATCATACTTTCCGGATCATTCAGAAACGATTTAACTGTCTCCTCAGCTGTCCCCTTATTGAATGAGCGATGTATCTCATCCAGATGACTGCAAAGATCTGCAGCCGACTGAAATCTGCTGTTTTTATCGGTACGTAAACACACCTGGGCTACTGATGCGAGTCTGGGATCGACTGGTTTTTTATAATCCTCAAGGCGAACAAACTGGTTTTTTTCTTTTGCTCTGATCAATTGAATCATCGATGTCTGCGGGAATGGATTGCTTCCACAAACCATCTCATATATTACTGCTCCAAAGGAATAAATATCAGAGAGTGGGTCTATAGGGTATCCACTTATCAGTTCAGGGGAAAAATAGTGTATCGTACCAACGATGTTCTCTGAATCGATTGTATGAAGGCCGGTTTCTACCGGTCGGGCAACTCCGAAATCCATCAGTTTAACATTGCCATTTTTGCCAACCATTATATTTGATGGCTTCAGGTCCCTGTGTATCAGACCTTTGTAGGTTTTTCCATAGATTACTATCTCCAGACAATGAGCATAAGACAATGCACGGGCGACCTGAACTGCTATTGCTGAAACCAGCATCGATGGAAGAGCTTTGAACCTGGAGATAAGTGAACTTAATGGTTCTCCCTCTACTATGTCCATCTCAATAAAGGGTATGCCATGCCAGTCTCCAATTGAGTGTACCTCGATAATGTTGGGATGATGCAGTTTTGCAGATATTTTGGCTTCTGTAAGAAATCTGGTCCAGGCGATCTTCTGACTAGTCGGAATAAGTATCTTTACAGCCCGATAGACTTCCAGCTTCTCATTCCAGGTTCTGTAAACTTTAGCCATTCCCCCGGTACCCAGTACTCCTGTAATCACCCCCGAACCAAGTTGTACAGGGTCCTGTCCTGAAGGCAGCTTCTGCTGGTATTCTCCAGGACTGATATCCAGGGAGATATTGGACTGTACAGTTTTCTCTTTTCTGGCTGTGTTCAAAGGAGCGCTGGCATTCGATTGAACTGATGGTCCAGGATTTTCTTCCTCCGTGATACACGGTTGCTTAACATATGATTTTTCTGAATTTGACACACTCAGGGATGTTATTGTAGTTTCAGAAAATTTTAATGCACAATTCTCATCCGGTTTTTCTGCTTTATCATTTGATTCAAAATTTGTATCGATTGTAAGATCGGTAAGTGTAGTATCTTTGGTTTTATGTGTACTGTTAATCTCATGGGTGTCAGTAATTTTTTTTCCTATGTAGATTTTTGTACCGGTTTCGGGAAAAACATCTTCCTCTGTACTGCTGCTTTTGCCAGCTTTAATTAGCCTGTCTTTTGTATGCTGAGCTGTAGCTGTAACCTTTTTATAACCAGTTCCGGTATCATGAGGCCTGGTTTCAAAATCAGGGATATCAGAAAACGCATCCTCTGATCCTGAAGGTTGCATATTGGCATGTAAAGACATCGGCATCCTCTCACAAATTTTTTGACACAGATTCCTGCAGAATAATTTTAAAGTATGGGAAGGCTCGATTATAAGTATTATCATCAATTTATAAATCTTTCAATATAAATAATTAACTGGTTTAAAATCTGTCGTATTATCAGAAACTTACCACTCCAGGAAAGCTGACATTCTCATATCTGTGCAGCTTTCTTTGAGGTTATTTTGCCAAACCGGCATTGTTAAATGTATTTTGCATCATTCAAATTTATCCAGCTGGTTTAATGGAGTGGTATCATGAATAGCATTGAAATCCGAAAAATTACCGGAAATGATGCTGCAGCACTGCAAGGTCAATTCAAAGAATCTGCTGCATTTTTTCTGGAACCTCAGCTCTGCGATGTGGAAGATTTTAGTGGCGACATAATAAAACTCTGGATAATATTAAAAAAAGAGGAATTTTTGATTACCTTCAACGAAAATAGCAGATTTTACGGCCTGGCATTCAAAAATATCTTTAACCAACTGGTTTATCTGGGTGATTACAAATCACTTTCAGATGCTTATTATAATCTGGTCAATCGAAACGAATGACTGTTCCAAAAAATCAGAAGGAATAATTTCCTGATCTGAACGAATACTTTCGACAAAGTCTTTTAAACTTATTACTGCGTTGATTACTATGCAGCCTGAAAGGAAACTTATAGATGCCACCAAGTAAGCGACCCACTAAAAAATCAATGGAAAAGCCACACAAATGCCCTAGATGTACCTCCAGAGGATATAAAAAAGCCGAAAAATTAAACCTGATCGAAAAAATAATGTTTTTAGGCTGCACTGTCTGGGTTTGTCTAAAATGTGGAAAAAAATTTGCTTGAAAATAAGCAACCGGTAAGAGAATTTCAGATTTGAAATTTGAGATTTTTGATTTAGGATTCAGATTTTATAAGATTCAGAATTAAGTTTAAAATTTATAGTACCAGATTGGTGACCTTATTCTTTTACGACTCTCCCTTCCCAAATCTAAAATCTATTCTTCTCCCAAATCTAAAATCTAATATCTCAAATCTCAAATTCTATTCCCCTCTTCTCCCAAATCCAAAATCTGCAATCTAAAATCTGATATACATTTACTGAGTTGTTCCATGGTCTGAGCTCTGAATATGTGATCCCTGCACTGTGATGCTCCTGGAAGCCCCTTAATATACCAGGCGATATGTCGTTTCATTTCTTTTATGGCACAATTTTCACCATATTCACGGGAAAAATCCAATAGATGCCTCAAAGCCATGTCCAACTTGTGGATGGGGGAAACTTCAGTAACACCCATTCCCAGAAATGCACTCCTGATTTGTGAAAAAATCCAGGGATTTCCGTATGCCCCTCTTCCGATCATCACCGAGTCACATCCGGTCTCTTTAACCATTCTGACTGCATCCAGAGGACAATAGATATCCCCGTTGCCGATTATCGGAATCGAAACCGCATTCTTAACCTCTGCTATCCGCTCCCAGAAAGAGTGACCGGAAAAACCCATTGTCTGCGATCTGGGGTGAAGAGTTAAAGCTGCCACTCCGCAATCCTGAGCGATCCGGGCAAACTCGATATCCACCCACTGATGTTTATGCCAACCCGAGCGTATCTTGACAGTTACAGGAATGGATACTTCATTTACCATGGCTCTGAGTATTTTTTCGAACAGAGCAGCATTCTGCAGCAGTGCAGACCCGCCGTTTTTCTTTACAACCTTAGGAACAGGACAACCGGAATTCAGATCAATAAAATCGGGCTTAACATGTTTTTGTACATATGCAGCTGCTCTTGCCAGGTGATCAGGATCAGAACCGAAAAGCTGAATACCTATTGGCCGTTCACTCTCCCTGAATTCCATAAGTTTGGCAGTAGCTTTTGACCCGTAAAAAAGACCTTCTGCACTTACCATTTCAGATATGACTATATCCGCACCCTGTTCTTTGCAAAGAGAGCGGAATATTTTTTCCGTTATCCCTGCCATAGGCGCAAGTATTACTTTATTATTTAGAAAATTCATAGGTGGTAAAATAATCAATATGTATAATCTGATCAAAATCTGATACCGCACTCAATCGGGGCCCATCTATAAATCAAACTGAAGGCTGGAATTCCCGGGAGTTAGGAAAAACAGAATACGTTCCAGGAGAAACAGTTATGAAAATGTTTCAGCAGATTCAGTTCGGTAATTCACCAACAGTGCTGGCTGCCTGGCCAGGGATGGGTAATGTAGGACTGATTACCGTAGATTACCTCAGACGCAAACTCAATGCGGCACCATTTGCAGAGATCGACATGAGTCCGTTTTTTATTCCAGACTCAATTATGGTAAAAGATGGCATTGCAGATTTTCCGGAAATCCCCAGTAGTATTTTTTACTACACCCACAATCCAGATCTTATCATTTTCCAAAGCAATGCCCAGATTAATGGCAGAGAGGGTATATTAATAATAAAAATGATTCTCGATGTTATTCTTCAGTTTCAAACCAGTCAGATTTTTACATTCGCAGCATTTGCCCAACCGATTTCCCATCGTTCCCATTCTCAGATACTGGTTACCTGCAATTCGGCAAAGATGCTGGAGAAGATGACTGCAATGGGTTTAAGCCCTATGCCCGATGGATATATCGCAGGCCAGAACGGTTTACTTTTGGGCGTAGCTGCATCCCGCAAAATAGATTCAGCCTGTCTTCTTGGTACCATTCCCGGTTATGCATTAAACCTTGATTACCCAAAAGCTTCTGTCGAGCAGATTAAGTCGATCTGCAACATCCTTAAATTCAGCGTTGACTTATCAGATCTGGGGGAAAGTGTTGATTTAATGGAGCAACAGTACGAACTTATAGAAGAACGGATAAAGGATTACATCCCCTCCATCAACAAAGAGGAGAATGAAGAGATTTCAGAAATTGAGGATGAAAAGGTGCCCCATTATGTGATGGAGAAAATCGAAAAGATGTTTCAACAAGCACTGAAAGACAAAAAGCTTGCATCGGAACTAAAAAAAGAACTGGACCGATGGAATCTGTTCGAACTTTATGAAAACCGTTTCCTCGATCTTTTTGAATAAATGAGACACACCCTTGGGTGTTCTCATCTACCGACTCAGATCCCACATTCCATTAACAGATCGTCTCCATTGGAGCCTTGCCTTTGAGATCCACAACCTGACTGGAGACAAAATTTTCCGGATCAGGAATGGCATCTGTACAACTGACAGGAAGATTGTCAGCGTGTTTTGCTAAAAACTGCTGCCCGTAATTATTCCAGATTTTATCAAAAGTAGTAATATGACGTCTTTTCAGTACTATATCCGTGGTAACAATCAGCCGGTATTGATGGTTAATATGCATACAAAAATCAAGGTCGTAAAAACAATTGCCCTTAAAGCACTCCTCATCAAAAGCGACATTCTGTAAAACCGACCCCTTTACCGCCATAAAGATTCCATCGATTGCTACCACCGGAAAATCTCCCTTTTCCGGAGAGAAGACCACTGCAAAGAAATCACCGTTTTCCAGATGATGAACCACTCGTCCTTTAATAAAGGGTCTTCCAGCTGCAGTCCAGGAACACTTTTGAGCAAAAAGATACTGAGTCCCGGCAACACCAACAGCCCCCAACCACGGGTCAGCAGCAAATTTTCTCTGTAGCACCACGCCCCAATCCGGTTTCATGAAGAGCACATCCTCAGGGATAAAAACCACGATCTCTCCGGTAGCATGGGCTATGCCCTGATTATATGCCTCTGCCAGTCCAATTCCACTGCTGCCATCAATCATGATGTATTGATGATCTGTTCCAATGGTTTTTGCGATATTGCGCTCCTGAATGGTTTCAGCAGCAGGTCTTGTCCAACAGGTAATAACGCTAATCATGGTACCCTCTTAGTTTGAACGAAGATGAATCTACTTACCAAGTGAGATTTCCCTCACTCCGGGAAAGTACATTATAATTATTTTTTCCTTTTTTGACTATATTCTTCTTTTGAGGTCTTCAGTCCCACTTCCAACCCTTTTTTAATAACTTCAGAGCCAAATCTGGCATTGATTTTATCTACAGCTCTTTCAGATGCTTCTAAGGGGCCTGCTATCTGCGGATCAGAAAAAAGATCACCCTGGACCAGCTGATCCAGTCCGGTTATCCCCACACCGATAAGCCTGAGACTTCGCTCTTGAAGGCTGTCCAAAATTTCAAGGACCGTCTCGTAAATAATTCTGGCCAGATTGGTAGGCTCTCTTAACGTTTTTCGCCGGCTATGTCGGCTAAAATCCGGTCTGCGGTAGCAAAGAAATATGGTACTGGCTTTTACTCCGCAACTTCGTGCCTGCCTGGCCACATCCTGGGATAGAAGATGCAATGTTTTTTTCCACTCCAGTCTGTCTGAGCAGTCGAGATTGAAAGTATGCTCTCTGGAGATAGATTTTACAGCATCCTCCTGTTTCACCAGTCTGTTATCAACACCTCTACACAAATAATAATAAGAGATCCCCTGTTTGCCAAAACGATCACAGAGATAATCCATGGAGAGTTTTTGCATATCCCCGATGGTATTCACAGAGCAGCGGTTAAAAATCTCTTCACTTCTTTTTCCTACGCCCCACATTCGTCTTATAGGTAAAGGGTCAAGCCATTTTTGTAATTGCTCACTATCAAAAGGAGCACAGGTTATTCCATCCGGTTTATTCAAATCTGAAGCGATTTTTGCCACAAATTTATTAGGAGCAATACCGATTGAAGCAGTCAGGCCCTGCTGTTTTTTTATTGATTGTGATATCAGCCCTGCAGCTTTCAGTGGCTCTCCAAAGAGTTTTTCTGTTCCGGTCATGTCAATAAAAGCCTCATCTACCGAAACCCTTTCGATCAGTGGGGAGAACTGCTCAAAAATTCTCATTATTTCTTCAGATACCCTCTCATAGGTCCCCATGCGGGGAGTGATGAAAATACCCTGAGGGCATCTGTTGAATGCTTCGTTAATTGGCATGGCAGAATGAATTCCAAATTTACGTGCCTCATAACTGGCTGTGGAAACGACACCACGATTTCCCGGCCTGGCACCAACTATCAGGGGTTTTCCCCTGTACTGAGGGTTATCTCTTTGCTCAACCGAGGCAAAAAATGCATCCATATCTACATGAAAAATGATGCGTTGCATGGATCAGAATATAATACCTTGAAAGTATCACTGGCCATGTTCAAACATTGCCAAAATAAGCAGCCTGACCTCATTTGCCACCCTTCAGGGGGTAGTAGAGCAATTTTTATTCTATTTGTGCGAATCTTTTTTAGATACCTGAACTCAACTGACAGTCATAATCAAGGACACCCTTTATGAATAAGGATTTCCTGAGTTTCGTTTCAGAATACTTTTCGATAGATAAAAGACTGATCAACAGAAAAACCCGGATAGATGCACTGGAGAGAACTGCACACGACAGGATTATTTTCACCTTTGAACTGGAAAAACACTATAAAATCGAATTTGATGAAGAGGAGCTTCTCAAATTACGCAGCCTGGGGGATTACCAGGCATTGCTGGAACAAAAACTTCAGACCCGCTCTCAAAAAAAGGACTTCACATACAAGAAAGCGGCTTGAAATAGACCTGATACTTGCAGTTTCCTTAAACTATCTGACCTCAAATTTATCAGGGAGGGACTATGATTTGGCAATGGATTAAAAACTTTATGATTGTAATAACGCTATTACCAGTTACGCTTTTCGCACAAGCAACAGACACCATGAGTGATTCAGGGCTGACAGATGGCGCTGCAGATGGGGCCGCAGCAACCGGGTGGTGGTGGTTCTGGGTAATAATGCTCTTGTTAATAGTGGGTGTTGCTATCTGGTGGGCTGCCAAAACAGGAACTCAGGGTGGAACTGCTCGACCGAGGGGAGGTGCACCTCGTGCATAATTTCCTGGGGCGATCAGACCGATCGCCCATTTTTTAATTTATGCACTAATCATCTGAACCGGTTCAAATGCACTGGGTTTACCCGGTTTTCTGATCTGATACAAGGGAAGCTGGAGTTCCACAGTACATCCGGGACCGGGGTTACTGTTACGAATGGTAACTGTGCCGTTGTGAACTTCCAGAATATGTTTTACTATAGCCAATCCTAAACCGGTACCCTTTTTCCTGGTGGTAAAGAATGGTTCAAACATCCTTTTTAGATCATCATCTTTTATTCCATTTCCCTGATCACAGACCTTTACGTTAAGATGTTTTCCATCTTTTTGTACCCAGATAGAAATAATGGTTCCTTTAGGGCTGTGCTGCGAAGCGTTCTCAAGAATATTCATGAAAACCTGCTGCAGCTTTAAAGGATCACCTTTAATCTTTACTTCATCCATATCAGCCATTTTAATCTCCACAGTATGGCCACAATGATTTCCTGAACTTTTCCATAAAGCCACAGATTCCTTTATCAGATCTGTAAAATTAATGATCACCACCTTTGAGCGCTCTATAGGTTTACCAAGCTCCAGCAGATCCTGCATTAAACGGGTCAGCCTCTCCACATGAGTAAAAACATGATCTTTATAAAGCAGATAATCTGGTTTATCCCCAAGTTCCTGGAAAAGAGCTTCCAGCACCACAGAAATAGCATTTAAAGGGTTTCGTACCTCATGAGCCACTCCAGAAGTGAGCAATCCCAGAATACGCAACTTCTGGCTCTGGGTTAACTGATTTTCCTTTTCCCCCTGAGGACTGATAAGATCCTGAGTAAACTGATACTGTGGGATTTCCCGGATTAAAAGTGTTAAACCATTTTCTTCGGGATAGGTACAAATCTCATAATGATACTCTTTCTCTTCCCTGGTCATGATGAAAGTGGAGACTGTGGTCTTGGGTTGCTCCAGTACACCTTTAAGCATATCCTGGATTTCCAGTCCGGGGTTTTCCGGAAAAAGCTCGTAAAAGGGGCGGCTCAGGGCAGCCCTGGCACTGATACCGGTCAGCATTTCTGCAGCCTTATTCCAGTATGTGCACCTTAATTTAGAATCAAGCAGGATTAAAACGTCAGTAATGCTCTCAGTTATACGCCTGTAACGCTCCTGACTTTTAAGATGCATAAGTTCATTTGAACGTTGACGAAGTTTCATCTGAAATTCAGAAACATCTCTGCGTACTACCGAAAGCAGCCTTGAATACCTTGCTCTACTCACAAAATCAGAAGCACCCAAACGCATGGCATAGACTATCAGTTCTTCATCGGATTTTGATGAAATCACTACAAATGGAAGGTCCGGATTTGCATCCCGCACTAGCCTCAAACCGCTTTCTAAGGCAAAACCTTCCACATCATTACTGAAAAGAACCAGATCCCAGTATTTCTGTTTTAATTTCTCTGACATCTGCTCTGTGGTTTCAATCCGTTCTGAATAAATTTCAAATCCATCTCTGGATAATACAGATTCCAGTTTTGCGACATCCTCATCCGAGCTCTCCACCATTAATACACGAAGAATGCATTCCATATTCATTTACTCCAGATAAGTGGTTACTTCAAGGGAAAGCGCATTGCCTGCCTGGCTGTCAGTCACATGAGCTGACAGGGTCATCATTTTCTAAAAATCGAGAATTGAAATGGGAAAAATGAGAAAAGAGATAACGGATTTTTAATATAAAAGCTTTCATCCTAAAAAAAAACATGAATCGAAAAAAAAATTTTCCCCCCTGACTGATAAGTCTATGAAGGGAGGAAAAAGGGGAGAAAAGGCTGGTAAAAAGAAGTACACTTTTAAAATTAAACGGCAATGGGATCTTTGTAACTTTCCAGTTTTCTGTAAAGTGATGATAAGGAGATACCCAGGGCTTTACTGGCCTCAGACTTATCGCTAAAATGTTTTAGAGCTTTGAGGATATGCTTTTTTTCCAGGATTTCAAGATTCCATTGATCAGGAGGTTGCTTGGTTGTGGAAGCAGAGTTATTGACATTAAGCAATCCGGGAAAATGTTCAACACACAAGGGTTTGCCCTGAGCTAAAAGGATAGCCCTCTCCAGCATATTTTTAAGCTCTCTAATGTTTCCAGGCCAGGAATAGCGGGAAAGTAACTCTACCACCGAATCCTCGATTGAATAGTTTTCTAGACCGAAGCTACTTAAGATATGAGTCAGAAGACCGGGCAGGTCTTTTTTTCTGTTCCGTAATGCAGGAAGTTCAATAGGAAAAACACAGATGCGGTAATAAAGATCTGAGCGGAAAGTTCCTTCATGTGAAGCCATCTTTAGGTTACGATTGGTGGCGCAGATGAGTCTGAAATTACTGCTTCTGGTTTTATTTTCTCCGATTCTGCGAAAAGTTCTCTCTTCGATGGTTTTTAAAAGCTCTGCCTGCACTTCGGCATCCATATCCCCGATTTCGTCTAAAAACAGTGTACCGCCATCGGCGATTTCGATTAAGCCATCCCTGTCCTTGATAGCAGATGTAAAAGCGCCCTTAGTGTGCCCGTAAAGTTCACTTCTAAGAATTTCTCCACGTAAAGAAGAGCAGTTAAGTTCAACATAATTGCCATTTCTGCGAGAGCTGTGATCATGAATCCACCTGGCCAGAACACCTTTACCGGTGCCAGTTTCCCCCAGAAGCAGCACGACAGAATCGTTTAAAGCTGCGACCCTGGCGTATTCAATTGTTTTTTCGATTTCCGGACTTACTCCAAAATAGATTCTTGGATTTTCCGGAAGAAGCCGTTTGTGAATCTGCTCCCGTCTTTTGAGTTCTTCTACCTGTAAACTGCTCCGCAGTGAGAGTTCTAAAGCCTCCATCTCCACCGGTTTGGTAAGAAAGTTGAATGCTCCATACTGCATGGCCTCCACAGCAGTAGATATTTCACTTATTCCGGAGATCACGATAATTGCGGTCGACTCACTTGACAAACTAATTTCTTTAATCAGATGCAGAGAGCAACCATCGGGTAGTTTTAAATCAAGCAGGACAGCATCGAAATTCTCTCCTGCCAGCAACTGCCTCCCCGAAGCCAGAGAGTTTGCTGTCTTGATGTAATATCCTTTTAGAGAAAGATATTTGGAATAACCAAGAAGTGTAGTTTCATCGTCTTCTATTAAAAGTACTTTCGGGTTTCTCACGCTTAACCCCTGGTTTCCGGTTGAATTAAACGGTTTTATAATATTACTATAACTTTAGCAAAAACCGGGCCAGAAGCATTCCTTTTCCCTCCTCGCTGCCGTTACCCCCACCTCAAACCGTTCATCTCTTTCTTAAGCGTATAGTCTTGGGAGTTATCTCCACCAACTCGTCATCGTTGATATAAGAAATACAGTCTTCAAGGGTCATCTCATGTGCAGGTATCAAAAGCACATTCTCATCTGAACCTGCAGCACGCATATTACTGAGCTTCTTCTCCTTGCCGGGATTTACCACCAGATCATTTGCACGACAGTGCTCTCCTACGATCTGTCCTTTATAAACATTGACTCCTGGTCCTAAAAACATTACCCCACGGTCCTGTAGTCCAAAGAGTGCGTATGCCACAGTTGTACAAGCCTCTTTTGACACCAGAACTCCATTAGCTCTGGTTCTTATCTCTCCAGTGTAAGGACCGTATTCCAGAAACACGTAATTCATGGTGCCCATTCCCCTGGTATCAGTCAAAAACTCCGAACGATACCCCAGTAAACCTCTGGTTGGAATTTTAAAGAGAATGCGGGCCAATCCATTCTCCTGATGCATCTGGGTAAGAATGCCCTTTCGTGTACTTACCTTTTCAATGACAACACCCATGTATTTTTCATCCACATCAATAGTAAGCTCCTCATAGGGTTCACACTTCACCCCATTTTCCTCACGCATTATCACCTGGGGACGGGTCACCTGAAACTCATAACCTTCACGGCGCATACGCTCAATAAGAATCGACAAGTGCAACTCACCACGTCCGGACACTTTGTAACCTATACAATCTGTAAGTTCCTCCACCACCAGAGCAACATCAGAAAGCACTTCCCGCTGCAATCTCTCCTGCAGATGTCTGGAAGTCACAAACCTGCCCTCTTTACCGGCAAAAGGAGAATCGTTTGGTATGAAATTCATGGAAATTGTTGGCGGATCAATAACTATAGGCGGTAATGGGTTTGGCTGAAGCGGATCAGTAAAGCTAACCCCCACTGTCACCTCATCCATACCGGCCACAGCCACTATCTCACCTACACCTGCCATCTCCACCGGTACTTTCTGTACACCATCAAATTTGTATACTTTGGTTATGCGGGCAGGCACCAGTTGACCGTCCCGAAGTGCCACTGCAATTTCCTTATTAACATTTAAAGTTCCTGCAGTGATCTTACCGATTCCAAGTCTTCCCAGGTAAGGAGAATAGTCGATGGAACTGACTAACATTTGCAAAGGGGCTCCGGGATCACCCTGCGGTGGGGGAATATGTGATATTATCTTATCCAGCAAGGGTTCCAGTGTCATTCCGTCCTCATCCGGATCGTTGCGCGCATACCCCTCCCTGGCAGAAGAATAAACCACCGGGAAGTCCAGAATATGATCAGGTGCATTAAGCTTAACAAATAAATCAAAAACCTGGTCCACTGCCCATACCGGACGGGCTGCCGGTTTATCAATCTTATTGATAACCACGATAATGGGAAGTGACAGAGACAAAGCTTTCTTCAGGACAAAATAGGTCTGAGGCATCGGCCCCTCTTTGGCATCCACCAGCAAAAGCGCCCCGTCTGCCATCTTTAATATTCTCTCCACCTGCCCGCCGAAATCAGCATGCCCTGGAGTATCTATCACATTAATATGGTGTCCCCGGTAGCGAAACGATCCATTTTTGGCTGCAATGGTTATTCCCCGCTCTCTTTCCAGATCCATCGAATCCATCAACCGTTCGGCTACACTCTGATTTTCCCTGAACATACCACTCTGCCTGAATAACTGATCCACCAGAGTAGTTTTGCCATGATCGACATGGGCAATAATAGCAATATTTCTGATTTTGTGTTGGTTTAAACTCATTTTTTTAACATTCTTCACCCCGGGCCCTCAATTTTGACGATCCGGTATAATTTACAGGTTTATTTAAGGAGTGGATAAATTACATTCTGCGGGTGGATTAAAAAATAGTACGTGAAAAACTTCCGCAAATTGTCCCCAAAAGGGGCAAGGCAATATAAATCCAGCCATTTTCCCATTTTTTAACTGAGAGGATATCGTTATACCTAACTCCTACAATTTGTATGACTTAAGACCATTGGACCCTCAATGGAAGATGTATTTCCAGCCGGTATCTGAATGACGTTAAAAAAAACACCCTGGTTCTATTTAATGTAAGAGAGATAGCCGGTCAGGTTTATCTTCTGAGTGTTGAATCTCGACGAAACGCAGACTGATGTTTTTGAGGTAATTTCTTTGGTATTTCTATATCCTTTCCAACATTACCTGTCTTGCAATTTTTTCTGTCGTAACCTATCTTCATTTCATCACCTTTTTAGTGTCGATTTTATTGGTAATTATAAGCTTTAACAGCTGTAATCCACTAAATGAAACGGCTAAAAAGGTATTTTTTTATGTAAAAGCAATGTTTGATTCAGGTTTTATTTTAAACCAGATGATTAAATCCAGGAAATATAAAGGGGATAAAAACGAAATCAATTTTTCCTCCTGCAGTATTTGTTGGTCCTTTTCTTAATGAAGCTCTTTTGCACATGACACATGAAGGATTGTGAATGAAAAAAGTGATAGATAATGTTGAACTGGTTCTCTCTCATCCACTGGAAAGCCAGGTTCAGTGGATAGGTCAGAGTGAACCGCTGCGCCAGCTTCATGCATGCTGGATGGTCATAGACAAAGAAGATCTGCCCCTGACTCCGAGAATCATCGGTCATCCAGGTATCGGAAAAACAACCCTGGCTATAGCTGCTGCCCGCGAGCGCAATCAGGACGTTTACATAATGCAGTGTACAAGCGATACAAGACCGGAAGATCTTCTGGTAACCCCGGTTCTTTCGGAAAATGGCAAAATCACCTACCATGCCAGTCCACTACTCTCAGCTGTAATAAGTGGCGGTATTGCGATTCTGGATGAAGGAAACCGCATGTCCGAAAAATCCTGGGCCTCACTGGCAGGACTCTTTGATAATCGTAGAACTGTGGAATCCATTATCGCCGGTATTACCATAACTGCCCACAAAGAGTTCAGAGCTGCAGTTACCATGAACGAAGATTCCTCTACTTTTGAGATTCCCGATTATATCATGTCACGACTTCAGCCAGGAATCCAGATTCCATTTCCCAACCGGGCCGATGAACTTAAAATCCTGCAATATAGCCTCCCCTTTTCAGACGAAGAATTTCTGCAGATGTGTGTGGATTTTCTGCAAAAAGCTCACAGCCTGGACCTTCCTTATTCAGTCAGAGATGGCATCAGCGCACTCAGGTACTCTTTGAAACTGAAAAATTCAGGTAATTCAACTGATACTGAGCAGCTTTTCAGAAATGCTATTGTGCAGATTCTGGGAGAGGACGCTCTTGATATGGAAAGCCTGGCTGCCAAAAGAAAACTTTCCGGCGAGCATTTACCATCTATGAATCTGGGAGACTTCTTTTTCTCAGACAACGATTCTCTCAACCCAGATAATAACGAGGAAGATTGACCTGTGTATCTCTCTCCTGGTATAACCATTATCCCCTATCTTCATGGCAGCATCTTTTATGCCCGGTATGTCAGATCTCTTTTTCTCAAACAGAGCTTTGATTGTATCGCAGTTGACATACCGACGGTTTTTCAGGAGCAGCTGAGAGACGCAGTTGACAGATTACCACTGGTCAGCGCCATTGCCGCTAAAACCGGTTCTGATTCCAGCTTCTATATTCCGGTTGACCCCTGCGATGCAGCAATTGAGGCTGTCAGACAATCGGTTCAAAATTATAAACCGTTTTTCTGCATCGGATCACCATACCTCAAAGCCCCAACCCCACTTCCATCATTACCTGATCCCTATGCTGCTTCCAGACTTGGCTTTGACCTTTTCAGCTCCCTTTGCCTCAAAGCAGTCGGAAATCCCCCAAAGGGTTCAGCTAATGACTGTGAAGGCCAGTATATTGCCAGTCAGATTCACCAGCTCCGCACCCGGTTCCAAAATATTCTGGTTCTGGTTCACTTCAGAACCTTTGTCCGTACTGCTTTTCATTTTTATCAGGAAAAAAGCTGTAATCTGACATTTGCACCTTCTGATGACTATTCAGTCCTCTCCGCACTCATAAATCCAGATCATCTCTATTTTGCTCTTGGCGAACTTCCCTTTATTACAGGTAAATACGAAAAGGAACGTCATGACCTTTTTGCCGAACCATTCGATGAAATCGAAACCATTAAAGACCTCTTCCGGGAAACCAGAGATGATTATTTCACCCAGAAAGAAGATATCGTATCCCTTTCTCCGGTACGTATTCAGACAGCACTGACATTTCTACGTAATTTAACGGTAATGTCTGACCGGCTCATGCCCTCGCTTTTTGACATTGTAGAATCGGCAAAAGGTGTTGGAGGAAACTCATTTGCCCTAAGAATCCTTAAAAGTGCCCGCTATTACCCCTATATATCTATCGAAGAGAGCTCAGATCTAATGGGAATCGGAATAAACCGGATCAGTGTGGCACAATGGGGAGTAGTTGAATCAGTAAACCTTTTCCGTGACTTTGAACTTCACTGGCGCACTCTTTCTATAAAACCGGACCCCTCGATTGAACGCCAGAAAAAATACCGTTTTACCTGGAATCCTTTCGGAATGTGTTCCCATATTCCGGAAGATATGCGTATCGAGCGTTTTAATGCCTATATCAGACAGAAAAGCCTGAAAATAATGGTGGAAGATTTCATAAGAAACGAAAAATTCAGTTCATCTGTAAAGGACGGCATAGATATCAGGGAAACATTGAGAAACTGGCATACCGGAGATATCTATGTAAAAGAGATTCCACCATCACGGGGTAAAATTGATACAGTGATTATTATTTTCGATGACTCCAACGATCAGCTCTACTCTCATTGCGCCACCTGGTATGCTGAACATCAAGAGGAATCCACCCTCAGTTTTTATGCCACCGATCCATTTGAAAACCTTATCGGTCCGGGAATCGCGCAGTGCTGCTATGGAGGGCTGGCTCTACTCTATCCTCCCAGGCATATACCAAATGTTTTTGAAATCACCAAAGACCTGCAGCTTCCCAACCTTGCTGCGCGACTAACCATTGGTTCACTGATTTTCAGCCAGGAGCGTGTGATTGCCTACATCTCCCAGAAAAAACCAGGAGCCATTCTCCGAAACCAGGCATCCAAATATAAAAAACACTTGCTATGGATTCCCCTTAATACATTTTCCAATGAGACGCTGCGACGGTTACGCAAATTTCACATCCTTAACGGCAAAACAGTACGCAGCTGGGCTGGAAGGTTTATTGGTGACTGATGGATCGAAAAATCAAATCTTTCATTATTTCTCTCGGTGTCGTATCAGCTGCGCTCTATTCACAGGAACACACTGAAGAAGATACCAACAGTGTCTTTTTTTCAGAACTGGAAAAAAACATACTCCAGGAATACCAGCTTTGTACTGGTGATTCGCTGCCATCCCGTAAGACTCTTCTGAAATGGAAATCAGATATCAACTTCTTAACCGAGTCTCCGGATTATCCTGCGCTACTTAAAAAGTACGCAGCTGAAACTGGGATTCATCCGGCTGATGTACGTCCGTGCGAAATAATAAACTGGTCTATTAAATTGCTTCGGGATAAAAACGAAGCATCCGCGCTTCTTGAGCAGAGTAAGAAAAACATTCTGTCCAAAAGAGCAGATTCTCTTTACTTACAACATCAGTTACTTAAAAACCCGGCAAAACCTTATCAGTTCGAAAAAATTCCATTCGGGATTTCCAAAAAAGGCTTTCTAATGTTGCTTGCGGACCAGAATCGGCATTTGACAGATAAAGGAAATTACATCATCCTGGATTCCATCAGACTTGATACATTGCTGCTGACAGGTGCATTTCATTTCGATGAAAAAGGCTCTCTGTCCCAATACGAGCTGGAGAGCAGAAGTTCATCTCTGGACTCTTTAGACCCCTGGATCAGACCACAAGCAAACCAGTTGGCTGCTATTATGCAGCAGAAAATCGGAACCGATGCCGACCATAGCTACCGGGTGGGAAGGTTTGACATAACTCAGGGCAGACTGGCGATCCTGAAATTCTGGAATCTTGCAGACGCTGCGGTGTATACAGGTCTGGCAACCAGTAATTACAGATACTATGCCAAATTAATAGTCAGATCAAAGACTAAATCAAATGAGATGCAAAAAGACACTGTTCACTAAATACAGAAATATAGCCAGCACGGTTATATCTGCTAAAATCCTTCCTATTAAAGGAGTTATACCTTCTGAACAATCCTCTTTTTTGGATGCTTTGTATATTACTGAATCCATATAAATCACGATGTTTGAATGAACTGAACACTAAAACGTATCTGATTATATCATAATGGCAGACCAAATCAATAAGATCGACCACCTGGTTTTACACCGGTTTTCCTGGTGTGATTTTGTGATTATTTCAACCCTGCTTATTGGTGTTTTTCTTACTTTTCCGGCAATTCGCTCCCTTACTCCGCAAACAGTGCTGGTCTATAGAGATAATCAGGTCATTGCAGAATACCCGATAGACCAAAACCGGACAATCGATGTACATGGAAAAAATGGAACAATGAAAATTAAAATCCTTGACAGGGCAGTTTCTGTTCAAAGCTCCCCCTGCCCTCATCAGCTCTGTATCCGCTATGGCAGTATAAGTAAGCCTTCCAGCCAGATCGTCTGCATTCCAAACCACATACTAATAACCATCGATTCCAGAAAAGGTGAAATGCTGGATGCAATCGCACGATGACAGAAAAGATTTTTCGATTAAAACCGTTTGGCTTCTTTTGGCGATAGCCCTGAATGCACTGGAACTATTCCTACCCAGGATTCCATTTCTCCCATGGCTTAAACCAGGACTGTCAAATTGCATAACTATAATTTGGATAATACGTTACGGTGTCAAAGATGCAATCCTTTTCACACTCCTGCGCTCCTGGATTTCAGGCTTTTATTTCGGCTTTTCCCTAATTACTCTCTCCCTTTCACTCTCAGGAGGTATCCTGGCCACCGCTGCAATGGGGCTGGCATGGAATCTTCTTGGGAAAAAAGGTATGCTGGGCACTATTGGTCTAAGTATTCTTGGAGCAATCTTTCATAATGCTGCCCAGTTAACAGTTGTATACTTCCTTCTGACCCATAATGCTTCAGTTTTTTATCAATTACCCTTTATGGGAGCAGCTTCGCTTGCCTTCGGTGTATTCACAGGTCTGATAATACCACCGGTCTGGAATGTTCTTAACCGCATGCAACTGATGGAGATGAAACTCAGCTTTCCCCACAGCCAAAATATGGTAAATGTAAAAAACACCATAGCATGCAGTATTGTACTTCTGTTTTGCTTTTCTCTTTTTGCTATCAGCAACATTCTTTTTGTTTCCATTGTTGCTGCAACTGTCACACTCGGGATTACAGTTATCCGCCGTTCATGGAAAGTGGTTACCTATCCGTTAAAATTCTGGCCACTTTTCTTATTTATACTCTCGATGTACCTCTTTTTTTCCTATGGGACAAAGCTTCCTTTTGCTTCTTTTCTGACCTATGAGGGATTAAATATCGCAATTTTGCAAATCTTGAGGGTATGGATATGGCTGGAAGCAGGACTTCTGCTTACTCAGTTACGATTTCACGAGACATTCTTCTCAATTTTAAAAATTATCTTCCGTAACCAGCAAACCACTCTGGTGGCAGGAATTTTAGCATTGGAAACGTTTCCGGTTCTTCTCAGTTTTGCCAAAAGTAAGGAGAGCATTTCCGGTCTGAATTTCTTAAAATCACCATCTACAGCCATAACCGCATATCTTATAAGGATACAGATTTTCATCAGCCATAAATGGGAGGAAACGGCTGATATCAGAGCTTAGCCTGCAAAACCGTCTTATATAAAGCACGTAAAAAATACTGGTTTACAAAATTTCGTACCGGTATACAAGTACAGCAAACGAACTTCTACATTACTGATAATAATTTTCCGGTTAATATTTTTACCTTGTCAGTACCAGTTTTAATGCAATACCCGCAAACACCAGACCTGCAATCCGGTTCATTGCTTTTTGAAGCTTAACCGAACTATTCAGGAATCTGCTCAGGAAGCTGGACAATACAGAAATTGTTCCAAAAACCAGAATCGTTGACAGAATAAACAAACCACCCAGGATAAAAAACTGAGGTAAAAGGGGGCCGTACTCTGAACTGGTAAACTGAGGTAAAAACGCCAGGAAAAACAGGGATACTTTAGGATTGGTCACATTCATGATGACCCCTCTTCGATACAACTTTAAGCCCTTAATTATTCTGCAACCCTGGTCCTGGTGATTACCAACTGCCGAAGCTCTGAATGATTGCCAGGATAAAAATAGCAGGTAAAGTGCACCAATCACTTTTAAAAACATAAAAGCAATCGCAGAAGTTTTAAACAAAGTCGCTATGCCTAATGCAACAACTGTGGTATGAACTACTAAACCACTGCATAACCCTGCAGTCACAATCAACCCTGATTTGGAGCCATACACTGAAGAATGGAGCAGCACGAATACATTATCCGGTCCTGGCGAAAGCGCTAAGAGAACTGAAGCAGTAAAAAAAGCGATTATTACTTCTATTGGCATCACAATCTTTATATGATGATAGCATTCCGGAAAAATATCGATTAAGAAATAAAATAAAACATTCATTTGAATCAGGGTAGAAGGCAAGCGGTTTGCAGGAAATGATAGTGTAGTTTCTATTTTTCCATCATTACAGAAATACTGGTGTAACTTGAAAAAAATCAACTGGTTTCATCTATTTCCGATTATCATAACCATGCTTATTATTGGCACAATCGCTTTAGTATGGTATCTTTCCCCTGGAATCCCGAGCTTGGCTAATGAGGCATGGAATGTTTTAAACAGCGGAAACCGTGAAAAGCTCAGGGATTGGGTGTCTCAATTTGGTGCTGGAGGAATAATTATTCTGCTTTTTTTCTTTCTGGTACAGATGTTTGCATTTGTTATTCCATCATGGTTTCTTATTGTAGTCAGTGTTCTGGCTTACGGTCCGGTAGGTGGAGGGATAATAGCCCTGGTTGGGCTTGTACTTGCCGCAACGGTAGCATACTGGATCGGTCGTCTGTTCAGTGAATTCACAATAAAAAAGATGATCGATCAGAAATCTGAAAAAAAAATGAGGCACTATCTTCAGCGGTACGGATTTTGGACAGTAGTTATTTTCAAGCTGGCTCCATTTCTCTCCAACGATCTTATTAGTTATGCAGCGGGCTTGGTCTCAATGAGTTTCTCACGCTTTCTTTTGGCTTCAACAATTGGATCAAGTCCTCTGGTGATGATAATTGCCTATCTTGGTGAAACCAATGAGCGACTCAGAAATGGCTTTCTAATCGTATCGGTTATAAGTGTTGTCGGATTTATTATTTATGTCTGGTGGGACCAGAAACAACAGCATTTAATAGAGCCTAAAAAGAGTACATAGCTTTCCTCATTCAGGGTAGAACTTCATCACCATCTGGTTATATTGCTTTTCAGGAAAATAACTTTTTTTCATAACAACCGAAATATATAGTAGGAGCTTTTTGGAAATTCCTGAATCAGTCAGGAGGTTGGTAAAGGTGTACTGATGGAGGGCGTGTGTTGCTAAAACATGGAAGTAATTAAAGGAGTCAATTATGATTTTCCGCAAAATATCATTTCTGGTTTTTTCCATGTGCTTATTAGTTTCAGCACAAGGAAATGATCCTTCAAATTATCCGGATACCATGGATAACGGATCGGGTACTGACACAACCGAGATAGTGGGAACTGTAGAATCTGTTAATTTACAGGACAGTATGGTTGTGATTAATACGCAAGAGGGAACAGACACCATCTATTATAATTCTGAAACGGACTTTTCTACCGAGAGTGCAGATCAGATACTCCGTATGGACACTCAGTTGCGGGTTAAGTACATAAAAGAAGGAGATAGAAACGTGGCTACGCGGATCGAACCGGAGAGTGCAAACGGTGAAGCTCCGCAGGATACAGGAGAGATGAGCCCTCCAGTGCCTGGAGAAGAACCCACACCTCCTTCTCCTGACGAAGGCACACCGCCTATGCCAGGGGAATAATGGCTAAACATTGAATTATTTCTTTTCCACGCCCATAGACATTGGGCGTGGAATTTCATATGAAATACGAAACTCGAAACTTGGTAGGATTTGGTGCTTGTGATTTGGAGTTTATTTGCATACCCCAATTTCTTCTGCAATCTTATTGGAAATATATTTGCTAAAAAAGTAAGTCTAAGGGATGTAAAAGTAAGCTGACGATATCTTCTCAACAGATCGAGAGAATATTTGCAATTGCGAGTCATATAAATGCTCGATAATAAAACTGTACTCGTACTTGATGGCGAGACCAGGGCTGCTCTTGCCGTAGTGCGTTCGCTTGGCCGGGCTGGGTTGAAGGTAATTGCAGCAAGTGAATCAGTTTGTTCCCTTGCCGGTTCTTCACGGTTTTGTAATCACAATGTCAGGTACAATTCACCCCTCGATAACATAGGATTATTTGCAGAAAGCATATTAAATCTTATAATCAGAGAAAATGCAGGTGTCCTTATTCCAGTTACAGATGTCTCCACCTATGCTATATTAAAATATCAGCATCTTTTCACCAATTTAGCTGCAATTCCAATAAATTCATTTAAGACCTACTGGGCTGCCTCCAATAAATTTGCGCTTCTGAAAACCGCTGCACAACTTGATATACCATACCCCTCAACTGTTTTCATCGATACCTCCTCCGGACAATCCCTTGAGCAGAATCTTTTAAAACTAAAGTTCCCTGTGATAATTAAGCCACAGGCTTCCATACAACCTTGTGGAAAGGGAATAAGAAAAACAGCCGTCAGATTTGCTAATAACCGTGATGAATTGATGCAAATTACATCATTAGATAAATCATTTACAATGCCATACATGCTTCAGGAAGTAGTTTGCGGGGAGGGAATTGGTATCTTTGCTTTCTGTAGTGAGGGAGAGATTCTTTCTGCTTTCAGTCACCGTCGTATCCGCGAGAAACCACCATGGGGTGGAATAAGTGTTTTATGCGAAAGTACACCTGCGGACCCGGTTGCGCTGGAATCGGCTAAAAAATTGTTAAAAGCCCTCAATTGGAATGGGATTGCTATGGTCGAATTCAAACGAGACAATGCCAGAAACAGTATTCCGGTGCTCATGGAAATTAATGCCCGGTTCTGGGGTTCGCTACAGCTTGCCATAGATGCAGGTATGAATTTTCCGCTTTATCTTTACCATCAACTGCAAAAGAACAAACTGCTTAATATCAATAGTTTTAAAGCATCAAAAAGCAGATGGTTGCTTGGTGATCTGGATAATCTGATAATCTGCCTGAAAACCGCTGTAAATCATCCAAGATATCCACAACGTCTGAGGGATAAATTCAAGGCTATTTTCATGTTTTTTCTTGAATTTGTAAATGGGAGCAGTATCGAAGAATTCCGGTACTGCGATCTGGGTCCTTTCTGGCACGCCATAAGAACCTGGCGAAGCTCTAAATGATATTCAACATTCTTGTTTTTATTCATTTGAGGTAGCTTTCACCCGGAGCCTATTAATGAAATCAGGAAACTCAAAATATGCGGTTTGTCATCTTGTTTCAGGTGATTTGTGGGCCGGTGCGGAAGTAATGGTGTTTCATCTTTTGCGGGCACTCTCAAATATGGATACTATTTCAGTTTCTGCCATCGTTTTTAATAATGGCAGACTTGCTTCAGAGCTGAAGAATTCCGGAATCGAAATAACAGTCATTAATGAAAGCAAATATCCATTCCCGGTTCTGGTATACAAATCATACCGGGTGCTTAGAACTAAAAAGGTCTCTATTCTTCATTCTCATCGACGCAAGGAAAATTTTCTCGCACTGATACTGTCCATTTTTCTTGGAGGCGTCAGGCTTATCCATACCCAGCATGGTATGCCCGAATCTTCACCCGTAAACAAATTAAATTTAAGTTCAATTATCACCGGAATCAACTTCAAACTACTCGCGTGTTTTTTCCATCGCAATGTAGTCGTTTCAAACGAAATCCGTAAATCCCTCATTTTTCACAGGGGTTTTTCTGAGCAGAAAACAGTTGCTATCCACAATGGAATACCTGGCCCGGCTGACTCATATACTAATAGTAATGTTGCCACACAACAGTTTACTATTGGTGCCGCTGGACGGCTTGTGCCGGTAAAAGATTTCGGGCTTTTTATTATGATTGCCGGTCTCTTAGGTGACTATAATCATGTCAAATTCCTGCTTGCTGGAGACGGCCCTCTGTATTCAGAACTCAACAGGAAGGTAGTAGAGACAGGTTTGAATAATTTCACTTTTTCAGGTAATATTGATGATATGAACTCATTTTACACTACAGTGGACCTTTTTATGAATACTTCTCTGCATGAAGGAATCCCGATGAGCATTCTTGAAGCCATGAGTTATGGAAAACCGGTTATCGCACCGCGTATTGGAGGTATTCCCGAGATAATAGAAGATGGTATTGAAGGATTTTTAATTGAAGATAGAGATCCTCACAAATTTGCAGATAAGTGCCTTTACTTATCCAGCACACCAGATGTTTATAAACAGATGGCAGATTGTGCACGAGAGAAAATAACAACCTGTTTTTCAGTTTCTACAATGGCCCGACAATATTATCAAACCTATTTGGGGGTATTATAAATAGATTGTATCGATTCATTGATTATCCTTTGTTTCAAGGTATTTTCTGAACTCCTTTTCTGACTCTCTGAAATTAATGAATTGATTGAAATAGTCAGAAGTGTCCGGTTAATTTAACAAACATAAGATTTCATAAGAAGTAGGGCACGCAAATAAATTCCAAATCACAAACACCAAATCCTAAACAAATCCCAATTACCAATTATTCAAAAT
>JAEZKP010000066.1 GCA_023436145.1 Fibrobacterota bacterium | reverse complement strand
ATTGCATCCTTCTGAGTCCACGAGTTTTCCCGTTGAATCCCTCTGAGCCTATAAATTCCAATCGCTTTTTTCTTTCCCCCAATTCCGCCATAACCTATACCCTGAACCTGTAACAAATAACTGGTGGAATCAAACCTCATTACACAAGCAGAAAAAGAAGGTGCATCATTACCGTTCCAGGACTTTATTTTATATTCAGAAGATGCGCTTGAAACATCGCCAAGTAACCACTTGTAAGAAGGCTGATTATTAAATTTTCTTAAAACATCCAGGACATCCTGAGGTCGGCTCCCGCACTGCCCTTCAAAGGCTTCCAGTGCAGATCGTGCTGCAGACGCCGCAGAACGCATTTTGGAATAGTCTGAAGCAGAACTGCGATCCTTCTGATTTATATACATAATTGACACACCGCTAACAGACGCGATAAAAAGAACCGCAAGTCCATATACAACCGCAAAACCGTCATTTCTTTTTTTTGCCTTTTTCATAATATTCACTGACAATGCTTTAAAAAGTTCCGTTATTCAGAATCTCCACAGTTTCCTTTACAACCCTCCATACATATGGACCCGATACCGGTACCTGTATGTTGGCTAATGCAATATTCTGATCCGAAGCTGCAGCAGCATTTCCGCTGCTTCTGACAAGCGCAAAAATCTTTACAGCTTTCACCGCTTTTTTCTTCGAAACTGCAGGGTTATTTTCCCATATATACTCACCCAGGTCCGCTCTTCTGACCTGGACATTGCTGATATTCAGCTCTCCAGCTCCAGAACACCAATAATCAAAACAGAGAAAAGCAGAATTTGCAGAAGGAACAGGCAAAACGATATCCATCTCCGATCCATTTGCCAGAAAACTTTCACTGGCTATGATTGTACTGGAGTTTCTGATCATGCACTTGATAGAATCCAGGTTCTGCGGAAAATTTCCGGATGCGGAGATTTGAAAACGAACACGAATTCTTTGAGCCTTGGCAATTTTAAAGCCCTTACTACATTTGATAGATCCACTGGAGGATGAATTAATGGTAACTCTCATCGAACCGCTACCACTCTTGTTGACACCAGAAGGCACATTCCAGTCATTTAGATTTAATGCCATTTGATTCAACAGCAAACTGTCTGCAGCTAAAACCCCATACTGAAACTGAAGAGCATGTACATTTTCAGCGATGTCTATATGTTTCCCTTCCGCAAACCTTTTAAGAATGTTTCCATCCAGATAATACTGGATTGTATCCACACCGGTTTTATCCCCGTTATCGTTTAATCTCAGTTTATAAATGGTAAGGGAATCTCCCGGATCACCCTCCTTGTGTACAAAAGAGGAAGAATCCGGTAAATAAACGCCTGGATCAGTTAAAGTGGTAAGGGTATTGGCACCGCTGTTTATCAAACTGGTTTTCAATCCGGTATTTCTAATTTCTCTTGAGAGCATGGCCAGAACATCACGTGATTCAGACTGTAATCTGGAAATACGTCTGCCACTGGTATAACCTCTCAGCAGCTGTTTCATTTGTGACCCGATAAAAAGAGAAACAACAGAAAAGAGAACTATATATACCAGAAGTTCGATAAGAGTAACACCTTTTCTGTTCAATTTAGTGCCCCCATGAAATTTACCGTTTTTGCACTCTTCCCCACTTCGTATGTCACAGATATAATCACCCTCTTTATGAATCCTGTATCCTTTACAGACCAGCTCCGCACATAACTGGTGTTATTTGCTGCAATGGTATCTGTGCCAGGAACCGGGAATGCCAGAGCAGTTAATTCTGTATACTTTTCCTGAGCAAGAATATTCGCAGTCTCCGCCCCCCTGGCATCACCCAGCATGGTATAAGAATTCCGGGAAAATGTCAGTATCATAATAGCCGTTAATCCGATAATCACAATGGCAATGCTGATTTCCACCAGTGATGCCCCGGAATTTATTGTACGCTCCATGTTCCTCCATTCCAACTGTAAATCTTAAGCGCTTGCGATGTAAATGAGCTGATGCAGTATACTTTTCCAGGCAGCTTTGGTGCATATAGAAATACACATCCGGGATTTATTGTACCAAGTGCATCATTATCCACAACGAACAGCTTTGACCACTGTCCTGCAGCTAATTTTCCAGCTGAGGGTAATTGTGCCCCTGCAGGAGCTGTACCTGGACGAGGATTGGAGGGTAAACCAAACAATACTCGTTCATTTAGTTTCCAACTGTGACTATACTCATTTGCCTGAGCGGTTGTATCTCCGTTTTTATCCACATACACACTGCAATCTGAAGTTGAGAAACGGACTAACATTCTGGAATCATTTTTTAAGGCAAGGGGCCGAATGGAAGAAAGCTGCGCCAATGTTTCAAATGAGGCTTTCTGAAGTTGATTGTGTAATATCGATTTATTCAGGGAGACTGTTGCATAGGTTCCTAAAATCGCGGCAATGACCAGCACGATTATAAGTTCCAGTAATGTAAACCCATTTGAGGTTTTTCTAATAGAACAGATAGGGCGGACTCTGGCCATACTACTTCCCGGATGAATTTAACCGTTTAATATAATTATATAGTAAACGGTCGGAAATTGCAATCACCGGGATTATTACTTGCGGCGTACTCCGGTTTTCAACCCCTGAAAACTGAACCAGTTAAAAGACAATCACTTAATGCTCTATAAGTCCTGAATATCTGTTGTGAATCAGGTGAGTTACCCAGAGACATTAAAATCCTGGATGAAAGTGATCCTGCATGTAGAAGATAATCAAGTGTTGGCAGAAACGGAGCAATCCATTGGTAGTCATAATTCTGCAGTTCTTTTACCAGATGTTTCCAGAGCTGCTGTGCAGTACATGCCCCATTCAAACCCATTGAAGAAAGGAAGGTGTAATCATCGATTGTAGCATTCTCGCCATACTTTATAGTTCTCAACAATATCTCCTTCAAAGGCGCGGTCTGCCAGGATTTCTGTTGATCCAGTGTACAGAATCTTTCATCAACCATCATCCGGATTACACCAGTAACCGCAGCAGCAATCGCCAGATCGGCAAAGGGTGTTTCCTGTACATCAATAACCCTGATTTCAATAGAATTTCTTTCAAAACGTGCAATAGCTCCACGTGCATTAACCCACTCTTCCTGCAGTATTTTGTCCGGATCGTATGGCTGGAGATCACGATAAATTTTCTGCAGAATCTGTTCCTGATATTCCGCAACGGAGAAAACCGGTTCAGGGATTACATCACCGGTTATCGAAGGTATTTTTAAAGAATTAGCTCTGTAAACTTCCATTCTGGTATCTCTGCAGCCGGTGATTTTCCCATCTGCAACAGGTGATCCGGCACAAAGAGCAGGTATCAAAGGAAGAACCAGGCGGATAGCAGCATGCAGCCTGCAAAATTCTTCATCGTTGGCAAAAGGAAGATTTATATGCATGCTTTGGAGATTTGCCCAACCGTGACCTTTACAATCAAATATGCTGTTGAATGCCTGGTATATGGGATTATAGTCGTGAGGCCAGAGATACATTTCAGAAGCGGGATCCATTGAAGGATGCATGGGCCCGGGCAGCAGACAACCATTGTAACTTTCAAGTATGGATTGAATCTGTAAAATGTTACTGTGAAACAGTTCAGCCACACCGTTAAAAGAGCCGACCGGTTCAGTTGTCTTTAGCTCGATCACATGTAACACCAGTTCATTTGACCAGGAGATTTCACCCCGTTCTATCTCATTTTGAACAGCCCCGCAGGCCTTCTCTATGATTTTATCGGTTACAGGGAGCACTTTCAGATTGTTTTTCTGGACAATCATATACTCCAGTTCAATACCAAACTTTTCAAAAATATGATACACGTTTCTCCAATGAAGACATTTGTTATGCTGAATTGAAATATTTGATGTTTCAGTAGGCGGAACCGTTTTTACTGGTAAGAATACGTTTCAGAAACACCTCCATGATCCGTTCATAGAGATTCTGCTTTGCAATCAGATCTTCGATCCCTGCATCCACATTAGGATTATCATTGATTTCCATAATGTAAAATTTCTTATCAACCTGTTTGATATCCACCCCGTATAAACCGTCACCTATCAGATTCGCAGCCTTGAGTGCAAGCCTTATCACCTGATAAGGAGCCATCTCCACCGGAAGTGTTTCAAAGCGGCCTTCCAGCTTTCTTCCAACAGGATCACGTTTAATCACCTGCCAATGATTTCTGGCCATGAAGTATTTGCAGACAAAAAGAGGTTTACGATCAAAAATACCCACTCTCCAGTCAAAATCGGTAGGCAGATACTCCTGCACCACAATCAGGTCCGATTTGGAAAGCATACGGCTGGCTTCAGTCATAAACATCTCTTCAGTTTCGGTTTTCAGAACTCCCTGAGAGAATGCGCTGTCTGGCTGTTTGAGCACACATGGAACACCGATTTCCTTGATACATTCTTCCAGGTTATCTTTATGAACAATGCTGGTTTTAGGAGTCGGGATATTGTGGCAATCAAGGAGTTCAGCAAGATATACTTTATTGGAGCACCTGAGAATTGACTCTGGGTTATCAACTACGACCAAACCTTCCGCTTCGGCTCTTCTGGCGAATCTATAGGTGTGATGATTGACACTGGTAGTTTCTCTGATAAACAGTGCATCATACTCCCCGATACGCCCGAAATCGTCTCTGCTTATCACTTCAGTGTTCAATCCCAGCCTCTCACCAGCCGAGATGAACCTTTTTATCGCCTTTTCATTAGATGGACCCTCTTTTTCTTCAGGATCCCAGAGAATAGCCAGATCGTATCGCAGATTTCTTCGTTTTACTGTGCTTACTACCCTCCCGGAAAAATGTCCTGTAGCCACCTCAATAAGAAACTGATGGTGTTGTTCGGGAATTTCACCGGTTGGCACCGGATCGATATTATGCAGATGCCATCCATCCTGTTCCCGGACAAATTCCGCCTTCAAAAGCGGAGCAGGAAAAAGGTTATACAGATGCAAAGCCAGCCGGTCAAATTGCCTGCAAACTGAACGTCCGAAATAAATACTCATGTTGTAGGTGTCGGTTTTTATAGTGGAAAGATTCTTCTGAATCAATTCATCGAGATCATCATCGACAAAGCGGATAAGAGTCTGGGATTTCATATCCTGAATGGTGGTGATATTAGGAAGCGGCTTATGCCCCCGGGCAGAAGCCAGTAATGAGACATAATAGCCAATGCTCTGATAACGATATGATTTGCACAGGTTGAAAACGCGAACCTGGCGCATCTGACTATAATTTTCTTCAGAAAGATAGGATTTAGCTGATACCAGCTCAACTCCCGGTATTTCAAATGTCCAGTTTTTCGGATTGTTGACTACAATCAAATTTGGCATGTTCGCTCACAAGGTTTTTCTATTATTAAAAGATTTGCATCGAAGGTAAGTACTCCTAACATTATTGCACAGATTATTCTGTTAATCCCAATCTTGTAATTTCTTTTGATTGAAAGCGGGTTAGGATGTAATGGATCCGCTACATCTACCAGTTCCCCGATGCTGTCATATCCATGCAATACCACAAAATGACCACTCGAGTATCCTTTGATATCATCATAATCACATATGTTCTCTCCGATTTCTCGTGCACACTGATAAAGAAAGGTAGCACTTAGTCCGGCAATAACCGGCTTACCTCTTGCAAAGCAGTTCGAAAACAAAGCCGGGCTGAAATCCTGAAATTCCAATGCCCCACCCAGCTCTAAAAACTCCAGATATGCATCGGTGGCAGCACGAAGCTTAGAATCCGATTTGTACTTTGACTGTAATCTGAGCTTTTCGCCAATATCCACTACTGGCTCTATGGAAAACCAGGTAGGATCTAACAATTGAAGATTAAAGCTGATGATAGTTGCCTTGTATCCTCGTTCCAATGCATGACAGGCCAGATAAACCGCCAGAGTTCCACCGCTTTCCAGTGTTTTTACCCCGGAGATCACCTTATCCAGTGTAATGGTATCCTGATAATATCTGTAGACAGCATGGAGGCAGGTGGGACCGCATGTCGTTTCGGTCGGCTGAGAAAGTATGGTAAGTGGTAACTGCATCTCTATACAGGATGGGATTACCCATCCAGCCCTTTAGATTTTCACCCTGAAAAAAATCAGGTATGCTAAAATACACCAAACATTAATTGTATAGCAAATATTTTTTAATACCATTGTGAAAACACCTTTGCGCTTCTCTGAATCAAACACTCATTACGATTTGAGACTTGTTTCATTTTGTTATTGTGTATCGTTCTTCTTTGAAACAAGCAATCTACACTATACTTGAGATTATACTCCGGTTTCTCCTTTTTCTGTTAAATGGCACGTCTTTTGCGTAATATGGCCATCTCAGGAAGGGAGCGAAATTATGGATATCGAAAAATTTACCCGAAAATCTCAAGAAGCCCTTAACTCAGCCAATTCCATAGCTGTGGAATTGAACCATCAGGAGCTGGTCCCTCTTCACCTGGTCCTTGCTCTTATAAGACAACAGGATGGCCTGATACCATCTGTTCTGGACCGGCTCAAGATTGAAACGTTAAACGCTGATAGCGTAGCGATGGAGCTTCTGCGCAAAATTCCGGCAGTTACCGGGCAAGGTGTTCAGACCTACATGTCCCGTTCTCTGACTGCGGTATTAAATGAAGCGCAAAATCTGGCATCTGAAATGAAAGACGAGTTTATCAGTGTCGAACATCTGTTTTTAGCAGCCCTCGATAAGGATCGTGACTGCCAGTTATTTGCTAAAAGAATAAATCTCTCCCCCGCCGCTTTTCTTGAAATTCTCAAAAGTATCCGGGGTAACCAGAGAGTCACCTCTGCTGATCCAGAAAGCACATTCGCTGCTATTGAGAAATATGCCCGAAACCTTACCCACATGGCAAACCAGGGAAAGCTTGACCCGGTTATAGGCCGGGATGAAGAGATACGCAGAGTGATACAGATCCTCTCGCGACGTACAAAAAACAATCCGGTACTAATCGGAGATCCCGGAGTGGGTAAAACTGCAATTGTGGAAGGTTTAGCTTTGCGCATTATTAATGGTGATGTCCCTGAAGGGCTTAAAAACCGCCAGATCGTAGCTCTGGATATGGGTGCACTGGTGGCTGGTGCTAAATTCAGAGGTGAATTTGAGGAGAGATTAAAAGCTGTTTTAAATGAAGTGGTAAAAAGTGGTAACATCATTCTTTTTATCGATGAGCTGCACACTGTAGTTGGTGCAGGAGCTGCTGAAGGTTCCATTGATGCTGGAAACATGCTTAAGCCAATGCTGGCCAGAGGGGAACTTCATACAATCGGGGCTACCACTCTGGATGAATATCGTAAATATGTAGAAAAAGACAAGGCTCTGGAGCGAAGATTCCAGACTGTACTGGTAAACCAGCCTTCGGTGGAGGACACAATCTCCATACTCCGGGGTTTACGTGAACGCTATGAGGTTCACCATGGAGTACATATAAGAGACAGCGCTCTGGTTGCAGCTGCCGTGCTTTCTGACCGCTACATAAGCGACCGTTTTCTCCCTGACAAAGCCATTGATCTTATAGATGAGGCTGCTGCAAAACTACGGACTGAGATTGACAGTAATCCTACTGAGCTGGACGAAGTCATGCGCCGTCAGATGCAGCTGGAGATTGAAATCGAAGGGTTGAAGAAAGAAAAGGATCCATCATCCATCGAAAAACTCTCCAAGCTGCAGAAGGAACTTGCAGAAGTCAAATCGAATGTCTCTTCACTTAAAGCGCAGTGGGAAGCTGAAAAACAGAAAGTGGCTCATCTGCAATCACTGCGCGGACAACTCGAACAGACTCGCCATGAACTTGAAAAAGCTGAGCGGGAATACAATTTAAGTAAAGCAGCAGAGCTGCGTCATGGCAAAATTCCCAATCTGGAGAAGCAGCTCAAAACTGCTGAAGAACAGATAAGAAACCAGGACAGCAGTAAAAAACTGCTAAAAGAGGATGTAGACGAAGAGGATATAGCAGGGATTATAAGCAGATGGACCCACATTCCCGTTAATAAACTGGTGCAGGGTGAAAAAGAAAAACTGCTGAATCTTTCGAAGCACTTACATCAGAGAGTCATCGGTCAGGATGAGGCGGTTGATGCAGTTGCAGATGCGGTTCTGCGGGCCAGATCCGGTCTTCAGGACCCTAACCGACCCATCGGAAGCTTTATTTTTCTAGGCCCTACCGGAGTGGGAAAAACCGAACTTGCCAGAGCTCTCGCATTTAATCTCTTTGATGATGAACGGGCCATAGTAAGAATTGACATGTCAGAATACATGGAGAAATTTGCAGTCTCAAGACTACTCGGAGCACCTCCGGGATATGTCGGTTATGAGGAAGGTGGACAACTGACTGAAGCAGTCAGAAGACACCCCTACTCGGTGGTCCTTTTCGATGAGATAGAAAAGGCTCATCCGGAAGTGTTTAATATACTTTTGCAAATTCTGGATGATGGCCGGGTCACCGATTCACAAGGCCGGGTGATTAACTTCAAAAACACCATTATCATTATGACCTCCAATATCGGGTCTCAGCACATTGCTGATTACAGCGGCGGAGAGGGATATGAAAGAATACGCTCTACGGTGTTAAATGAATTGAGAAATTACTTCAGACCTGAGTTTCTAAACCGCGTTGATGAGATCGTGGTTTTCCATTCTCTATCAAAGCAACATATTCTGGGAATCGTCTCGATACAGCTGGAATCACTTTCAAAAAGGCTGCAAAACAATAAAATGAAAATTTTTGTAGAGCCGGAAGCTAAAAACCTTATCGCTGAGAAAGGGTTCGAGCCGGTTTACGGAGCCAGACCTCTTAAAAGAGTAATTCAAAAAGAGATCGAGACACCCATCTCACGAATGATTATTTCCGGTGAACTCAAGGAGGGTGAATCGGTAATTGTATCGGCAACCGGTGATCATTTCAGCTTCAACGTGGAATAAAATGCGTAATGCTCCATTTCTCAAAAGGAAATGAGAGCATTTCTATTTTTCAGCCGAAAGTTGATCCGTTCCATCCCCAGTTAGAGGCCGGAATATCAGAAAAATTACAATAAATGCGAGCGGGATCTATAGATAGTTCTTTGTGCAAATAGTCGCAGATTTTTTGGGAAAGCGCTTTACTGGAGGATGCATTGATTCCACCTATGCTCCTAAGATCTGCAAATGCCGAAGCTTCGGTCGAGCCGGACATGATAATTTTATTTTCTGTAATGGAAACCATCATATAATTCTGGGGCTTTCCCAGACTCTGCGCCACCATTTGGGAGAGTTCAGAGAGGATTTTTTCCGACTTTGCATCATCGATTTTTTTATTCAGAAAAAGATTGAGTAAAGGCACTTGCTGGCTCCTTCCATTGATTGCAGACTGAAAATGAATCGGATAATAGCTATAATATATTTTACGCCCACAGATCTGGTCTTTAAAGGTAGCTTTTTTGTCTACTTACCCCAATCTGCAGACATCTGAGATGGAAGGATGATCTGCCTATGCACTATTTTTTGAGCCATAACAGATTTATCCAATTAAGGTATACCAATCTTTCCCAACATTTAAAAACCTCAGATACACTTTCCCTGACAGCAATACCCACCTCTTCTTTTGTCACTTTTTTTATGGATTGTTCCAGAAAATTTTATATATTGTGTAAATTCGAAGCATCTGTTTTTTTCTCAATATTCCACCAGTTTTTGCTCAGAGTGTTTAGCAATAAAGAACGGCATAATTTACCGATAAAACAGTTATCGGGTCAAGGCTTTTTGAATAGATCCAGAAATCGCTTCTCATAGATTTCGTAAAGGCCCCATTTATCCAGTTCAGCTTTGAGTTCCATTGCACGGGCTTTATCCTTTTTATGGGAGAGTTCTCTGAAAAGTCTTTCGATGCGGGCCATTACGTATTCGGGGACTTTGTCATCTTTCATTTCTGCAGGGGGGGGCATCTGCTCCTCTTCGAAAAAATCCTGAGATTGCTGTTCCATTAACATGGGAAGCACATTTCTGAGGCGTTCTTCAATTTCGGCGAATGATTCCTCTGACTCTGCTACCCCTTTTTCCAGCTCCGAGGTGTCGATATCCAGGTCGTTAATACGGGCCAGACTTTTTACAATAGCCAGAGAGCCTTTAGGATAGGCCATTGCTGCGGCATAAGTAGGAATTGTAGCCAGAATGCAGGCAGCCTCAATATTCTGGGAAGCGGCTATACCCAATAGAAGTCCGCTGAGGCCACTTATATAACCTTCATTTAGAGGTTTTATTCCATAACTTTCCAGTTCTTTAAGGAAATATTTCTGATTTGCGGCCACATAAATTTCCGATTCTGATTTATAGCTCATAGCCAGAGGTAAGGCAGCTGCAGTATAAATTCGTGGTGCTTTAAGCTTTTTTGCCACTTCCAGCACAGTTTGAGCGATAGTAACAGCATCCTGTCCTTCGGTCTGAATCGTGCTTTCAAAAAATACCAGATTAGGCTCATGCTGCTCATGAAAAAAGCTTCGGGGAAGCTCGGGGAAGCTGGCTATGCCTTCATTTACCACCACTTCCTCGGGAACATAGAACGGTTCCATATCCAGTTCTGCAAAAAGACGAGCATCAACAGTGCGCCTTAAATAATCCATGGCCATCAGTGCAACATTTCCCATTCCGGGCCAGGCTGCAAACATGATTGGAGGCGAGTTGAAGTTGATATTTTCTATCTTTTTCATAGTAATGTTTCCCCGGAGATGGTAGGGTCGACTTTAGATGGAATATAGCGCAAGTAATGTGCCTGAAAGAGGTGAGGGCCTTTTTTCACCAGTTAATTTTCAGTTCATAGCGAAGTTTCATCTGAAGCATAGCTTTGGCATTGGCTAATGCATCCTGGAGAGGATGGTGGTCGGAGCGCTTTCTTTTTAAATGTTTAAATCTACTATACATGTTTTTGTTTAAACCCAAAAAAAGTGACAGAAGATTAGTGGAGCTATATCCGAAGGGATTAAACTGCAGAAAATGATAAAAATACCAATTGATAAATTGCCAATCGAATGCATTGTCAGAAACAAAAAAGAGGTGTTTCCCTCCTTCAAGGGATAGCCACTGGGCGAAATGACGCATTACTGTCTGAGGTCTTTCAAAACGAAGGGTTTGCTCCCGGCTGAAGCCACAGATTTTTAAGGATTGTGGAATCCATTTTTCTGAGATGGGATGAAGCCGGGCATAAAAAGTTCTATCAAGTGATGGTTCAATTATTACAGCACCTAATGCTACCATGGAAAAATCACCAGGTATGGGCCCGTCGGCCTCCACATCCACCGATATCCAACTCATCAGCTCTCTATTTCCCCTGGGGTAAGTAGAGAGCAAAACACAATCCATTTACAACTGAAATAAGACGCAGAGGATTATTTGACAAACAACACAAGCAATAAAAATAGGCAGACGATTTAGTCTGCCACCCACTTCTGAAGGGCCTCGATAAGCTTTATAGCCTGGTCTTTACTTGAAATGTTGAATTTAGCCTGCTGGCGGTACTCATCTTCAATTTTGCGGTATCTGCGGATTGAATAGCGGTCAGGGCCATAATCATTTTTAGCTTTCTCCCATTGCTGGTATCTAAAAAGCACAGTTGCCCAGGAACCCTTTGAGAGAACCACTTTACCTATCTCTTTAACTACCAGTACACCATCTTCTTCATAATTAATGGTAACGTCTTCAATGTTAGATGCCATAATTTTACCTCAAAAGAGAAATAGGTGAAAGCTTCTGTCTTAAGCATTTTATCCGGTTTAAGGTTTTTATAAATAGAATGCGCCGGTTTTTACCGGCGCACTCCACTTCACCCAAATTGCTGCAAGAGGGCCTTGCAGGTAGGATAGTAATTGCTGGTACTTTTAATATAATGCTGATGTGCTAAAGTAGCAACTACTTTTTATAAGATGATTTCTCTTTAGCAGAAATAAATAGCAGCCCGCCAAATGGCATGACTTTTGAAATACTTTTTCCTGTACCTGAGCATATTGCATCCAATAACAGAGCTTGTAAACTTCATTGACTACCCTCTTTTTTGGCTCGGGGTGCAAAAAGTTTCAGGGAGTCGTCCTGCATAAAAGGAGCTTCTATGAGACTGTTACCCAACAAACTGGTTAAAGCCCTGATACTGGGAATGGTAATGTTGACCCTTACAAACTGCTCTTATGGGCAACCCCCTAATCAAGAGCGTCCTAAAAGGGGCAGTATCACTATCGGAGCCAGTAAACGCCCCATCGAGCTGGATACTACAAAACTGGAAATATTTAAAAATATCTTTGTTAAAGTAGCTCAGTCAGTTGTTCCATCCGTTGTAGCGGTTATTCCCACCAAAGTCGATTCTCAAAACACCGATAACCTTTTTCCCAACTCCTCTACTTCTAAAAAGACACCCGAACACCAGCGTCGCACTCAGGCCTTGGGCTCTGGGGTCATTGTCACTTCAAATGGATATCTGCTCACCAATTATCATGTGATTAGCGGTGCTCAAGAAATAGACATCAGTCTCTCCGATGGCAGAATATTCAAGGCTTCAGTAGCAGGAACCGATTCCCTCAGTGATGTTGCAGTTTTAAAGATAAAAGGAAAAATACCAGCCGATCTTCCTGTAGCTTACCTGGGAGATTCCGATAAGCTTAAACCAGGAGACTGGGTTGCCGCAATTGGCAATCCATTCAGCCTGAGATCCACTATCACCCAGGGAATAATTTCTGCACTGGAACGGGAGATTGGAGAGATTGCCATGTATCAGAATTTTATCCAAACCGATGCAGCAATTAATCCAGGTAATTCCGGTGGTGCACTGGTAAATATCTATGGTGAGGTTATCGGAATAAATACACTTATCTATTCTCAGGATGGGGGGTTTATGGGTATCGGTTTTGCAATTCCCATAAATATGGCTCGTAAAGTCATGGAAGACCTGGTGTATGAGGGAAGAGTGGTCAGGGGGTGGATCGGACTGTCAATTCAAGAATTGACTAACGAAACAAGCAGAGCCCTGGGAATTCAGGATGTCAATGGGGTGCTGGTTTCCAATGTTTACGAAAATCAACCCGCAGCCAGAGCCGGTATTCAACGAGGGGATATCATTCTGTCGGTTAACAACCAGGCTATCAAAACCGGCAATGATCTGAGAAATATAGTAGCATCCATAAAACCCGGCTCCACAGTTGCGGTAATCGTCCTGCGCCAGGGGAAAAAAATTAATTTACAGTTAAAGGTTACCGAACGCACTCCGGAAGCGCTGGAAACCACTAATCCGGCTAAAGCATCCGACAAGTATGGCCAACCCAGGTTCGATGGCACAGAAACCAGGACGGGTATTGCGATTACCAACCTAAATGAGGAAATCCGCAACCAATATAAAATCTCCGTCGAGGCCAAGGGCGTTGTGGTCACCAGGATAGATCCCTCCTTAACCGATGCCCGCACCCGCTTATTACCCGGAGATCTGATTGTGCAGATTAAAGTCCAGGATAAAAAACCCCGTCAGATCGACAATGTTCAAGACTTTCTGACCATCTCAGAAGCTCTGAGTGACGGTCAATCGGTCCTGCTTCTGGTAAGAAGAACTGATACGTCTTTTTATGTACCCTTTGAATTTCATAATCCATAAGCATTCATGCTTATGGATCTCTCTCTACCCTTAGAAACCCCCTTCCTCCTTTTTTGTCCACATTCAGCACAATGCTTCTTACTGTTTAGCCGTAGTTTTTAGGACAAGTGGGAGATTCCCAAAGGAGTGATTTTTATGGAAAAGAAAATAAATATCAACAGAGCTTCAAAAGAAGAGCTCCAGCAAATAAGCGGCGTAGGTAACGAAATGGCTGAAGCCATAGTCCGGTACAGAGATGTACATGGTAGATTCAAAAGCAAAGATGAACTGGATTCAATACCCGGCTTTTCAGAAGTCAGAACCGGAAAGCTGAAAGATTCGGTAGAGCTTTAATATTAAACCATTAACTGGAGGTAAATATGGCTGAAGATAAAACCAGAGGACAAATTGACTTAAACAGCGCTGATCTGGATACTATAGCAAAACTGCCTATGGTAGGTGAAAAAAGAGCGCATTTTATCGTGGATCACCGTCCTTATGAATCATGGGATGATTTGAAAAAAGTGCCAGGTCTCTCAGAAGGAATGGTTGACGATTTAAGAAACAGTAATGCTACCCTGGGTAAAAAATAACCTAAAAAAAGGTCCGGAGAGGAAACATTTCTCTCCGGACCTTTTTTTTTCAGTTCACATGCAAATCAGCACACAGCTGAAGGAACTGTTCCCGCAACTGTAGAAAACGGGGTAGCTCCAGATCTTCAAGCTGTTTTCCAAAACGCAGATGAGTCTCCCAGTAGATTCTTCTGAGATATTTCTCTCTTATTTGAGCGGTAGTCAAGTGCTTGTCATGGAACTCTTCTTTTTCTTTTGCCGTTCTTTTCTGCACCAGTAAAAGCGATCTGCGATCCCGTTCACTTGAATACTGCTCCGGTAAGGCCTCCAGTACCGGGTCTAAGGCTTTTTTGTCTATGAACTCCAGTAATCTGGATTTTTCGTTCTGTGTTTGCAGCATAAGACATATTCCTTTCAGCCCGCATCCCTTTTTTCCAACAATCTACCGGCGGGTTTAAAGACATCTGAAAAGATTACGCTTTGTTCAAACACCATATTCTAAATGATGAAAATCAGTTCAGGCCGAAATTTGGATTGCCTGAACCGGGCAGCTCTGAGCTGCCTCCTGGGCAGTGCCTTGAAGGTCTGGAGGAATTTTATCCATAATGGTGTGGGCCAGCCCATCATCACCCATTTGGAATACCTCAGGACAGATGGTAGGACAAAGTTCACAACCGATACAGGTATCCGGATCCACTGTTGCTTTCATTCCACTCACTCCTCAATAGATGTGCATTGTAGGCTACTCTTTTTTCTTGCAAATTTTATTCCAGTAAAACATAATCTTTAAACTGGCAGGAACAAATTTTGCCCTCTTAAGTGACAATTCACCAATCATTTTGTATATTCCTGATTTATGCGTCTGATTGGGGCGGGAAACCAAAGAGGATAAGCCATGGGCCTTCCAGGTGCGTAAAGTATAGCTATTACCTGCCCAAAACATAACCAGGGGAATCCGGAGCAGACATGAAAAAACTTCAACAGAATTCAGATCAAAAATTAAATATCCTAATCGTATCTTCTGAAATGTATCCATACGCAAAAATCGGAGGACTTGCAGATGTAGTAGCTTCCTTATCAGGCGCACTAAAAAAAATGGGCCATGATGTGCGGGTGGTAATTCCACGTTACTCTATGATCGATAAAGAATCTCTCAATGCCACCAAAATAGTTGAACCCATGGGAGTATGGATGGGTAATAAAGAGGAATGGTGCACAGTGTACCAAATCACCTCCAACTCCTCAGTACCGGTCTATCTAATCGAACACCAGCTATACTTTGATCGCTGGGGTCTCTACCACGACTCCTCTATGCACGATTATGACGATAACCCCCTACGATTCAGTTTTCTTTCCAGAGCTGCATTACAATTGTGTAAAGATATCCGGTTCAAACCCCACGTAGTACATGGCAATGACTGGCAGACTGCTCTCACTCCGGCTTACCTTAAAGTTTGGCACTGGAACGATCCGCTTTTAGGATCTGCAGCTTCCATGTTAACCATTCATAACATTGCCTATCAGGGTATTTACCCCAAAAGTCATATGGACTACATTGGTTTGGGCTGGCATAATTTTACCGAAGACAAACTCGAATCCTATAATCAGGTAAACTTTCTTAAGGGAGGAATCCATTATGCAGATGTGATTACTGCGGTCAGCCCTACATTCGCCCGGGAAATAACTGCTCCTTATGGGGGATTTGGCCTCTCTCCTTACCTGGCTCGAAAAGCCGATAACCTTATAGGAATAATTAACGGTATCGATTATGCGGTGTGGAGTCCTCAGAATGACTCAATGATCCCAGCCCACTACTCAGCCCAGGATCTCAGTGGAAAAACGATCTGTAAAAAACGACTTCAAAACACCTTCGATCTGACTGAGGATGACCACGTGGCGGTTATCGGAACCATTGGACGGTTTGTAGAGCAGAAAGGCTTCCATCTTCTGGCACAAACTATCGAATCACTGATTCAGAACATGCACGTGCAATTTGTGATCCTGGGAACAGGGGATCGTAACCTGGAGGAATTTTTCGGAAACCTTCCTGCCCGCTACAGTGGGAAAGCCGGCTCCTATATCGGTTTTGACAATTACAGGGCACATCTGATCACCGCCGGTTGTGATTTCTTTTTAATGCCCTCCCTTTTTGAGCCATGCGGTCTTAATCAGATGTACTCGCAACATTATGGTACACTGCCTATAGTCAGGGCAACTGGGGGGCTTGATGACACCGTGGAAAATTATGATGAGGGTAACGGTAATGGGACCGGATTTAAATTCTGGGATCCTACTTCACATGCACTGTATTATACTGTTGGTTGGGCAGTCAGCACTTACTACGATCGCCCACATCATTTAAAAAAGATGATCCAGCAGGCAATGAGCAAAGATTTTTCCTGGGAAAACAGTGCCAGACATTATATAAAAGCCTACCAAAGAGCCATAGAGAACAAAAAGCGGTTAGATGGAGAATACAAGCCATATTACTGGTAAATGCATTCTCCTTTTTTGCCGGTCAGGCAACCAGATCGACCAGCTGCCCCTTACCGGTTTGCTGGCCCAGAGTCATAGCCACATTGACTTTCATCATTTTCTCTGCAGTCTGGATAGTTTTTGCCTGTGCCGCCTGCATAATCTGATTAACCGCATCGATAGATTGGGAAACGCTAGAAATACTGTTCAATAAAACCTCCCTGTTTGTTTTTCTCTTGAGAGCACTTACTCTTTATATCGGTTAAATATGGCTTTTGATTAGCCATATTTTTAGTCCATCATATCATCATCCACCATATCAACATCTTCTTTCCACGGAAGAAGGATATTTGACCTACTGGCTTGTTTGAGTTTTCTGAGTGCTTTAATTTCAATCTGACGCACTCTTTCATTGGTCAGACCTAATTTTTCTCCGATCTCATTGAGTGTTTTTATTCTGCCATCATCAAGCCCAAACCTCATGATAACCGTTTTCTTTTCTTTAGTATCCAGTGACTCCAGAACCTGCTGGATATGTTTTCTAAGAGAAGAGAGAGAAAGGCGCACAAAAGGATCCTCAGAGTTGGTATCTTCAATGTATTCTCCAATAGTAGTACCATCCTCAGAGTTTACTTCCATATCTAAAGAAATGGGATCAACTGCACATTCCAAAGCGGTTTCCACTTTCTCCAGAGCACAGCCAAGCCCCTCAGCAATCTCCTCCACACTTGGCTGAGTCCCATTCTTCAAACTCCATTCACGGCTGAAGCGTTCAATTTTTGAAATGAGCTCGTAGGTATTTGCCGGCAGGTGAATTGTTTTGGATTTTTCATGAATGGCACGGGTAATGGCCTGTCGCACCCACCAGATTGCATAAGTACTGAATTTGTAACCTTTTCTGTAATCGAAATTATCAACAGCGGTGATAAGTCCTTTGTTTCCCTCCTGAATCAGATCACTTATCTCAAGCCCCCTATAGGTGTATCTTTTAGCAATACTGACCACCAGGCGTACATTGGCTTCTATTATCGCACTTTTTGCCTGATTTCTCATCTCCTCCCAATATGAGAATGTCTCCAGATCCTCCACCGTAGCGGAATCGGCCAGCAGTTTTTTAAACTTCTCCAAAAGATCCCGAACCCGTCTGGTGTTTAATCTCAGTTGTTGACACAGTTCAACAATCTGATCCTCCTTTAACTGTATTTCTGATGAGATTCTATCTGATGAACCGGCTGGAGAGTTTTTGATTTTTTCCAGCTCCAAAATAGCCACTTGTAAAGACTGGGTCAGTTTAAAGAAATTTAGCTTCATTTCTTCTATTTCCGAGGCACTCTTTACTCTATCCTCTTCGATGCGAAGAATGTCGATACAATCGATTTTTCCCTCCTGAAGCTCCTTACTCATAGCAAAGATAGCCTGGTGGATCTGAGTTTTCCGGAATGCCATATCCAGCAGTTTGTATTGAGCGAAGCGCATCAGAATAGAATACTGCACCTCCTGCCCCCTGGTCATAAGAGGAACCCGGCCCAGACTGTTCAGATAAATCCAGGTTGGATCGGAATAATGGTTTTTTTCCAGTTCCGGGCTGCGATTGTGCCCTCCTCTTGAATTCATGATTTTTTTGGAAGGACGCACAGAAATGTTTTTCTGATCCAAAAATTCTTTTATCTGTTTTACCGGTAACTGCTCAGAACAAACATTCTCTATTTGCTCTTCAGTTATGAAACCCTGTTTTTGGGCGATTTTCTGCAGCTTAGCCAACGACAGATTTACCACGCCCTCTTTCTCTTTACTTATTACATCCATACCTTAGCCCTGAAATTATTGTTTTCCCATATTTTATGATACTTCACCAAATCAATCAAGCATTATAATTACCGGAAGCTGGAAAAAGGGAGTGGAAATTGAAGTACACCAGGAGGAGGACAGAAGAGAAAAATGGGTCCCCTCCTTTCGGAATGAGACCCGATGAAGCCAGAAATCAGAACTCAACTGAGTGCGCAAACAGATTTATCCATTATTTTATTCTCTGGTGTCATTGGATTTTTTCTGACCGTTTTCACCGTTTTTCCCATTCTGCCCGTTTTGTCCATTTTGTCCATTTTTGACAGAGATCTCGGTGGCTACTTTCCGGTCCTGCATTTCTTTGTATTTAACCTGTACCTTAGTTCCTTCGGTCAGTTGATCCATCTTCATTTTGGTATCTTGGTTGAAATGTATCGTCTCTGAACCATTATCCTTACGCTTTATCTCTATAGTACTATCTTCGAAATTAATCTGCTCGATAGTACCACTCACCGTCATTTCACTCTGTCCATTGGAACCGTTATCTGTACCATTTGAACCATTGGAAGTGGTATTTTTAAACAGTGTTTTACGGTAGAAGGTTCCCTGTGCATTCTGCACTTTAACGGATACCAACTCTTTTCTTCCCTCTTTTTCCACATAACGAGCTTCCACCCTGCTTCCCTGTGTCAGCTGTTGTTCAGGAGGAAGTTGAGTACTGGAAGTTATATACAGTGTATCGGTGGTATTTTCGGTTTGTACAATAAGCATACTGTCAGTTGTATTAAATTCTGAAACTGTTCCTTTAAGGCTCATTGTGTCCATCGAACCATTTTGACCATCCATTCCACCTGTTCCGTTGGAATTACCTTCAGCCATTACCAGAGCCGAGCAGCTCAGAGCCATTAGTAAAAAATTGCGCAGCTTCATACGTACCTCCCATTGAAAAATATTTTGCATAACTACCATGAGCTAGCGCACATTTTATTCATTACCGCAAAAGGCGTTCCATACCTATAACTCCTTGTTTTTCTTAGCATTAGCTCTCTCTCAGGTTAAGTTTTCCACCTATGGCCAGTTTTTCTCATATTCAGTTCTCAATTTGACAATTCTTTATAAAATTTTCATTTTAACGATTAAATAATGCAGACGAGTGTCAGTTCCTCTATCTGCGACTGACACTCCTTTTTCCATATTCAAGACATAAAATTCTGCAATGTATCGATATAAATCTTCTCGTCTTCTATCTCCTCCTCAAGATCCTGAGCCAATTCTGGAATCTGTATGTTCTCCACCACCGATTGCAGCTTTTTACTCAAAACATTCTCGTTTTTCTTTAGTACCCTCACAATATCTTCATCTGCCATCTCATCATTAACCACACTGATTTCCGGAGATATCTCCTCCATATATTCAGCCTCCGACACCCTCTCCCCTAACTGCTTTATATACTCCTTCAGACTTTCCATTCTGTCCAGATGCGAACCATGCATCTCCAGTAACTGCTGATACAACTCCTCATCCTGTATCAGATCCAATGCCCGTTCATAATTCCACGCCGAATCACCATACAGTTTGACCAGACTCTTCAAACTTTCTGCAATTTCCCTGTTATTCATTTTCCCTCCCTTCCTTACGATTACGTTTTATCACAAGAAAAGTTATTCTCAGCTTCCGTACTTCAAATTAAAACTGAGTATATAGACAACAGGAAATCAAAAAAGATGGGAATTGAATTTAAAAAGAGGAATTTACCTGGGGGAAAATAAAATAGGAGGAAAAAGAAGGGGAACTGTGAAGTTCCCCTGAAAGTGGCTTATCTTCTTACACTGCGGAGTTCTTCCTGAATCTCTCTGTTCTGAGGATCAAGTTTACGGGCTTTTTCCAGATGGTCTGAATAACCGGCATAATCTTTCTGTTGCTTAGACAAACGAGCGAGTCCCAGATGAACCATAGCATTTTTGGGATCGGATTTTAATGCACGATCATAGAAGGTCTGTGCCCACTGGTATTTACCCTGAAGAAAATAGACATTGGCTCTTTCACACAAGGCAGGAGCATAATTCTGATCGATGTAAAGAATTTCCTTATAGGTTTCGATAGCATCATCATATTTTTTCTGTCCGGTTTTAATTTTTCCAATCATCATCATGGCTTCCAGGTTTTCCGGATCCTTGGATTTAACCTCCTGAACCAGACTGAGAGCATCATTGGATTTTCCCAATTCAAAAAGAACTCTGGCGTATTTTATCATCACTTCTTTTTCTTTTTTGACCGTCATAAGAGTTCTTAACTCATCAGCAGCTTTTTCAAACTGGCTGGTTTCGATATATACATCCACCAGCACCATTCTGAGATCATCATCAACTTTTCCTTTAGTGATTCTAATGACTTTCTCCAGAATATCAGCACCTTCTTTACGGCGCTTAGTCATAATGTAACCTCTGGCCAGCAGGGTCATAATTTTAGGATCATTTTCCTTTTGGGCATTGGCCACCTCCAGAAACACCATTGCATCATCAACCATTTTTCTGGAAAGCAGGATTTCACCGATTTTTCCAATAGCATCAGCATCTTCCGGAGCAACTTCAAGATACTTTCTGTAAGCATTAATCATGCTTTGATCGTTTTTCATTCTCAGATAGATACTTCCTAATTCCAGCCATACTTTTGGAAGAGAATCAGTGAGAGTAGTAACTTTTTCCAGATATTTTACAGCATTGGCTTCACCACCCTTCTGACGGGAATAATAAACCCCCAGTTTCATGTAGTTGCGGTGATCTCTAGGAAATGCAATCAGGTTTTCCTTGTACATGCCCACAGCTTCAGCAGCATTTATGGTTTCATAAACTACCGCTCTTTTGTAAGAGGCATCAGGGTCTTTTACTCCGGGTATTTTGACATATTCATTGAGTACTTCAGCAGCTTTATTCTGATTGCCATTTGCCTCATAGGCTTCTGCCAGAGTTTTATAAGCCACATCTTTTGAGGCAAATGAACCTTTAATACCACGAACCTTTTCCAGAACATCAATGGCAACTCTGGTATTTTTGGTATTAACAGCAGAGAGTCCGTATTCGATTAAAAACTGAGGTGTATCATCATTTTTAACCAGACTGAAATACTTGTAGGCATTACTGAAATCTTTGGCAGCATAGTAGCTTCTGGCAACCAATTTAGCTACTGCATAATCAGATGGTGCCTTATCAATGTATTTTTTGTAAGCCGACACAGCAGCATCAGTCTTTTTCTGCTGCATGTATAAATCTCCAAGTTGCTTATACTCGTTTACAGCATTAGGATTCATGGCCAATGCCTGCTCGTATGTCAAAGCAGCACTTTTGAGGTCGCCTTTTTTCACCTGGCATTCAGCCAGCGATGAAAGCACATCCGCATTTTTGGGATCAAGTTGAGATGCTTTTTCATACATTTCAATGGCTTTTGGATAGTTTTTAAGACCACTGTAGATCTCGCCAAGCTGACTGTAAATGGAGACATCCGCTTCCCCGGCATTTATAGCTCCTTGCAGTGCAGGCAGCTTGTCCTGAGGTTTTCCATATTTCAAGACCAGTTCGACATACTTTTTATAAAAACCTTTGATTTTTGGATTATAAGTGAGGGCTCTCTGATAGGCAGCAAAAGCTCCAGCAAAATCTTTTCTTTCATAAAGAGCATCTCCCAGATCTTTCTGAGCCTCAGCATCTGCCGGTTTTAAAGCAGTAAACTTCTTCAGATAATTCAGAGCATCTTCAGAAGCACCAGTTTTGGTGCTGATCTCAAAGAGACGCTTGAAAATTTCAGCATCTTTTGGGGTTAACAAAGCAAGATCTTTATAGATAATAAGAGCCCTGGGATAATCTTTTACTTCAAATGCAGCATCACCATACATAGCAAGGAAAGAGGCTTTTTTACTTTCCGCACCCTTTACCATCCCCAGAAATTTAACTGCATCCTGGTAATTTTTAGTTTTATAAGCCTGTTGTCCCACGATCAGAGCAACCTGGTCATCAGCAGGATTTTTATCCAGATACTTTTTATAATATTTCAAAGCAGACTCGGTTTTGTTCTGCTTGAGATATAGATCCCCTAACTGTCTGTATTCCTGGTTTGCAGTGGGATTGATAGCCACAGCCTGTTCCAGAGTAAGAATGGCTTCATTCACCGCACCCTTCTTGAGTTGACATTCAGCAAGAGAGGTCAGCAGATGAGGATTTTTGGTGTCAAGCTGAGCAGCCTTGTCATACATGGCAATGGCTTTATCCAGAAGATTCTGTGAGCTGTAAATATCAGCCAGCACCTTATACATTCTGGCATCAGCATCACCCTGTTTTATGGCCCCATTAATTGCCACTACCTTCTCAGCATCAGTACCGGATTTAATGACCAGCTCAGCATACTTCTTGTAAAAGCCTTTAGCGGAAGAATCAGCCTTCAGAGCAGCCCGATAAGCACTAAGAGCCCCTGATTCATCTTTCTTTTCCAGAAGCATGTCTCCCAGAGTTATCTGAGCCTTTGCATCGGCAGGCTTTAGTGATGCATACTTTTTCAAATAGGTGAGAACTTCATCTTTTGTACCTGCACGGCCGGCAATCTCATATAGCTTTTCGAAGACAACTGGATCCTGAGGAGTAATGTTGGCCAGTTGTTTGAAAAGCTGATAAGCTCTGAACTCATCTTTAGCCTGATAGCAGGCCATGGCAAATTTCATCAGATGATTTTTGTCGGAAGCATCGGCTCCGGTGACCATTGCCAGATACTTGACAGCTTCATTGTAGTTTTTATTATTGAGGGCATGTTCTCCTACAAGTCTGGCAATATCATTACTCTGACTTTTTTCCAGATATTTTTTATAGGACTTGATAGCAGCGTCAGTCTTTTTCTGCTGCATGTACAGATCGCCAAGCGCCTTATATTCTTCATCGGCATTTGGATTCATAGCTACTGCCTGCTCGTAGGTTAAGACAGCAGCATTGAGTGCACCACTTTTTGCCTGAGACTGCGCAAGTTTAATCAATAAAGAACCATCTTTGGGGTTTAGCTGACTTGCCTTATCGTACATATCAACTGCTTTAATAAAATTACCCTGATTAAAATAGATGGAGCCCAGCTTTACATACATTTCCGCATCGGCTTCGCCTGCAGCAATCGCAGCATTAAGAACGGTGACAATCTCCTGGTCCTTTCCACTTTTCATTACGATTTCTGCATATTTTTTGAAGAATCCTTTAGCAGATGGGTCTGCTTTTAATACGGCACTGTAAGCAGCAACCGCACCGGCATTATCTTTTCTTTCATAGAGAGCATCGCCCAGTTGCTTCTGCTTTTGCACATCAGCCGGTTTCAAAGCAGTGTACTTTTTCAGATAACCAAGAGCCTCGTCATTTGATCCGATCTTACCAGCAATATCATAGAGACTGATCATAACATCAGCATCAGTGGGAGCCCTTTCGGCAAGCTGTTTGAAAACCTTATGAGCTTTCTGATAATCTTTGACCTGATAACATGCTTCACCGAATTTTTTGAGTAAAGCTGGATCGTATGCATCCTTGCCACTTACCATGGAAAGGTATTTGATAGCCTCTTCATAGTTTTTCTGCTGGAAAGCATATTCTCCGACCTCTTTTGCCAGATCACTGTCAGCATTTTTCTCCAGGTATTTTTTGTAATTCTTGATTGCAGATTCCTGCTTTTTGTCTTTTTTGTAAAGATCACCCAGAGTTTTATATTCTTTGGATGCCTGCGGATTCATGGCTATAGCTTGCTCATAAGTCAAAATAGCACCGTTAATTTTGCCGCTTTTTGCCTGTGATTCAGCAAGTAAAGTCAGTATCTCCATATTTTTAGGATCAAGCTGTGATGCTTTCTCATACATCTCAACTGCTCTGGCATGATTACCCTGTTTACCATAGATTGAGGCAAGCCGCTCATACATTTTAAAATCTGCTTCGCCAAGCGCAATTCCTGCATTGAGAACAACTGCCACCTCTTCATCTTTAGCCGCTGAATTCATGACCAGTTCGGCATACTTCTTATAAAAACCGGTGGCCTGTGGATCTGCTTTAAGCACCGCTCTGTAAGCCGCCATTGCACCAGCATTATCCTTTTTCTCAAAAAGCTTATCGCCCAAAGTACGCTGTGCCTGGACATCTGCCGGTTTTAACGCCGCATATTTTTTAAGATAAACAAGATGTTCTTCACTCTTACCTGTTTTTTCTGCAATTTCGTATAGATTTTTAAATACATCGGCATTGGATGGAGCTTTTTCTGCCATTTTCTTGAAAATTTCATATGCTTTAGCATCATCTTTTACCTGACGGTAAGCATCTGCATACATTTTCAATAGAGATGGATTTTCTGCAGCAGCCCCACTTACCATACCCAGATACTTGATTGCTTCACCATAATTTTTCTGAGCATATGCAAATTCGCCTATTTCTCTGGCCAGCTCATTATCACTGTTATTTTCCAGATATTTTTTATAATTCTTGATCGCAGATTCGGTCTTCTTATCTTTTTTATAAAGATCACCAAGCAGTTTGAACTCTTTGTTGGCCTTAGGGTTCATAGCAACAGCCTGTTCATAAGTCATTATAGCTGCACTGGTATTCCCGCTTTTAGCCTGTGATTCTCCCAGAAAAGAGATTACTTCAATATTTTTGGGATCAAGCTGAGAAGCCTTTTCATACAGTCCAACAGCTTTAATATGGTTGCCCTGTTTGCTATAAATGGAAGCAAGTCGTTTATACATATTGAAATCAGCTTCCCCGGCTGAAATACCGGCATTTAAAACAGCTACGACTTCTTCATCTTTGGCATCAGAGTTCATGACCAGTTCTGCATATTTTTTGTAGAATCCCTTAGCTTGCGGATCGGTTTTAATTACTGCACGGTAAGCAGCAAGCGCTCCGGCATTATCTTTTTTGTCATAAAGGATATCTCCCAATGTTCGCTGGGCCTCTACATCAGAAGGTTTTAAAGCAGTATACTTTTTGAGATATACAAGGGATTCCTCTTTTACTCCCAGTTTACCTGCAATTTCATAAAGCTTATTAAATACTTCTGCATCTGTAGTAGTTTTTTGAGCCAGTTTTTTGTAGATATCGAAAGCTTTAGCTTCATCTTTACTCTGATAACAAGCGTCAGCATACATCTTCAAAAGTGCCGGATTCTCAGCATCAGCCCCACTGACCATACCCAGGTATTTAATTACATCGGCATAATTTTTGGTTGAATATGCGAATTCTCCAATTTCTCTGGCCAGGCCGTTATCGCTGTTTTTCTCCAGATATTTCTTATAGTTTTTGATGGCCGCGTCCTGCTTTTTGTCTTTTTTGTAAAGATCACCCAGAATTTTAAACTCCCTGTTCGCCTGGGGATTCATTGCCACCGCCTGCTCATAGGTCATAATAGCAGCACTGGTATTACCACTTTTAGCCTGGGCTTCACCCAGCAGGGAAATCAGTTCGACATTTTTAGTATCAAGCTGGGATGCCTTCTCGTACATTTCAACAGCTTTAGCGTGGTTACCCTGTTTACTATATATAGAGGCTAGCCGCTGATACATACTGTTATCAGCTTCCCCGGCGGCGATACCTGCACTCAACACTGCCACCAGTTCTTCATCACTGGTCGAAAGTTTCATGATCAGTTCTGCATAGCGCTTGTAAAATCCTTTTGCTTTGGGATCGATCTTTAGAACTGCTCTGTAAGCAACCAGTGCCCCGGAACTGTCTTTTTTCTCATAAAGTTTATCACCTAAAGTACGAAGTGCCTCAACATCAGTCGGTTTTAAACCTACATACTTTTTAAGATAAGAGAGATACTCATCATCTTTTCCGGTTTTTGCGGCGATTTCATAAAGCTTTTTAACTATATCGGCATCAGAGGGTAACTTCACATTAAGTTTCTTAAGTATTTCGTATGCTTTCTGGTCATCTTTACTATTATGATAAGCATCAGCGAGCATTTTGAGTAATGCCGGATTTTCAGCAGCAGAACCCTCCACCATGCCCAAATATTTTATGACCTCAGCATAATTTTTCTGAGAATAGGCGAATTCACCAACCTGTCTGGCCAGATCATTCTCATGGTTTTTCTCCAGGTATTTTTTGTAATTTTTAATTGCAGATTCCTGCTTTTTATCCTTCTTGTAAAGATCGCCCAGGATTCTGAATTCTCTGTTTGCCTGGGGATTCATGGCCACCGCCTGTTCGTAGGTCATGATTGCAGCGCTGTTGTTTCCGCTCTTAGCCTGAGCTTCACCAAGGGCAGTGATGAGGTCCACATTTTTGGTATCAAGCTGTGAAGCTTTCTCGTACATCTCAACAGCTTTGAGGTGATTTCCCTGTTTACTGTAGATATCAGCCAGGTCCCGGTACATTCTTACATTTGCTTCACCGGCACTTATTCCGGCCAGAAGCGCAGCTGCGATCTCTTCATCCTTGGCACCTGATCCAGTCAGAAGCTCTGTATACTTTTGATAGAAACCTTTTGCTTTAGGATCAGCCTTGAGAACTGCTTTATAAGCCGCAAGTGCTCCGGAGCTGTCTTTCTTCTCGTAGAGTTTATCCCCCAGAGTACGTTGAGCCTGAACATCAGTTGGTTTTAAAGCTGCATATTTACTTAGATAGGTAAGAACGTTTTCTTTAGTGCCCAACTTACCTGCAATCTCATATAATTTCTGAAAAATGTCGGCATCGGCAGTTTCTTTTTCTGCCAGTTTACGGTAAATATCGTATGCCTTGGCTTCATCCTTATTAAGATAATGGGCATCTGCATACATTTTAAGAAATTCGATTTTCTCGGCTTCCGCACCAGAAACCATCCCCAGATACTTGATTGCATCCGTGTAATTTTTCTGGGAGAAAGAGTATTCACCAATCTCCTTAGCCAGGCTGTTATCGCTGTTTTTTTCCAGGTATTTCTTATAATTTTTTATTGCAGCTTCATTTTTTTTGTCTTTTTTGTATAGGTCACCCAGAATTTTATATTCATGATTAGCATTGGGGTTCATGGCCACCGCTTGCTCATAAGTCAAAATAGCTGCAGCAGTGGATTCGGTCTTTACCTGACACTCTGCTAAAGCACTGAGCACAGCGGTATTTTTTGCATCCAGTTGTGAAGCCTTTTCATAGCAAGGTATTGCTTTTGCATAATTACCCGCCTTTTTAAAAAGATCACCCAGTTGGATATAGATACCCACATCGGCTTCTCCGGCATCAACAGCTCCGTTCAGAGCAAGAATTTTTTCTTCTGCTGTACCATTTTTCTCCAGAAGTTCCAAATATCTTTTGTATAATCCCTTCGCTTTGGGGTCTGCTTTGAAAACCGCTTTAAAGGTTTCCAGTGCGCCATTGGTATTTTTCATATCATAATAAAGATTTGCCAGAACCAGAAGCATTGGAGTATCAGTAGGTTTGAGACTACAGTATTTTTGCAGATTTTCAGTTGCCTGCTGCTGATTTTTCTCCTTAAGGGCGATCTCATAAAGTGTTTTGAAAGGTTCCGGATCCTTTGGATTGACAGTGGTAAGTTCCTCGAAAAGCTGTGAAGCCTTCTTTAAATCATTTCCCTGGTAAGCGGCAGTTCCATAATGGAGCAGGTAAAGAGGGGCTTTGGCTTGTTTTCCGGATACTTTCTGGTAATATTTTACTGCCTCGTTATAATTTTTCTTTTCAAACTCATATTCTGCAACCATGTTGGCAATTGCAGATTCAGATTTCTTATCCAGATATTTTTTATAGCTGGAAATTGCCTGATCTTTTTTTCCACTCTTATTATATAACTCCCCAAGAACCTTCAACTCATCAACGCTGGATTGATTTAAAGTGGTTACCTGTTCATAGGAAATTATGGCCTCTTCAGTTTTCCCGGCTTTCGCCTGACAGGAAGCCAGTGCAGAGAGATTAGCTGTATTCTTGGGGTTAAGCTGCAAAGCTTTCTGGTAAAGATCGCTGGCAGCTGCATAATTTTTTCTTTTTAAATGAATTTCAGCCAAATCTGTACAGATTTTTTCATCTGCTTCACCAGCAGTAACTGCAGCGTTGAGGGCTTCGAAAATTTCCTCATCCAGAGTCTTTTTCCCTTTGGGAAGAGGTTTTGAAGGAGGCTCCTGAGCCATGACCAGTTCTACATAAGTTTTGTAAAACCCTTTGATTGCTGGATCGATTGCCAGTGCAGCGCGATAAGAAGCCAGAGCTGCAGCTGAATTTTTCTTTTCGAACAGAAGATTTCCCAAATCCTTATGCGCAGCCGCATCTTTAGGCATTAATTTCAGATATCTTTCCAGGTAATTTGCAGCATCATCCTTATTATTAAGCTTAAGGGAGATGGTATAGAGATTCTTAAAAACATCAGCATCTCTTGGAGTTAATGAAGCCAGATCTTTATAGGTTTGCAATGCTTCTTTAAAATCGCTGGAAGAGAGTGTGAAAGCAGCATATCTTTGTCTGGACACCACATTCTTTTTATCCAGACCCATTATGATCTTATCGGCTTCAGCCAGCTTTGCACTATTTTTGGTTTGTTCGTAGCAGGTAGCCAACTGGGTCCAGATCTCTTTATCCGATTTATCTGCTTTTGTTAATTTTTCCAGAATCTGCTGTGCTGCAGTATAGTTTTTGTTCTGAAGATGAATTTTTGCCAGAATAACCTGAGGTTCTTTAAGTGAGGGATCTTTATGAAGTGCAGATTCTGCAGCATCCGCAGCCAGGTCGAACTTTTTCAATTCCCATGCGGCATTCATCATTCCCTGTGCTGCATCAGCATTTTGTTCGAGAGTGAAACTTTTCTGGTAATACTTGAGGGCATCCTCAAATTTTCTGGTTTTATAGCTGTATTCTCCTAAAGACATGTAGACTTTTGGATTATTGGGTTGTAAAGAGAGTAATTTTTCATAGACCTGCTGGGCTTTATCACCCAATTTCTCTTTGGTATAAAGATCAGCCAGCCTGGCGTAGGCTTCAACATTGTTTTTATCTGAAGCGATTACCTTTTCCAGCATGGGAATGGCTTTTTGCCTGTCACCAAGTCCATCATAAGCCTCTGCAATCAGAAACGATTGGTTCTGAACAATTTTACCCTGAGGGTCAGCTTTGCTTATTACCAGAAAATGGTCCAGCGCGTCCTGATATGATTTCTTTTCAAGTTTTGCTTTTCCCACTTTCTCTCTGGCTAATAAAGCTTCTCTTGAAACCGAAGAACCATACTTTGCTACAGCAGCCTCCAAAACCGAGGCGATCGAATCTTTAGAGGCTCCGGCTTTAGATAGACTGTGCCCGAATTTGTAAAGATCATCAGCATTTAATGAGGCAACTTTCAGTTTTCCATACTCCTCAGAAGCTGCACTGAACTTTTCCTGTTTGTAATAAATTCTTGAGAGTTCAAGACCTGCTTCATCAGAATCTTTAAAATTTTTGTCCCTGGTTGCTTCCTTGAAATAATGTGCAGCAGAATCGGAATTTTGCTGTTTCTGATAAGCAGTAGCCAATTTAAAGGCAGTTTCACCATCAGTTTGGGAATTATAGGCATTTTTTAAAAGCGGCAGTGCTTTTTCAAAATTTTTCTCTTTGTAATAGATATTTCCCAGCTCACGGTTGGCTATTGCATTGGCCTTATCGGTTTCAACTACTTTTTCCAGAGCTGCTTTGGTTTCAGGGCTTTTCAGTGCAAGACAAGCCCTGGCATATTCCCAGCTGGCTTCACCAGTAGTTTTGATGGCTAAAGCTTTTTTAGCCATATCCAAGCCGTTTTCGTGCTGATTGAGATTATTGTTTATTCGGGCAGCACCCAGATGCGCTTCATAGTTTTTAGCATCGTTTCGAATAGCAACCATGTAGCAGGCCAGAGCTTTTTCAATCATTTCCTGACCTTCATGAGCTATCCCCAGCTTAGCCCAGATGGAAGCATCTCGCTCTCCGATGGGAATTTTTTCATCGGCATATTTTATTGCCTCGTTGTAGTTACCAGCACCGAACAATTTATCAAAAGCATCATCTGCGATACTGAATTTGCCCAAGACTGCCAATAATGCCATCAGACGAATACCAAGCGTGGTTGAACGGGTACTCATATGCAATTTCCTCCAGACTTCAAAAATGCCCGATTTATACGATTTAATTTTTTTCAAAATAAACCAACAATGATAGTGCTTTTATCACCCTTGAATTATTAAAACAGAGATGAATTGAGAATTTCAATAAATATACATGAGTTGCCTATAGTATTGAAACATTCTTTTGAATAAAACACAATTAACTGTGACTGCTTTTAGGTGGTGGTATGTTTATTGCTTTTTTTACTCTCCAGCAAATGAAACAGTGTTCTCAAGCAAAATAAAACAGATAACACACACGCTTTGCAAGGAGAGTTACATGGCTAGCGAAATGCCCAAAATAATCGATTGTCAAGCAGTCCAGTGTACTTACAACAAGGATGGCAAATGTCATACTCCTGCAATTACAATCGGAGATGAAGAACCTTGTTGCGATACCTTCTATACCACTCTGGATAAAGGCGGTTATAACAGTGTTACCGGATGTGTAGGAGCCTGTAAAGTCTTCGAATGCGAATATAACCAATCCTTTGAATGCACTGCTTCCGGAATTCATGTGATAGTCAACAGAGATCATGCCGACTGCGGAACTTTTAAAAGAAGAAAATAAAACACCACCTTCCTTTTACTTCTTTTGAAACAATTCCTCTTAATTTGGCCAGAATTTTCTGCTGGCCATTTTTTATGCTCACCTCCAACCACGATTTCCCTTTATTAATTCCCAGAACTCCCGGAGCTCCAAACCAACATTTATTTTCTATCTTTCCAACAAAAGGTTAGATTAATCGAAATAAGTGTGGATAAGTCAATGAAACAATTCTCTGCAACCATTATTAAAAATAACAAGTTATGTCAGGATTTCTACCAACTGGATTTTTCCTGGGAAACCGGATTAATCAAACCCAGAGCCGGACAGTTCCTTACTATTCGAATTAGCGATTCTTCTGTTCCGCTGCTGCGCCGACCATTTGCCTTTTCCTCATTTAATGCTCAGCTAAATTCCGCCTCCATCATTTTCCAACGCAAAGGTAAAGGAACCGATCTGCTTGCAGCCAAAATTCCCGGGGAAAAAATAGATGTAATCGCTCCTTTGGGGAACAGTTTTCCATTGCCTCAGAAAAATCAGCCAGCAATACTGATTGCCGGTGGAATCGGGTTAGGTCCCATACTTTTTCTCTGCAGAACTCTCAAAGAATCGAACCAGGTAACTAAATTTATTTTTGGCTGCAGAAATGAACATTTCATTCCTCAGAGTGATGAGTTCTATGCATTGGATCCTTTAATCTGCACAGATGACGGAAGTAAAGGGTTTAAAGGAACAGTAAGCGATTATTTATTATCCATATGGCCATCTATTGCAACAGAATCGGTCTTCTATAGCTGTGGACCACACCCCATGCTGCATGCCTGCTATCAGCTGGCCCAGAAAAACGGCTCAACCAGCTGGGTTTCTGTTGAACAGATCATGGCTTGTGGAGTAGGTGCGTGCATGGGCTGTGCAGTCAAAGTGAAACAGTCTCCCGGTTATGCCAGAGCCTGTAAAGAAGGACCGGTGTTTTCCGCTTACGACATGGTCTGGTGAAAAAATAAATGCATACATAAATGGAGCATTGAATGGATCTTTCTGTAAAAATTGGATCTGCAACACTCCCCAATCCAGTAGGAGTGGCATCAGGAACATTTGGTTATGGCAGCGAATATGAGAAGTTGATCGATATATCTGCCCTGGGGGCAATCTATACCAAGGCTATTACCCTTGAGCCCCGCCCTGGAAATGATATCCCCCGCATCATCGAAACCCCATCAGGAATCCTCAATTCCATAGGACTGGCCAATGTGGGTGTGGAGCGGTTTCTAAAAGAGAAAATGGAGTGGCTCTCAAAAATGCCTTGTGCAGTAGTGGCCAATATAGCAGGAAGTACTGAAGAGGAGTACTGCAAAATTGTGGAAAAGCTGGAGAGCTGCGAATCAATCTGGGGTTATGAAGTAAACATCTCCTGCCCCAATGTCAAGCATGGCGGTCTGGCTTTCGGGACCGACCCGCAGTTAGTGGAAAAACTGACCACCAACCTGCGCCATCTCACAGGTAAACCTTTAATTATAAAACTCACCCCTAATGTCACCGATATCACTACCATTGCCAAAGCTGCACAAAACGGCGGCGCAGATGCAGTTTCCTGTATTAATACGCTTATCGGTATGGTGATAGATGTCAGAAAGAAAGCTCCCGTTCTTCCCATGAGAACCGGAGGGCTGTCCGGTCCTGCAATAAGACCGGTAGGAGTGGCTATGACTTACCGGGTTAGCCGGGCGATTTCCATTCCGGTTATAGGAATTGGCGGGATTATGAATACCGATGATGCACTTCAATACCTGATGGCAGGAGCATCTGCAATACAGGTTGGAACCGGTAATTTTGTAGACCCCGGTATTGCCACCTCAATTTTAAAAGGAATAAATGATTATATCCGGCAGGAGAATTTAAATAGAATCACTGATTTTCATAGTTTGTTGCGATAACTAAAAATCCTGGTCAGACATTTTGGTATTCAGAACTAGTCCTACCAGCATGGCTACGGTCAGCGCAAAAGAGCCACCGTAGCTAAGAAATGGCAAAGGAATACCGGTAACCGGCATCATTCCAAGAGTCATGGCGCTATTGACAAAAGTATGAAACGCTATGATAGAAACAGCGCCCACCACTACCAGATTAAAAAACCGGTTACGGATCGACTGGGTTATCATATATCCCCGTACAATAAGAAACATAAAAAGAAGGATCACAAACGAGCTTCCGATAAAGCCGAACTGCTCACCCAGAACTGAAAAAATAAAATCGGTATGCTGCTCGGGAAGAAAAGACAGTTTGGTTTGCGAGCCCTGAAGAAATCCCTTACCCATCAGATTGCCTGAACCTATAGCCACCTTTGATTGAATTACCTGATAACCTGCACCAAAAGGATCTGCCTGAGGGTTAATAAAACTTATCACTCGCATTTTCTGGTAATCTTTAAGAAATGAGCCCCATACAATGGTGATTAAGGTAGCAGAAAGCAGATTGGTGACTACCACACCGATGGTCACCAGTAAAGATGGCCTGGTGAAATAAAGCAATGCACAGAGGGCCACAAAAAATACTCCCCAGGGAATAGCTCCGGTAATACCCCAACCATGCTCAGTTCCAAACGATAGTATGAGAGGAACCGCCGACAATATTAATGAGATTAAAGGAGATACCAGATAAATGACCTCCAGAATGGTGAGTCCACCCCAGAAGAACATGGGAAGCGCCATTGCGCAAAAAACACCGGCAGTACCCAGATCCGGCTGTTTTAATACTAAAACAAAAGGGATCCCGATAAGAATAATTGGCATTATAAAGCTAGTGATTCTGGTTAGGGTGACCTCTTTTTCCGAAAGATAACGTGCTAAAGCCAGCAACAGACCGATCTTTGCAAATTCAGAAGGCTGAAGTTTAAATCCGGCAATCATAACCCACCGCTCTGCACCCTTTGCAGAAACACCCATAAACAGTGCCATAAGCAGTAAAAGGATTGATCCGCCATACAAAACATAGGCAAATCCATAGAAGAATCTTCCCGGAATGGAAATTATAGCCATTATGATTAGTAACGCCATAATAATCCAGATTATCTGCTGTTTATAAAGACCGGCCAAAGGTCCTGATTCATGGATTATTGTAGCACTGTAAACCAGAAAGAAGCCGATAGTCCATAATGCAAGTGCGGCAAAAAAGAATGAGTAATCGAACCGTGCTTTTCTGGAGAGATCTTTCATAAAATTCCTTACTGTTCTTCGGCTATAATTTTGCGAAATTTGTCAACAGATGCGTTCAATCTGCGTACATTGACACTGTCAACATTTAGTTCCTGCACAGTTCTTCTACCGTCTACAGTTTCAGCAAAGAAGTACCTCAGGATGTCACCGGCAATCGGAGCGGCGATCGATCCACCATGTCCTGCATTTTCCACCACCACAGCCATGGCGATCACCGGATTTTCCACAGGTGCACAGGCAACCAGTAATGCATGGGTCTTATCACCATGTGGGTTTTCTGCACTGCCGGTTTTTCCCCCGACTGCAACGCCTGGAACCGCGGCCCTGCCTCCAGTCCCTCCGGCTCTCATTACACTTCCCAGCCCTTCCCGGATAGTTTCTACAGATGACGCTTTAAGATCAAGCCGGCTTTTCACCTCAGGAAACCGTTGGTTGACAACAGCACCACTTACAGTACGTTCCTCTTTAACCAGATATGGCTTATACAGGCTTTTCCCATTTGCCAACCCACCCACCATAAGGGCAAGCTGAATCGGAGTAACAACCTGAGTCTGTCCTATAGCCAGGTCAAGCACCAGCCCCGTAGTCCACTTCCATCCCCTTCGGGCAAAGCGCTTATTGTATGCCTCCTCACCAGATAACCATCCTGCCTTTTCCCCCGGCAGATCGACTCCGGTTACATCCCCCAGCCCCAGCATGTTTGCGTATTTATTTATGAGCTGATCACCCAGACGCAACCCAACCTGATAAAAGTAAACATTACAGGATTGCTGCACTGCACCGATGAGATTCATAGGCCCATGTCCGGACAATTTCCAGCAGTGAGCCACTCTGGAACCAATTCTATAAGCCCCTTTGCAACCAGAGGGCATATAGCTGTTTCGATCCATTTTGCCGCTTTCCAAACCTGCAAGAGAACTTATCAACTTAAATGTTGATCCCGGGGTGTAGGTGCCGTTAATCGCCCGGTTATTGAGTGGTAAATTAGGATCTGTTGCTATTTCTCCCCAGTTCTGACTTCTTAAGTAAGAGGAGAGAGAGAAAATGTTGGGGTCAACCGAGGGGCTGCTGTACATGACCAGCACTTCACCATTTCTGGGATCTAAAGCAACTACAGCTCCCTTTAACGAATCAGGGAAAGCCAGCTCTGCGACTCTCTGTAAATGAGCATCAATTGTCAGATAAAGATCGTTTCCAGGCACAGGATCTATTCTGGGAATGTTGGGAACCGGCCCCAGACTCTTTCCATAGGCATTTACTTCCACATATTCCTTGCCATATTTTCCTCTGAATATTCTTTCATATTGTTTTTCGATTCCGGCTTTACCGATTTTATCTCCATAGTAATATCCCGCTTCCTTGAGTGAATCAAAATCAGTCTCAGGAATTTCACTCATATATCCTAATACATGAAATGCAGACGATCCCAGAGTATACTCTCTGCGACTTTCGGTCTCCACAATGACCCCTGGAATTTCCATTGAATGCTCTTCAATGATACTCACCAGATCCAATGAGACATCCTCTTTTAACCGGGTCAATTCGAAACGACGGGTTTGGGCTTTTTTTAAGATCTTCTCCAGCTCTGTGCTGTCAAAGATTGCCACGCCTGAAGAATCTCTTATCATACATAATGAATTTATGGTCTTTTTCTTATCCCGAAGCTTGTAAGGAAGAACACATATAGAATAGGAAGGGCGGTTTCTGGCCAGAACCACACCATTTCTGTCAAGAATCTTCCCCCTGGGCGGAATAAGAACCTTCTCCCGCATGGCGTTTTCGTTGGAGAGGCGAAGATTGAGTTCAGCCAGTATCACCTGAAGATAAAACAGACGAACGATAAGCAGAAAGAGAAATACGCTGAGAGTAGCACTAAGAAACAGGCTTTTTACATTGCGTTCCTGACGTTCATCCTGAATTAAACTTCCAAATGACATTACATTTCTACCGTTTTGTTTTAGTCTGGAACAAATGTTCCCAGAAAATCGGTACCAAACCAAAAAGAAGAGAATATATAGCTCTTGGCAGTGAAGATGCCACCATTTCCAGGCTCAGCATCTGCACAGTACCTCCTGATTTCACCAACTGAACCAATAGAAACACCAGATCCCCCAGAAGAACAGTCAACACCAGAAGTACAGCCTGAACAACAGGATCCAACCTCATCACTTTTTCATTGAAAAGTCCGGCAAAAAAACCAGCCAGAGTTTTGGCTAAGGCATTCTGACCTAAAATGACAGGTGAATAGATATCCTGAGCAAGCCCCAGGAAAAATCCCACGTAAAGTCCGGGCATGACACCGTTTTTTACAGCGAGCATAAAGAGACTAAGAAGTATAAGATCGGGTTTTATGCTGTAAATAGAAATCGCAGGAACCAGAGTCGTCTGCATCACAAAAACCAGAAAGAAAATACCAATCCATTTGAAAACAGTTTTAATCATGGCTGTTAAATTCTATGGAATCCAGTTCTTCACGAAATGAAGCCCATTGAGGTGAAAGTCGGATAACAAAAAGTTCCTCCAGATGTTCAAAGTCAACTGTCGGCCGGACATAAACCTTTTTAAAAAGAGGGTCGGAACCGCCCTTGACATCCTTTACTATCCCCACTTCCAGACCGCGGGGATAAACCCCTCCCAGACCCGAGGTTAGTATAGTATCTCCCTGCAGAAAGTCCTCATGACTTCTGACCCGCATGAAAAAATTCTGTCCATCATCAGTTTCCAGAATTCCCACATTTCGGTTTCTGCGGCTTAAAACACTGATACGGTTTGAAGGATCTTTAAGAAGCTGCACCAGAGAGATTCCGTTCATTGAAGAAATCACTTTTCCAACCACCCCCCTCTCAGTCACCACAGGCATGTAGCTAAGGATACCGTCTCTTTTGCCAGCATTTATCACCACACTCTTATAGGTCAGAGAAGGATCCCTGGCAACCACTCTGGCAGGAATCAGTTTGTAGGAGTAATCTTTTGAGAAGTCAAGCAATTCGCGTAAGCGCTGATATTCGGCAGCATGCTCCTGTAAAGAAGATATTTTAACATTAAGCTCTGCATTGAGCATTTTCAAGCGACGGTTTTCCGCAAAAATGTCCTCTATAAGAGTAATCTGATTAAATGTGAGCTGCAGAGGGTAGAAAACAGATAAGGTCAGAAAACGGGTGGTGGCAGCCTGTCGCTCTGAAGAGCCGGAAATCATCCAGAGACTTACAAATACAGTAAAGAGAAGTGAGCAGAAAGTTCGATATCTTACAACTAGTTCAAAAATCCATTGCATTAAGGATTACGCCTGTCTTCTGGTAAATAAATCGGATTAACCGGCCCCCCTGGTGAGGCATCCTTCCGTGAAAGGATACCGCATCGTTCACCTGCTCCTTCTTCCGGTGGACATAAGTACAGGTGAGAATTTATCCAGGTCTTCAATAATTTTCAGAGATCCCCTTGCCACACAAGTCAACGGCTCGTCAATCACATTGACCGGTAGATTGGTTTCCTGACGCAAACGCTCATCCAGACCACGCAACTGAGAACTTCCACCAGTCATAATGATCCCCTTATCCAGAATATCTGCACTGAGTTCCGGTGGAGTCTGCTCCAGAGCCTGCTTTACAGCCTCGATAATAGTGGAAATAGGCTCGTTGAGTGCATCACGGATTTCTGTTGAAGTAATTCTCAGGGTTTTAGGAATACCTGCAACCAGATCCCTCCCCTTTACCTCCATCTCCAACTCATCCTCCAGAGGAAAAGCAGACCCGATCTGCATTTTAATCTGTTCGGCTGTACTCTCCCCTACCAGCAGGTTATAAGTTTTTTTCAGGTATGAAACTATCGCCTCATCCATCTCATCCCCACCGATGCGCACTGACATATCACAAACCATTCCATTAAGGGCCAGAACAGCAATCTCCGCGGTTCCCCCTCCGATGTCAATCACCATATTCCCTGAAGGCTCATTTACCGGAATACCCATTCCAATTGCAGAAGCCATCGGCTCTGCCACCAGGTAAACCTCCCTGACTCCTGCACTCTCTGCAGAATCCACCACAGCACGCTTTTCCACCTCAGTAATCCCTGAAGGCACTCCGATAACTGCACGCGGACGAAAATAGAAACGGTACTTCTGTACTTTTCTGATAAAATATTTAAGCATCTGCTCTACCAGATCGAAATCAGCAATCACTCCGTCTTTCATCGGACGAATCGCCTCAATTTCTCCAGGAGTACGGCCCAACATTCTTTTGGCCTCAAGTCCTATCGCCACAACCTTCTTTGTGCTTTTATCGATTGCCACCACCGATGGCTCATCTATAAGAAGGCCACGTCCACGTACATAAATCAGCGTATTTGCAGTTCCCAGATCGATTCCGAGATCATTTGATAAGAAGGGAAATCCCATATCGATGCCTCATAGGTTTACTTGTTTTATCCTGCCCAGTTTTAACCAGGATATAAATTGTATATTGTAATTCTGAAAAATACAATAATATACTTAGGTTTCGGTAGACTAAATAATAACTTTTCCAGAGATGCTTCTTCAGGAAGGCTACAAACAGGAACCACTACTCACTTTTTGTCTGCATTACTGTCCACAGGCATCGGAATCTGCGATTCTTTTTTCTCAGTATTCAAAGTATCAGAAAGACGCATGTTATCAGCCTCTTTCACACTTTTAACACCTGCCGAATCTGAAACCGCTGCAGCTGTTTCTTTCTGAATGATAACAGAATCCGGGGAAGTTGCTTTTTCAGAACTGTTTTCAATTTTAATTTCATCATTTTTTATCGAATCATTGTTTTTCTGATCTTCTTGCTGATTACCACTGCTTCCGGTACTGTCAATACCCGGTGTATGAAGAACCGGAACAGAATCCGATTTCACTTCAGCAGCGGTCTCTGTAACTGTATCAGTTTCTGCCGGTAGTATTACTTCGGTGCTGTCATCTTTGAGGATGAAATCTTCTGTCGGAAGGACTTCTACACTGTCGGTTTCTACCGGGGCTGTTTTCGGAGAATCGATTACTGCTGGCGATACAGCTTTCAGCGAATCTGCAGTTTTCTTCGAAGCCTGCTTACTCTTACTTGCAAATGGGAGCTGATAGGTTAAACCCATAGTCCATTTCATCTTCACATCACCTTCATAGTTCATCGGAGTAAAAGCAACATCGTAGAGTAAATTTGCCAGCTTAAGTCCCATTCCAAAAGTCAGAACATCTGTAGGATGTTTAATCCTTGCACCTAAACGTAAAGCAAGCATAGGTAAAACCCATGCCTCTGCCCCTATAGGCACCATAAGCTTATCAAAATTGAAACTGTACACTACATCGGATGAAATAGTGTAAGGGATCTTCCCTTTAAGTGAGTCAGTCCAGCTCACCCCAGCCCTAATGGTCCTTGGAAGCTCATCCTCACCGAAGTGAGTGTCTAAAGTGTCTATAAAATTGGTATTACGACCATAAAAATGAATTATTGAAGCACCAGCAATCAGCTTCTGGGGAATAACCTGATAAAGAGCACCCACACTACCGGTAAAACCATAAGAATAATCACCAGCAATCCGGTCATGAATTCCATTGACTGCCAAGGCTAAAGCGAAACGCTCCTTTTTGAGTCCAGCACTTATTGATGCCAAAACCCCCTGCTCTGATCCAATAGAACCGCTTTTTATCCCTCTTTCATCGGCATATTCAAACTCAATTGTCTGGCTTTGAATACTTGTAGCTACAAACCATTTGGTGAAATTTCCCACCAGCTCCAATTGACCTCTTCCCAGGTCTTCGAATAACTTTCCAAACTCAAGGTTAACATTAGGTTGACTTAAGAAAGGCAGAGCCGGATTATAGTAAGAGAAACCGCCACCGTTTAAGAGTGCAGTACCGGCAGTCCCCATTGCCGATGCACGGGTATTGATTGGCTCCTCTGCAAAATTGTAGTATGCTCCAGCTGCCAGAGTATTCCCAGTAAGCGACAAAGCTATTACCGAGCCAATCATTAAAACCGTTCTGAACATCTTTTTCTCCGATGTAAAAAAGCCTAAAAGTTCCACTGCACATCAATCTGCTGGTCTATTCCCGCCCATAACTTATCTGTAGAAACCCCGTAGTTAAGTCTGAGCCCATTTTGCAGCCGCTGCATATCCAGGGAAAATCCGGCTGTGATCCGGATTGGAAAACTGCTGAAATAGCTGTCACGGTCCCTTAACAGATCACCATTTATCAACAACTCTCCCAAACCTGCCCGAATATAAAACTTTTCCCAGTTCCTCCACTCGAATCCAGTACTGAAGACCCCCTGTGGACGCTCCAGAATTTTAAATTCACCATCAAAAAGATAACCCTTTAAATCCATTGTCCAGATGAGAGGCTTATCGAAAAAGCGACCCTGATATTCACTTGCCAACGTAAGCGAAGGGAGCCCTTTTTCTTCAATCTGAGCAGAATTGCCGTTATTTAAGTTCACAGTCCAATTCATGGATGCTCCCACATCCTTCAGAACCGCTGCCATAGTCCAGAGCCTGTTGAGCTGATAAACAAAGGCAAGATCCAGTGACCCGATATCAGTACAGCTGGAGTACCCCATGCGGTTTCCTTCGATGTTTGTGGGAAGCTGCTGAAAGCGAATGTTGATTGCTGCACCGGCGCTTAATTTGCGATTGATATAATAGCTGAATGCGATTTTTCCAGTAAGAGAAGTGTAGCTGGCACGTTCAAGCGGATTCTCATTTTCATCATAGAGATTGTTCAGAAATGGATCTCCCCGGTATAACACCATTAGTCCCAAACCAAGCCTGGGAGGAATCTTAAATTCAAAATTACCGAAAGCATCTGTACGTCCCAGTGAACGAAGCCCTAACCCCCCACTGAGTACCCTTCCTTTATGAAAAGACATCGCAGCAGGATTCCACCATGGAGAGAGATATTCCGGTAAAGCAGAATTTGCCCCTGCAATTGCCATCGCCGCAGCTCCAGCCCAGGGACGCAAATAAGCACCGGAACTTCCACCAACAGTCGATGCACCGGTTCTGACCGTAAGCAGCAACAACATGGCTGCTGCTGCCCAAAGTGCAACTATCCGTTTATTTTGCCACCACAATCTTTCCAAACGCCCGCTCTCCGATATCAGTTGAAATTCTGTAATAATACACACCGGGTGCCACCATCTTCCCTGAAGAATTGCGGCCATCCCACCAGTCTTCACTTTCCACAGTACTGCGTCCGTGCTGTCCGCCATTATTTCCTGCACGTCTGAATTTTTTACTGATGATGGTTTTCACCAGATCCATGTTGTAATCGTAAACTCTTATGGTAACGTTCGCATCTTTGGAAAGATTGTAGATAAAAACGGTGCGGCTCTGCTGATCGTACATATCCGCAACCAGTAACCCCGGCCGGGCATAGGTTTGTTCCAGACCGGATTTGACCGGAGGTGCCCGCTTTATCTGTAAGAAATCAACACCAGCCCCTGCCGGAAATTTCCAGTTCGCCAGAAATGTACCATCTGATGAACTCACCAGAAAATATCCGGTTGAATCACTGGTTCCGCAATAATGTAAATCGGTAAATGAAGGCTTACTGATTGAAAAATTACCGGTTATCCAGTTATTAAATTCTGAGGATTTAATAACAACTGTTCTACTGATCAACGAATCAGCCAGAGTATCCTGATAGGCATTTATACCTTCATCTGTAAGGGTGAAAATATAATTACCCGGACCAAAAGTAACATCAGACACCGATTGCTCCAGCATGGAACGCCAGCTTTTTTTTGTCCTGCTGTACTTAGCCAGAACTACTGTGTCTTTCCAGCTGCCGGATACACTTTTTTTAACTCTTATTTTACTAAGCAGAATTCCCTGATCTGCAGGCTGCTGGTAAACCGCTTCAAACCCGACAAATTTCAGCTCACTATTAACTAAAACTGAGCTGATACTGCTGTCCCATGAAGAATCGAGAGTGGAAAAACCCCATATTTTAGCCGGTGTAACCACCATCACATCATTACCATAACGCTCCACACCTATTACCCTGAGCATGGTATCGGGAGCAGTCTCCGGACAATTGAACTGGTTAACCGGTACACTCAAAGATTTTCCAGGCGAGAAAACGGTCTTCCGATCACTTTTATATTCCCATCTCACTAATCCTGCATCCATGCAGGCAAAATAAAACCCATCATTAACCCAGGTCACCTCTGTGGCAGTAAAATCACAGGATACGGAATCCCTGGAAACCGCAGTCCAATTGAAATCAATGTTCTGCTTCTGAATCGAATTACCATTGCGGGTAAGTAGCAGCACCGGATTAGCCTGGCCGGATTTAAGCGTATCAAAACAAAGCACAAGTCTGCCATCCCCATAGGCTAAATCGAACACATTCGATTCGATGCAGCCTAAAGAAAAAGAGAGCCAGTTCTTATCCTGCTTAAGCACCGCACTGTCACCACTATGAATAATGGAATTTACTGAAAACTGCCCGCGTGCATCTTCCCACATTAATGTCCATAACGTGTCACCATTGCCAGTGACCCCTATGACATCGTTGGATGTAATCCCTTTACCGCTTTGACAATCGGCTGCAATAACTGACAGTGCTGCAAAAAGAAGCGTAATCCCCACAGAAACCATGAACAGCTTACTGACGGTTGTCAAGCACCTGTACATCATCCGGAACTTCAAATGTAAAAACCTCCTTCGGTATCTTTGCACCGAAAACTGTTTTCTTAAAAGAATATGTCTGAACATTGTCATTCCGGTCAGTCATCTTCAACTTCTGCACCTCACCGGATTTAGTAACCACCCGTATCTCTATTTCTTTATATTGTGATTTCGATGAATCATCTGCAACCCACTTCAATACCGTCTGATTTCCAGATTTCTCCACCTCTTTATATGAATACCCGGTAAGAAAAGTGGATAATAACTGAGAGGGGTGATAAGAGAGCTCAAGATTGCAAAGGTTGTCAATCACCACCTGGTTGGCTGCTTTATTATACTGCCAGTAAGTGTTTCCATCACTTGCCAGCACATCATTGCCCAACTCGATTCTGAACTTGTTTTGAGGAGCAATAAAAAGACGGCCATTTTTGGTTTCTTCCTTCTCCCGTACGCTCCACCAGGTGTGCTGCTGGAACTGCGCCTCGATAAAAGAACCCGCGTTGTACTTCTTTGAAATCATTCCCATTACCGCTGGTTCATCAGAAAAAACCTGACTGACTAAAATTACTATCGGTAACAGAGAAAAAAGAAATTTTGCCATTTTTTTATGTTCCAATCACTAAAAAACTACCATCAGCAACTTGGAAGTGTGTTTAATGAAGCCTTGCCAGGATTTCATCCAGTTCGTCTGGTTTCACTTTTACTTCTCTGGCCTTGCTGCCATCAGCCGGCCCAACAAAACCTGCCCGTTCCAACTCATCCATAAGACGTCCTGCACGGGCATATCCGATCTTCATACGTCTCTGCAGCAAAGAAGTCGAACCCTGGCCGATACTGACAATGGTTCTGGCAGCCTCTTCAAAAAGCTCATCCCGGTCACCATTATCGAAAACGCCATCATCAGATCCACTATCCTCAATTTCATCATGAAAACTTTCGATTCTATCGATTTCAACCTGCTGTTTACGAATCTCGGCCACAATCTTTTCCACATCCTCTTCAGAAATGAAAGCTCCATGAAACCTCTCAATCTCAGGTGCACCGTTACGTAAAAAGAGCATGTCCCCCATTCCCAGCAGTTTTTCAGCCCCCACATGTCCTAAAATGGTGCGGGAATCTGTAGACTGGATAGTCCTGAAAGCAATTCTTGAAGTCAGGTTCGCCTTAATCGGTCCAGTAATAATATCCACCGAAGGACGCTGGGTGGCAACAATAAGATGAATACCCACAGCTCTAGCCAACTGAGCAATACGTTGAATCAGTACCTCAACATCTTTAGAGGCTGTCATCATCAGATCCGCCAGCTCATCGACTATAATAACGATAAAGGGAAGAGGTTTATTGTCTTCCTCTGATAATATTTCTCCAATTTTACCTGTTGCCAGTCTTGTATTGAAAGAATCGATATTTCGAGCACCCACCTTGGCCAGCATCCGGTAACGCCGCTCCATCTCCCTTACTCCCCACTGAAGAGCCTTCACCGCTTCCTTGGATTCTGTAACCACTGGTGATAAAAGATGCGGAATTCCCTCATAAAAGGCTAATTCCACTTTCTTGGGATCAATCATTATGAGTCTGAGCTCCTCCGGTTTCTTAGTCATAAGTAAACTACAGATGATGGAGTTTATACAGACACTCTTTCCCGAACCAGTCTGCCCTGCAATAAGTACGTGTGGCATTTTAGTGATATCACTCACATACGGAGCTCCCGAAATATTAGTACCCACGATTATGGGCAGCTTGGCTTTTCCTCTTTTAAATGCGTCAGACTGAAGAATATGTTTGAAATGCACAATTACCCGCTCTGCATTGGGCAGCTCTATACCTACTGCGGATTTTCCGGGAATCGGTGCCTCAATTCGAATCCTCTGTCCACTCACCGCCATGGAAATATCATCATGAAGACTCAACACCCGGCTGACCTTTATCCCTGGGGCAAGCTCAATCTCATAGCGGGTCACCACCGGCCCCGGACTTACAAACACCACCTTTCCCTCAACACCAAAATTCATCAGTGTTTTCTCAAGAGTCATTGAGTTGCGCTCAATGGCCTCTTTATCCACCATGCTTGAAAGCGGAGGAGGGTCCGGCAGCACGGAAGAATCCGGTATTTCATAGGGTTTGGAAGGTTTACAAACTTTAGTAACATGGGATCCACTCAAATCCAGATCTTCGCCGTCCTGCTCGTCCTCTTCATCAGACTCCGGATCTACAGGTGCCTCGATGGCTCCGATTTTTAAACCGGGGGGCATAGAATGCTGCTCATCTTCAGACTCATCAGCATCGACCTCTTCAGTCTCTATGGACATTATCTTTATAGGTTCATTTTTCTTTGCCCGGAAAGCTGCCAGCTCCTGCTCAAGTTGAAGCCTGGCCTGCTCCTCTACATCATTAATATCCCGGAGCTGAGAAGGTGGTGGTGATGGTTGTGAAGATTCAATTTCCTCTTTTTTGACTTCCTTAGCCTTATTTTCAGGCGCTTTTTTCTCTTTTTCTACTTCGGAATCTTTTGAAACGACCTCTTTGGATGCAGCTTTTTTCTGTTTTTCTTTCTCCTTCTTTTCAGCTGCTTTCGCTTTTTTCTCCGCTTCTCTCTCAGCCCTGCGCTCTGCTGCAGCTTTAGCCTCCTGCTCTCTTCGCTGACGGCTCTCCTCCATAGATTTCTGTACCGATTCCCAGTATCTCTTAAACCATTCCCATAACCAGCTTAACCCAATACCCAAAAGTCCGATGATCCGCTGAGGCGGAATCCTGAAGCAGGAAAGTGTGGTGATAAGCAAGGTCAATCCACCCAGAAAATAGGGGCCAAATCGATAAATTCCAAAAAGAGGATAAAAGATAGTTTTTACGATTATGATACCGGTAAGGTTATCACGGATCCTGAAATCCGATGTCATTTCCGGCAGATAATGGATGGCTAAGAGAAGACAGATCTGAACGGTGAACATGATCCAGTAAAAAAAGGTTCGAAACCTTAACTGATCTCCGCGCAAACGCAACCACCCAATATAGCTTATAGAAAGCGGGGAAATAAAAGCAGGCAGAGGCCCAAACAGATAGATCAGTCCGGAAGAGAGAGAAGTCCCAAAAAAATGCCCCAGTATATTATCGTCTTTATTGACAAAATGGGATATGAGCGATATAAGGGTTAACACTCCCAGAGCCAGAAATATCAGCCCCCAAATCTCATGTCCGAAACCGGAATGAGAGGTGGTGGCTGCAGCAGTTTCCTTTTTCTTTTTTCCCATAACAACCTAACTAAGCAGTATCAGTAAACAGATGCCAATGATTTTATCATTCCTGCAAATACAAGCGATCTATCAATTTCAGACAGATTTGCGACATTTTGAACAGGAACCAAGTAAAAGTTTTTCCACATTATATAACGAAAAACGGATTGTTTTTGCTTTTTCAGAAAATTCAGGATGCGCAGTTATCTTGGTATACTCCTCAATAACCCGGGCAGCCTCCTGAGCCCGCTTACATGATGCAATCAGAATATCATTTTCAGTCTTCCGTTCAAGCTCCTCAGGCCGGTTTTTATCTGCAAAGCAGTCGGTAAGTGTATCCCGCCCCTTCAAAAGCAGCTCTCTCCCGAATCCTGCTTCGATTTGCTTTACCGAATGCCTCGATTTTTTCAGGGTAACGGCCACTTCGGCATCGTTTTTAAAGAATCGGTAATATTCTTCTATCACTCTGAGTGCTTCACGCAACCGGTTAAGGTTGGCATCCAGTACCCTGTAAGTTGAATCTGATGTTGCATCTGATGATGTCATTGAATTATTCCGCTCCCCTTTGACTCCGCTCAGGGTTTGCGCTCCACTAAGACAGCAGGAACCGATTGCACACTATTATAATGAATATAGTAAAAATAACGGATCTCCCGAATCGGGAAATATAGATAATGCAATGGGAAGAGGGGCTCCTAAAGAAATGCCGTACAGTTGATTCCTTCAAGATACTTTGAATATGCGGTAATCCGGGAGTTAAACAATGTACCTGCTTCATAGTTCCGACAATCACAATTAGTACTATATTTCAATTCGATTACTACTGTATTGAAATAGCGTTCTGGTTGTGTCCGGAAGTTCGCTGCAGAAGATAACTTTCCAAAACAGAGATCACTATCTACAGTTAATCTGCAGAGCTTGTCCCCGGAGATATAATAGTGCCTGCAATACCGGATAAGTAATACAGGTGATAAATTTTGAATCTCTTCTATTACATCTGCCGGGAGCAGCGCTTTTTTAATTATCCGGCACCAGTCAGTCCTGTTCCTTGCAACATTTGTCTGTGGAAGCGAAAAACTACGCTTTTTCCCTATGCCTCCATTTTTCTCTTTCAACTCCAGGACCGGATTTTCGATCAACCCACTCTCATCCCCATACCATCGGATTCTAACCTTCTTTCGCACCGGTTCACCGGATATATGACTGTTATAACTTCTCATCCCCGGACTATCAAAATAAACACTATTCACATAACGGTGAGGGTAATGGACACGATAGGCTGCGGGATGCAGTTTCAGAAGAGATAAAATTTCCGAAACGGAAATTGCTTTTACAAAGTATTTTTTTTCGTATCTGTAGTCTGTTACACATTCCATTCAGAGCAGCCTTTTAAACTTAAAACAATTTACCATTAAAGAGCAGCAATGCATATAGAGAAACAACATCCCAGACTTTTCCATCTACTCCAAATTTATCAATATTGCTTTACCACTGATTGACAGTCCTTATAAATACCGATACCCACATTGTTCATTATCACAGCTCTGGTTATCAATTTACCGCCACCGAATTCAGGTTTCTTCTGGTAAACAGCCAGTGCAGTATCTGCATCGGATATTTTAACATTGCAAACTGAGACTTCCGACAGATCCTTGCTGGCCACACCTATACCGGTTGAGCAGACAGATGTGTTTTCTATATAAACTCTGCTTTTTTCTCCGGAACTGATACCCTTGTCGCCTGCCTTATGAATATTGAGCCATTCAACCTTTATGGTACTACCACTGAGATCAACTGCGTCATTTCTGATTCCATAAAAACCGCATCTGGAAACTGTTCCCTTGCAGAAATCAATATCGACTCCATCATATGCAGCATTTTTGAATACGGTCCTTAAGAGTGAAAACTCTGAACGTACTATATTCAAAGCGTCTTCAGAACGCATATCGATAAATTCACAACGATCAAAAATCACCCTGGTATTGTAAACGGTTACTCCGCCAGTCAAAAACCGTGTACCAGAATTTTGTGCATTCAAACCATTAAAAGTAACCCCCTCAAACCGGGACTCCCCCACTGCATCAATAACCGCTACACCCTTGCTGCTTGAATCACTCGAAAAAATCAGTATCCCCTTGTCTTTCTCTGAAACAAAGTGTACCGGCGAGAATGAACAAATTCCTGCAGAATCTATTAAATCAATTGATGTAGAGTTTCCGCAATAAACATCATAGCCACGTGGTATCTCCAGTTTCTTTACCAGTGTATGGCTGCCAGGAAGAATCCGGATCTCTTTTCTGTCATCATCAACATACACAAACTCCGGCAGTGATTCCGGTAAGGATACCGGTACGGATGCGATTGCAACATTGCCTTCACAAAATTGCCATGGTTTGACTTGCTCAAAAGCATAATTTTCAGTTCCAAATATATGAGATACCACCTTCAGTTGGGAAACAAGTGAATCGGAAAAGGAGGATTTTTCAGGAACCGCAAAGTACAAACGTACAGATCGGGCAGGTTGATGAGAATCTAACTGACAATCAACAATGTTATCCGACAGACACTTGAATTTCTCTTCACCCAGGATCACACTGTCAAACACAACCGGTAACGGATGAAAATTTACCACATCAAGACACAGCCGGTTACTGACTCTATCAAACGAATTATACCATATACCCACATATTTTACCGGATTGAGAAGTTCTCTGATTTGTTGAGCATTCCTTAAGATAATCTCCCTGATATTACATGAATAATCCGGATATTGGGATTGAAGGAGCTCTAAATTCAATTGAAAGTCAGATCCGGTTTTGCTGAAAAAATCCGACACAAAAGCGTCGTTACTGATCCGTTGCAGTTCGTTTATGTAATGAAAGTAAAATTTCCGGTCTGAAAAGAGACGTGATGTCCATTCCTGTGCGCGCTCATCCTCTTTATTATTGCACAGCTGTTTAAACATCCCCATAATTCCCTTTGGACACCAGTATGCACATTCCTGGTATAAATCATGAATATGTTCACAGTCATAACCGATCGGCTCCAGTAGGCCTGTCAATGGATTATAATAAAATTTGATATTGGAAAGGGCAACAGCATGTTTATGTCCCAGAAGATCAATGATTGCAAAGAAGCGGGCCAGAAGTGATATGTCAAAAATCTGATCACCTCTTATCATTCCCTTTCGGTAAGTTTCAAGAAGCTTCAGAGCCTGTTCAAATTGTTTTTTAAGCGTTGTATCATTTACGGTTTTTCCAGTGTTATATGGCTGAATTATGGAGCCGTAGAACCAGTCCGGAATACCGCTTGCAGAGAATGCATCACTGTAGCCCCAATTGATATCCTGACAGAACTGAATAATCGGGCCTTCACGCTTTCCATTATGTTCGATTAATTCCTTTCCCATATTTTCTTCGATATTATACAAACCATAATTTTCACCGTTTATTGAAAACTTTATAAACTCAGAACGAAGACTGAGCAGTCCGTTAAATTTCAGCAATTTCTGAAAAAACCAGTCATTCATGAAAAAACGCGCCAGTGGCGGCTGCAAAGCAAACTTTTTCATCCCCATTATAGTTGTATCAGTTTTTACTTCGATTTTAAATGACCATTTCTTCTGATCTGCCCAGTGATACGGTTGCCCTCCCTTAAGGGATACCTTTACAGGAATCGTTGCACCCCCTACTTTTATTCTTGCTCCGGTTTCACCTTCATTTAACGGATGCACCCGGTATGTCCTGCCTGTCTGCATAGCAAGCTCCCGCTGATGACAGATCTTCTGGTAATTTATATACCCGATCTGAAGATCGATATGGGTTAGACTGGAACTGACCGGAGTGCTTCTTATTTTGTTTCGAAAATCAACGAATTGGGTGCGGATATGCAGGAGCGATTTACCAATTATTTTGTTTCGCTGACATAGTACTCCCATTACAAATGCACTTAAAGCAACTATGATTACAGAGATCAATTTTTTACGCTTACCGGCATAATACCGTTTCTCTTCAATTGTATCATCTGTAACCGAAGATTCGATTTTCATAGGTTCAGATCACTGAAGTATCCATGAAGGTTATCGATACTTCATTTATATGTTCTTTTAGCTCATCGCGAATAATGCCGAGCCGTTGAGATGAATCGAACTCGACCATGTATGACAGAGACAGTTCCCCGCTACTGTCATCCATTCGCCGTAACTCTATTTTACTGCAATTGGATTTCAGTACCCGTTCTATCTCTTCCAATTTTCCACAACCATCTGTGCGGCATGACAACTGAAGCAGCATTCCTTTTATCCTGGGTGATACATCCGAGAACAAACCTCTTATTAGTATTAGTACCACTATGAACACAAATGCCACCACTGTTACCAGCCTTTGAGAAGCTCCAAGACCCAGCCCCACTGCAATCGTTAAAAACAGATAAGAAAGCTCTTCTGGTTCCTTGATCGCTGTGCGAAACCGGACGATGGACAATGCACCCACCAGACCCAGTGAAAGAGCCAGTGAGATTTTCACTACAGTTATTATAAACATTGTAGTGCAGGTGATAATCATGAAATTACGGGCAAACTCCTTGCGATTTGATAAAGACCGGCCGAACCGGATATAAAGAAAGTAAAGAATGTAAGAAAGCAGTGCAGCCAGAACAAGGTTAACGGAAAAAGAACCGATATCTATAGTGTCTTTTTGAGTAGCCAGAAACTCACTGAAAGTCTGCAATTTGTTCACTTGTTACCATTCCACAAAGATAAGATGAATAGAATTGAACAGGGCAGTTTATTGTACCATATTTCCAGCAACAGGTGAACAGTTTTTCTATTTAGTGCCTGGCCGAAAACTCTTTTTTCTGCTGACGGGCGCGGATGAGGTGATCTTTTGTAAGTCAGTATTTCCAGAATTTCGTTTTTATAGATGTTTCAATACCATCCCACTCCAATCCCGAATAGTCATGCCCGAGTTGCTTTATCGGGTATCCATCCTTAAAAAAAAGATGGTTTCCCGCTCCTGCTTATACGGGAATAACGTCTTTTGCCGCCTTCTGAAACACATATTTAGTCCCGATAGGAAATTATCGGGACTAAGGGAGTGAAGGATTCATTTTGAACAGTAACTTTAGACTCAGCGGAGCGTGAACAGATCACTTCAGTTGGTCCAAAAAGCCTGGGAATTCTATTTTTTGAATCATATGTGATAAATATTCCGGATTGGATGACTGAAATACACCATCCGCACCATTTTTAATTATATTAACAGATATAATTACTGCAGCTTCGGGAAACCATGCTTCATCAGTTTCAAACAGGAGAATTGTTATGCGAATGCTAACCGCCATCAGCACAGGTAACACTGTTTTTATACCCCTCCTTCTTGCAGCAGCCCTTACATACGCCAACCCTAGAGAGGCATTGCCAATTACCAAAGTTCTTTTTCAGGATTCGGTGCACTGGACAATCGAATTCAATACCAGTGAAATAGGAATTTTTGGCAAAACACCTAATCAAACAGACACCATTACTCTTGGGTGCGCAAGTCCTGAATGGTGCGCAAATCCTGATACAAACAACAGCCCTATGCATCAATGTGCCTTTCCGATACAAATCGACACAGCAAAAAACACTGGGTTCATTACACCACAACACTATCCCGGTCTGAAATTCAGGCCGAAATACAAAATATTGATGGGTATTAAAAATGTGAAGTATCTCTATAGTGGCCCGACTCTGCCTGCAAAGCTACAACCAATCACCAGTATCACTCTTAACATTACTAGAACCACTTGCTCCGATTTTTTTGATGGTGTTATAGAAAGCTACCCTTGTACAAGAACTGAATATCTGGTTTCAACCTGCCAGTCAGAAGCACCTCGCAAGGGATACATCAGCGCGATTCTGACTGATCATCACCAAGGACCGCTTCGCGGTTTTATGGTTTATTGTTATTCGACCTTAGCATCATCCCTAATAAAAACAACACAAACAAATGGCTATGGAATGTTTTACATAGACAATCTCGACACCTGCTCCTTATATTCTCTGCTATTCAAAAAAAACACTTTTCAAACCGAATACCTGATAAAACCAAAAAACACCTATCCAGAAACAGACGACTCAATTTCGATTCAATACCTTCCGGTTTCAGTTAACAAACAGCAGTCTGATGCAGAAAGAAAAGCCCCTGCAGTCAGACTTCTGAGTCCATCAAAGGCAAATGGGAATTTACTGGTTATAAAAGTTGCTGACAACTCTTTATCCGGGGAAGGCAGCTGTGAGCTGTTTTCGTTGAGCGGCAAACTGATCCGTTCGCTTTCGATTTCATTTCTGGGAGCCGGAACCTACACCATAGCCTGGAACGGAGCCGACCACAAAGGTCGTCAGGTCAATGCTGGTACTTATTTATGCCGGATAAAGATTGGTTCTGAGCTTTTGTGTAGAAATTTTATCACCAGGTAGAGTTAATATCATAATGTTAATTCAATACAGGGTTGTTACAAAAGACATAAAGAGATAAGAGAGGTATAACATACCTCGGAATCTGCCATTGAGGAAATGCCGGTAACTGCTTTATTGACAATCACAGACAGGTAAGTTGAAAATTTTAAAACCATTATGGGTATGAAGATCGGGTAATCCCTGTGCATATGAGGAATGTTATAAAACTTCTGAACCAGGGTTTTCCATTTACGGATCCTTTCGGTTTATAACCCTTAATTTTTTCATTTCCGAAATCGATTCTCAAAAACAAAGATTACAAATTTTTCTTCATCCATAAACTGCATTTTATTCATAGCTTTCTCTCTATTTCCAGAGCATTCCCCTTAAATCCTCCCCATGGCATAGTATTTGTTTTTCTATATTGGGCCTACCCTTTCAACCGAAACTAATAAGGAGAACGATCCTTATGGTTACTGCAGAAAAATTGATCTCTTCAAAAGCCGATTTAATCGGTATAGCTTCTTTTGTGCCTTCCTCCTCCAAACGTTACACCAGAATCTACGATACTGTGATAGTGGGTGGTGGACCGGCAGGAGCTTATCTGGGCTATGCTCTGGCTTCCCAGGGCAAAAAGCCAGTCATATTGGATCAACCTTCTACCGGTGATGATCCATTTTTTTTAACTGTAAATCAGGAAACAATTAACAAATATCCTTTTATTAAACAGGCAGCCTTAAAGAGTCAACCGGTTAACCGGCTGCATCTTATCTCTCCTTCAGGTCACAAAACCATCTTTGACGATCAATACAATGATCGCTTTACATCAATTTCCAGATCCCAGATTCACCGTCTTCTGATTGATATGGCAATTGATAACGGTGCCATTTACGTTCCCGAAAGAGTAACCTCTATTTACAGAGAACAAGGATTATGGAAAATCAGGACTCCCAAACGGGAATTTCTGGCTCATATCCTGGTGGGTGCCGATGGAGTGCACAGCATCGTACGAAAGACTGTTCTAAACTCTTTTCAGAAAGAAGAACTGGCCATTAGTATGGGTTATTATGCCAGAGGTTTCCTGGAAAAATGGTCACTGATGAAATTTTTCAACCATCGTAACGGCTTTTTGTGGATTAATGGAACAAAAGACCATTATATCATCGGTATCACCGATACCCTTAGCCATTCCAAAGGGATAAAGAATGATCTGGATGATTTCCTGTCATCCGAATGTAAAGAACTTCATCCTTACCGGATGTGGAGTGCACTGATTCCACAGGCCAGCTCTCCAGATTTTTTCAAACAACCCTGCACCGGTAACAACTGGATTCTTATCGGTAATGCAGCCGGGCATGTGAATCCGGTAACTGGACGAGGTGTGTTGCATGCGCTCTGGTCAGCGGACCTGGCCTCCCAGGCGATTCTTGCCTCTGACCTGCGTCTATACGATTCTTTATGGAAAGAGGAGTACGGTAAAGAGTTTATGCGCATCAGTAACCCTCAGAGGAGATTTGGTAAACCAGCGCTATTGGATAATATCATCCGTTATGCCCGTCGCAGTAAATCTCTCTCCAATATCATCTTTGATCTGGTCAACGGTGATTATAAAGGCACGCACCCTGGTAAGCGGTTGCTATTTGAAGTACCAAGAATTTTGCTTGAAGCTGCGGTTACCTGAAAAATTCTCTATATATACTCCAAAGCAGACTACTGCAATTAACCTACTTTGGAAAATGGAAATCTATATTTGCCAATATTTCGGATGAATGCCGATAAAACAACCCGGTTTGACGGATGAATCTGATTATTATTAGAAAAGTTCACTCTTAAGTCTGGAAAAAGCTGCAGACAATTTTTCCAGTGACTCCACAGGGTTATCTTTTCTATTAAGCCGCTCCTTGATGGCAGTTTCTTTTTTCTCCACCATACTGTCCAGGTCCTGTGAAAGGAAAAAGTACTCTTCAGAAAGAACTGATTTTAATTTTTCGAAAACCCCCTCAACAATCTGTTTAAGATGAGTTTCCAGGGCATCGAAATCAGCGCCAATTGATTGCTTTATGGTGTTATCCCATTTCTGCCGGATACGGTTGGCTTTTGCCTGACGGTTTCTGAGATGGTCGCTCCAGGAAAACCTGATATCCAGCTTTCCAGACAAGCTTTCCGCTTTCCATGTTTCTTCAAGAGCAATTTCCATATTTTCCAGTTTTTCCAGGAAAAACGACTTGCGATTTGCACCGAGAACAAATTTTTGCACAGAATCGGCAATATTCTCATATTCTCTGCTGTGAAGTGAAGCTGCTTTGCGAACCGGCTTATTCACTTGTGCAATCATGGTGACCAGCAGATGAGAGAAACTATCGGTGATATAAGCACTCACAGCAGTTGCCAGGCCCTGAATCCAGGCCAGGCTTCCGGAAGAATTATTAAGCAGATTGTCCAGATGGGCAAATACCTGTTTTTCCATCTGTTCCTTATGTGAGCTGAATTTTTCGCTTATAAATTTAAACACTGCATCCTTTTCGATCCCGATCAGCCTAAGCTCTTTCTCCATACTTTTTTTTATGGTTTCAAACTGAGAAGAGAGCTCATGGCTTTCCTTTTGAAGTAATTCCAGCGGAGACTTGAAATCATCAATATCCTTATGCAGGGAATTTATTATTCCATCAAAAGCATCTTTGAGTTTATCATTGAGAGCTTGTGACAATGTAAAGTATTTCTCCCGTATCATAAACTCCAGGATTTCCGATTTTATCTGTTCCATATTTCCGGCAACCCAGTCAGCATTTTCCAGGCTGCACTCGGATGCTTTTTCCGCTTTTGCAGCACATACATGGAACAGTTTTACATCAGATGAATACTCCAGCCGGCTTATCAGCATCTGACGGATAAAATGGTCGACCTTTTCGATATCTTTACCATTCAGAAGATCGATTTTATTAAGAATGAAAAAAATGCGGGGAACATATTGCTGCACCTGTTTTAAAAACTCAATCTCGGTCTGAGTCATTGGAGGATCAGCGCTGAGTAAAAACAGCGCCGCATCACAATCGACCAGAGCGTCAAGGGCGGTACGGGTGTTGTGTACATAAGTAGAACCGAATCCTGGAGTGTCGATAAGCATCGTCCCATTTTGCAAAATGGGGCTGGGGCAGCCGATCTGAACATCTCTGACACAGTACTGATTTTTGGGGTTATTTTCCTCTGCCACAAATTTTGTGAGCGTGGCCATTATGTTATCGATAGACTGTTTCACAACAAGATCCGGTTTATTATTTAAAAACCTGACCCTACAACTCAGGCAATCATCGTAGGAGATGTAAGTAGGTACGGATGTTACCGGCAGAACTGATGTAGGTAATATTTTCTGTTTTATCAATGCATTGATAAAAGTGCTTTTCCCCCGGTTAAACTGGCCCAGCACCGCCAGATGAAGCTGTCCTCTGGAAAGGCGGTTACGCAGTTCTTTTATCTGCAGCACATAGCTATCACAGGAGTGAGGAAGCCTCTCACAATGGACTAATGCACTATCGATCAGCTCATCAATCGATAGTGGTTCTCCGGTTCTTGATTGCGAATCTGGTATATCCGGAGAAAGCTTATTCACCTCTGTTTTTCCGGATGATTCGGTAGTTTCCATGATCTGTTTTTCATCAGTCTTGTTGATGATTTTCTTTAAAAAACCGACAAATTAATCTTAAACGTCTATATAGCTGCTTATGAGCTATGTGCTATTCACAGATAAAATATCTCCAGGCGGTAGCTGTATCCAAAGATTCGGCTGATTAAAGGTTTAAATGCCGACTCTGAAATTGGTCGGTCCGCCCCCTCTGTTTATCCATTGCTGCATTTTCCTTCTCATCCATTGTTTGATCCTATTGCGCCCCCAGGGAATCAAAAGAAGAATGCCACTCAGATCGGTTAAAAATCCGGGGGCTACCAGTAATAGCCCTGCCAAAAAGATCAAAAATGCATCCAAAAGCTCGTCTGCTGGTATTCTTCCCTCAGAAAGACTCAGCCGTATTCGCTTTAGAGTGTTGATTCCCTGAATTCGCGCCAGACTAGCACCAATTATAGCGGTGGCAATCACCACGAGCACAGTGCTGAAAGCTCCAATTCTTGTTCCAATTTGAATTAGAATAACTAATTCGATCAAAGGCAAAACAGTGAAAAGCAATAACAATCGTGCAAACATACCCGTTTGATACCTCCCCGGCAGATCGAACCAGCCTGGCTTGAATCCAAACCATGCAATTCTTTGGTGATGAACCTCAAAATCCCATAGAGCAGCAATCTCTCTGCAGGATGATACGTTCAAAGAATTGTCTTCCAAGGTTAAATATAATTTGCCGTTAAGGTTTTTTGTTTCACGGTTTTGTAACTTTACTCTGGTGCTCCTTTTTTACATCTGGTAAACCCGGACCAGAACCGGTCTGATGATTTAATTTTACCGCATTCAGATAAGTACGCAGATCCTTAATGTTCTGTTTTTCAGGAACAGTGATTGAAATAGTCACTTCGATGGATACCTGGTTTTTATTAAGGTTGAATTTTTTCTTTTCCAAACCCTTAATAATGCGGTCTCTCACAATCTTTGCCCCCTCAAAACCGGTCATGGTCATAATGGAAAAAAGACTATATATCTGAGGTACACCAGTAGTACCCAGAAGATCAGTCTCCCGGAGGTATTTTTTAATGAACTGAAAAAGCTGCGGTATCAGGTTTTTCTTGTCTTCCTCGGTCAATGACTTTAAATCCTTTGGGTCACCCGCTTTCTCTACAGTGTATAGCATTGTTGAAAATGGTGTTCCATATCTTTTGTGCTGGTTAATTTCTCTGTTAAGAAGAAACAGCATATTATTGGATGAAAGTGCAGCCGATGGCAGTGTCAGCACCTTATTTTCACCATTATCTTTACATGCCAGTTGAGATATAATCTTCTGTATATTTTCAGATTTAAACCCATTTGACAGCAATGATTCAGAAAGAGTATCCTGAATTCTTGCCAGTTGCGACTGGTGTTCAATCATACCGGAGATTATTGATTCCAGCTCATCAGGATTTTTACCGGTACACACCGATAAGATCCATTCCATAGTGACTGAATCGAAAGCGGACTCGAAATTTTCAGAGAGTGTTCTTTTCACAGCCTGAAGAACTTCTGTCTGAACCCCGCAATTATGCAATTTTTGCATAAGCTGTTCTTCAAGCTGAGATAGTATCATTCGTATAGTTTTAGTACCTTGCCTGTCTATTTTTCCGGATTGCAGGGCAAGTGCTTTACTGGTCTTTTCGATGTACTCAGTAAGGAAATTAGACAGCTGCAGATCGTCAGCCTGAGCCCCTTGGCGGATTTCGGAGGCCAGTAAAATAAGTCTGGCAGCATCATCTGGTTCTTTCCTGAAGGCATCGATGATGTCGGTTACTGTGACACCTACCTTTTCTGCAGCCCCGCTCAGAGAATCAGCCAGTGATTCACTGTCAATCTCCACATTGAGCAGTTTTATCAGCTGCAGGTAATCAGCCAGAGACATACCTTCCTCTGTCAATAATATTTTGATATCTGGCAGCAATTTCCTGATCTCATTTATGTCAGGAAGCAATCTGCAGATAATCTGGGCCAGTCTTTTTACTGATACAGCACCGCCATCGTACTCTTCCTTTATCAGTTTTAAAACGGTTTGACGGGTAAGTTCATCAAGCTGTGATGAAAGGTTGTCGACCGTGCTGATACGCTTGCCATTTATTTTTCCGATTTCAACAGCCTCTGCAAGACCCATTCTGATCTCGTTAAAGATATCCAGCATGGAATTAAGGGCAAGGGGCTGTGCCGATTGAATCTCACTCTTTAAATTACTGACTAACCTCAGGGCATTTTCAGATGAATCAGATTCTTCTATTGCCGCAGTCAATATTTTATTAATTTCCCGTTTGTTTGGGCTATCAATGCTGCTGATCTTTACAGGTCTATCAGCATTGTCATGTTCTGAGCAATCATTTTTCTGACCAGAAAGGATTTTTCCGAATCGTACATAGTTTATTCTGATAGTGGTTATCATTTCATTAAGCAGTAAACTGGTAATACTCTCTGCAGATACATCATTTCCCATATCAGATGCAGCATTAATAAAGATTTGCAGTTGCTGCAAACTTAAACCATTACAAAAAGTTACCGAAAAGATACCGGTTCTGATAAACTGCTGAACCAGTCTTCGGGTATTGATGGCTTCCGCTACCGGCCACTCCTCCACAAAGAGATTGTCTCTATTTATGATAAGAGAAACAGTCTCACACTGGCTCAGTATCTCTGAAAGATCCTTATGTAATGAAAGTATGTTTTTCAGGGTTGTAGGATGGCTTCCATTGTAAAGCAGTGCACTGTTCATTGTAACATTGAAAAGACGGGCAAGCAGATCCGCCCGGTTCTGTGCTATTTTATTCGATCCCGGATCCATAACATTTACCGCCTGCCATAACTTTTTACATAACAGAAAAGATCATCCCGAAAACTGTTGCAATCCTGGTATCTTGCCGAAGGTAAAGATGCAGTTGCTTTACATATAATCTCTTCCAGATCTTTATCTATTGCCGGAAAATGCTGCGATGGTTTACATGTAAAGAGTGAGTCCGGATCACAGATCTTTATTTTAATCATCTGCTCACCCTTAAGCTTGTTTACCGGCAGCGTTCCTGAAATTGCTTCAAGCAATACCAAACCCGCAGAATAAATATCCGCACGGGCATCGGTTGGCTCTCCGGAAGCCTGCTCGGGTGCCATATATAAAGGAGTACCACTGATTAACCTGGAACTTCCATGCTCAGTAAAAATGGTCCTGGCAGTACCAAAATCCACCAGATAAGGTCTTCTGTTCTGCTCTTCTATAATGATGTTTGCCGGCTTGACATCCTGATGTATCACCTGCTGACTGTGCGCATACCCCAGCGCATCAAGCACAGATATCATTATGTCTATAGCATCCAGTAAGGGGATTGTGCGCCGCGAGGGAACCGGATGACGCCGGAGACGCTGAATAATGGTCCGCAAATCCTGTCCTGCAATCAGCTGCATTACTATGTAGAGGAAATCAGGGGTCTCCCCCATGTCAAACACTGGTACGACGTTGGGATGATTAAGCATCGCCACTGTTTCAGCTTCTGTTCTGAATTTTTCCACAGATGCAGAAGAAATAGAGCTCCTGGGAAAAAGTTTAATAGCGACTTTCCGTTTCAACGATTTCTGGTATGCAGTATATACCAACCCCGTTGCCCCCCTGCCCAGAAACTCAACCAGAGTAATCCCGCACACATCTCTACCAACATACATTTCCGGATTGGATATATCTGAACTGTTTCGGTCACTCATAAGTAATACCAGATATCTTAATTATATAGAAGAAAACCCGTGTCTTCCCTATGGCCATTATACTTTAATGGGATAGATTCGTGTAGAGCTTTTCTCCAGCTCAACATATAATGAAAACCAGACTTCTTTCGGTGATATTTTTTTCGAAGGAGAAAATCCACTCACTCTAACTGAGAAATCAGAGGCTACCGGAGGTAATCCCCCCAGAGGTGATTCCTTTACTAAGAAGGATTTCACCTCCGGGGAAATTGGAAGGAAGCCACGGACTAACCCGAAAAATCAGATTCCGGCCAGTGAACGAATTTTTCCAAATGACTTATAAACCCACATCATTTTCATCACTGTAGAATACATGTTGAAATACAGACTTCTTCAGGCGACTTCTCTTCGAAGAAGAAAATCCACTCACTCTAACAGAGAAATCTGAGGCTGCCGGAGGTAATCCCCCCAGAGGTGATTCCTTTACTAAGAAGGATTTCACCTCCGGGGAAATTGGAGGGGAGCCAAGG
>JAEZKP010000056.1 GCA_023436145.1 Fibrobacterota bacterium | reverse complement strand
CCTATCGATGCATCTCTGTGTCCCGATGCCTCCCGGTATGCTCCAATCCCCAAAATGACCACCACCCGAGGCTCCATCTTTTTGACCTTTTCCTTCAAAAGCTCAAAACCCTCTCTCAACTCATCCCTGCTCAGTTGCGCTGCATTGGCTGTAGCCCGTTCCACCAGGTTCGTTATTCCTATACCCATCGATGGTAACAGGTCCTCTTCAAAAGGCGAAAGTATCCGGGGGGTAAAACCTGAATGATGCAATAACGGCCAGAACCGGTTTCCGGGGCGGGCAAAGTGGTGCTTAACGGCTGCGGTGTAGAGTCCCGGGTTTATTCCACAGAAAAGTACATCCAGATTCTTTTTTATTACATCCGGCACAGTCTTCCCTGCAGCAGCCTCTATCTCTTTTTTAGTGGGTTTCCAGGGCTTCTCAGGCATGATGGTTTCTATTTAACCCTAATCTTTTGATAGTATTAGCACAGAGCTCATTCATTTTCCGGAAGGCAAAAAGTATTTTCCCTGTTCTGTTTTCGTAAGCTCACAGCAGGAAAAATAATATGAATTTCATCGAAGAACTGCGCTGGCGTGGAATGATCCACGATATGACCCCCGGAATAGAAGAAAAAATGCAAAAAGAATCAGTCGCCGGATACGCCGGGTTTGACCCGACTGCCACATCTCTTCATATCGGTCATCTTATCCCGATAATGCTTCTGATGCATTTTCAACGCTGCGGCCATAAACCTATTGCGCTGGTTGGAGGGGCAACCGGAATGATCGGTGACCCGTCTGGAAAATCGGAAGAAAGAAAACTGCTCTCCAGCGAACAAATTGCGATGAATCAGGAATGCATAAGAAAACAGCTGGAAAAATTTCTGAATTTCTCTGGTGATAATGCTGCAGAAATAGTCAATAATTACACCTGGTTTAAAGAGATGAGTTTCCTGGATTTTCTGCGGGATGTGGGCAAGTATCTTACAGTTAATTACATGGTTTCCAAAGATTCTGTTAAAAACCGATGGGAAAACGGGATTTCCTACACCGAATTCAGCTATCAGCTTCTTCAGGCCTATGATTTCTGCTGGCTTTACACAAATAAAAACTGTGTTCTTCAGATAGGTGGGTCGGATCAATGGGGTAATATCACATCAGGCACAGAACTGGTTCGCCGTAAAGCTAGTGGTGAGGCTTTTGCCCTGACTTGTCCGCTGCTTACCAGAGCAGATGGTAAAAAGTTTGGCAAAACAGAAGGGGGAGAGAGTGTCTGGCTCGATCCAAAACTTACCTCACCTTACAAATTTTACCAGTACTGGCTTAATGCAGCTGATGAGGATGCACCACGGCTGCTTAGAATCTTTACTCTATTATCACAGGATGAGATTATCGGGCTGGAGCAGGAACATCAAAAAGCTCCCCACGAAAGGATAATGCAGAAAGCATTGGCAAAGGATGTAACAACCAGGGTTCATTCCAGTGATGATTATTTAAGAGCAACTGAAGCTTCAGAGATATTATTTGGTAAGGGAACTGCAGATATGCTGAGAAATCTCTCTGAAAGTGATTTTCTCTCTATATTCGACGGAGTCCCTCAGACTTCTATAAGCACTGCCGAGCTGGAATCCGGAATCAGTGCACTGGATCTGGCTTCAGTCAAAACAGGGCTGTTTCCATCAAAAGGTGAAGCCAGACGCATGATTTCCCAGGGCGGATTGGCAGTTAATAAAGAGAAAATAACCGATCCTGCTGCAGTAGTAAACACATCATTCCTGATAAGCGGCAAATATATTCTGCTTCAGAAAGGAAAGAAAGGTTATTTTATTGTCAAAGCTGCTTAATAAACTGGTGTCATCGCTTCCAGAGTGTATTGCAGGTGAATTCTGCATTACACCTGTCTCCCTTTATTCATCATCTCTGATGAAATCTTCAGTTATTGATTCTTATTTGCAGTTCAGCAAACCGGAAGGATATGTTTGATGAATTCGATATTTCGATTGTCTGCGATGATCTTCTGTCTGGCTGCCTTGACATCTAAGGCAGATCACGATTCACTGATCTACATTGTGGCTGGAGCTGAGACCCATGGTATGATTGAGGCCTGTGATTGCTCTCAGGACCCCGGAGGTGGTTTACTCAAACGATCATCAGTGATCAATTCACTGGGAAAAAGAGATAACTTACTTCTTTTTGATGCCGGAGGTTTCTCTGCAGGTGGAATTTATGATTCCTATTCAGAGGGTAGGGCAGGGGATTCTCTTCGTACTATTCTTACTCTGAGAGGTATGGCTAAAATAGGTTATGATGCAGTTGCCATAGGCGATGAAGAGCTTCAATATGGAGGCGCATGGATTGTAAAGCAAGCAAAAACCGCCGGTGTTCCATTTGTATCTGCAAATCTTGTAAATCAAAAAGGAAAACCACTTGCCCCCTCCTACATTCTGATTAAAAAAGGTAGTAAAACATTCGCGGTCACTGCCTTGACCACCCAGGAAAAAAATTTCCCTATCGATACAACTGTCACTGTGCTGGATCCGGTAAAATCTCTTTCCAAAGTCTGGAAGGAGATAGTTGACAGTTCCGATTATCAGATCATCCTCTCTCATCTGGGACAGGAGAAATCAGAAATTCTGGTACAATCTTTTCCGGAGTGTGATCTTATAATTAATGGCCACCGCAAATCCGACCAGAATCCGGTTTTATTGACTGGAAAAGTACCCATGATGCAGTTCGGGTTTCAGGGTAAAAGTCTCTCCTTTGCAGAGATGAACCTCAAAGAGGGTAAACTTGAATTAAACCGGAAAAAATGGCTTCATATCGGCCCGCAAGTTCCTGATGACAGTTCTATGGTTTCCATTCTTAAGGCAGAACCGGTACAATCCAGACCAGCCTATGATCTTTACATCATGAGCCAGTGCCCGTATGGGATTCAGGCATTGAGTTCATTCGTTGAATTTGTAAAAATGTTTAAAAAAATTGATTGGAGTATTCAATTCATTGGTACTGTGGAAAACGACACCATTTTCAGCTCGCTTCATGGTAAAGAGGAGGTTGAAGATGAGATGATGTGGCTGGCTGTAAAGCAGAACTATCCGGAAAGATGGCTGGAGTTTCTGGAACAGCGAAGTAAGACTTTTGTTCCTACCCGATCCATCCTCCAGAAAATGAAAATTGATTTGGATAAAATTCAGAAGTGGATCAACATTAAAGGTAAAGAGGAACTGGCCACTCATTATCAGAGATCAGTAAGACTCAATATAAAAGCTTCTCCTACATTGCTTTTTAACAATACTCCGGTTCAGATACAGATAACCAGAGACCGTCTGGCAAAATTTCAGTGTGATAAATTTGAAAATTCCTCTCCCGAATGCAAAAAACTCCCTGAGTGTTTTGAAGACATCGACTGCAAAAAGAAAGGGAAAATCGGGCGGTGTGGCGAAAATAAAAAATGTGTATTTCTGGATGCCGTTCCATTTAATTTTACGGTTTTAGTGGCAGATTCCACCTTTCAACACCCAGAAAATGCGGTTATTGCTACTACTGAAGAACTGTTTCCAGGGGTTAAGCTCAATATTGTTACCATGAACTCTGCGGAAGGAAAACAGCTCATAAGTAAATACAATCCCGATGCTCTTCCATTCTATCTCTTCTCCCGTGAAGTAAAACAAGCGCACAATTTCACCTCTGTGGAGAGCGGCTTGATTGAAAAGAACGGCAGCCTTATTTTTAAGGATGGCATTGTCAACCGTAACTATCTCTTGAAACGTGGGGATAAAAAAGGGGAGATCACTCTTTTCATAGATCCATTTTTTCCTCAGCTTCAACTGATACTGGATAACTTTCTGTCAGATTCAGCATTGAGTCGTAATAGCACGATTCTGCCAACTCTCTTCCATGATCCTTCTGTAACGGTGCGGGGAACTGAGCCCTGGTTCAGAATGGAGGAGGCCACCCGATGGCTGGCAATCTCCAAATTGAGTGCTGAAAAATACCGGCATTTCCTTAAAGAGTACTCTTTATCACCCGGAACCTCTTTCTGGCAGGATGTCTGCAGAAAAGCCGGTTTAAATACTGATTCTATCTCCACCTATGCGAAATCCGGGATGAGTGGTATCGGTAAATATTGGGAATCACTCAGTAACATGCGGATAAGCGAACCTGTGGTACTTCTGATCGATAACAGAGAACTGGTGGAGATTCATAACGAGAAGGAGTTGGAGCTGTTTCTGTCACAGAGAAAAAACAGGGCATCTGATTAGTTCCTGCTCGAAATATTCTATATCTTTAATGCCCGGTTGTTTTACACTCCGTAGTAGTCTGCTACGAAGGAGTGTACCTCCTATGCATCCTTGCCACATAGGGGCAATATATTTATAGCGAATTGGTACGTAAAAAGATCTTTGTCCCGTAGGACAACATGCTGCAAAATAATCGAATATGGCAAACCACATTCATAATCACATATTTTGATTATTAAATTGGCAATTAAGTGTTAATTATATTAACTAAATTTGTTCTGAATTATCTTAACCGGGCACTACTGCGGCCATCCCTCCATTAATGGGGGACGGAGGAAACTTAGTAAAAATAGTTTGTGCTGCTAAGTTTCCTCCGTCCCCGAAAAAACAGCTGGGTTTCAGTGTCAAAACGCAAGCATTGGAAAAACAGATTAAATGGCAATTGTCTATTTTAAACCACTACTGATTCGTTCCTGTTCGAGATGCTCCGACACCCGTTCTGCCCGGGTAATTCCATCGGCCATCCAACCATAAAAGGGGGACGGAGGAAACATAGTAAAAAAAATTTGTACTGCTAAGTTTCCTCCGTCCCCAAAAAAACAGCTGGGTTTCAGTGTCAAAACGCAAGCACTGGAAAAACAGATTAAATGGCAATTGTCTATTTTAAGCCACTACTGATTCG
>JAEZKP010000015.1 GCA_023436145.1 Fibrobacterota bacterium | reverse complement strand
TTTATTATAGTACATGGCATATCCCCCGTTAAGCCCCCGCATCAGTTTGCTCAACCTCTTTTCACTGGCTCTTACGAAAAGATGATAATGATTATCCATCAATGCCCAGGTATAACAGATATATCCTGATTTGGCAAGCCCCTTCTCAAAACGGGAAAGAAATTCCGCTTTGTCTAGGTCGTCGGCAAACAGAGGTTTCTCTTCAACTGAATGAGCCATGATGTGAAATAGTGAACCGGGTGATTCTATACGGGCCATGCGAGGCATTTTTTAACTCCCCTAAAAGGTGGATAATGCTGGTGGCTAAATAAGATCGCAAAATCCGAACCATTATTGAAGAGTGAAAAAAATTCAATCCCGAAAAATTGAGCTATTCATAAGAGGAATAGAATAGTCCGTCCCGAATTATCTGCAAAACCTCCTCTATAACTCCATCGAAATCATAATCCATATAAGAAAGCGGAAGTCCTATATGGCTTATAAAGCAAAGCCTGTTTTTACAATCTATAAAGTATGAATATACCGGTGCCTTATATTGCTTTATCAGACTGGAAACAAACCCTTTCTTCGAAATGTCATTTTTTAGCCGAACTAACTTTGGATTGTCCATATCAATATCGGTTTTATAAAACGTACATTCCAAATGAGTGCTATCATTATTGGACCGGATATTTGTTTGAAAACTGTATGTCTCAACTCTCAAGTCTTTTAACTCTGCATCTATACCCATGGTTAAAAGAGCGTTCCTGCAAAACTCTATATCCATGTTGCTTTGCTGAACTGTTCCATGCAGAACTTCTGCTTTACCGGAAACAATTCTGATTACTGTTTGCAGCTTGAAATCTTTATTTTGTGGTGATTCATTTCCTGCACTGTAATTGAATAGAATAAATAAAAAGAAAAAAAGAGTCCGTCCCTCACTCATCCTTACCATTTTAAACTAAATAAAACATCTTCTGATACAAGTAAACCAAGTACCGTATCATCTGTTTTTTATACACTTTTTACAGTGATAACCTGCTCTTTCCCCATCCAACCAAAACCCCACTTGACTTCACCCCTTCCTTTTATTTATCATACCCTACGTCCCCTAAACCCTTAAAGAAGGAATAAAAAATGATTCGCATGAACGAAAACTATTTAAAGCTAAATGCATCCTATCTTTTTTCAGAAATCGCCCGAAGAGTCACAGCTTTTCAGAACCAAAACCCCTCAAAAGAAGTAATCCGTTTGGGGATCGGTGATGTAACTCATGCCCTACCCCAAGCCTGTATTCAGGCATTTCATAAAGGGGTGGATGAGATGGCGAATGATGCCACCTTCAAGGGGTATGGCCCGGATCAGGGTTATGAATTTCTGCGGGAAAAAATCGCCAGATTCGATTTCCAAGCCCGAAATGCCGATATTGACGCTGATGAGATTTTTATAAGTGATGGTGCCAAGTGTGATACCGGTAATTTTCAGGAACTCTTCTCTCAAGATCTCTCAATAGCGGTCCCAGACCCGGTTTATCCGGTTTATGTGGATACTAATGTCATGGCCGGACGCACCGGTTCATTTGAAAACGGCAGATATTCCGGTTTGTTTTATCTGGAATGTACTGAACAAAATGGTTTTGTTCCCTCCTTACCCTCTCAGAAAGTGGACCTGATCTATCTTTGTTTTCCAAATAATCCAACCGGTGCTGTTGCTACCAGATCCCAACTTAAGGAATGGGTGGATTATGCCAGGAAAGAGAAAGCCCTGATTCTTTTTGATGCTGCTTATGAGGCATTTATCCGTGATCAGTCGATTCCACATAGCATCTATGAGATCGAGGGTGCACGCGAATGTGCGGTTGAATTCCGCAGCTACTCCAAAACCGCTGGTTTCACCGGAACCCGTTGTGCATATACTGTAGTACCAAAAAGCTGTATGGTCTATGATTCCCAGGGAAACCAGCATTCACTTCATTCACTGTGGAACCGCAGGCACTGTACTAAGTTTAATGGCGTTTCTTATCCGGTGCAAAAAGCTGCTGAAGCGATCTACATTGGAGAAGGTCCTTCCCAGATAAGAGAAATAATCGATCAGTACATGGCTAATGCCACTCTGATTAGAAAGACAATGACCGGGATGGGATACTCATGTACTGGTGGAGAAAATGCACCTTATATCTGGGTAAATGGCAAGAGTGATTCCTGGGCGTTTTTTGATAAACTGCTTACCAAAGCCGGAGTGGTTTGCACACCTGGAGCCGGTTTTGGAAGATGTGGAGAGGGTTATATAAGAATCAGTGCTTTTAATAAACGGCAGAATGTGGAAAAGGCGCTTGTCCGTATCGGCGAAGCGCTATCTTCCTGAAAGTCATAAGTGCTCTACGATCTTTAACACCTTGTCCAGATTGGTCAACTCAAAGAGTCTGCATAAATAGGAACTTTTATCCGGATTTGCATTGAGTATGACCAATTCCCTTTTTTCTTTCTGCATCAGAGTATGGTAATACACAATAGTGCCCAGGCCATGACTGTCCATAAATGTTGCACGGCTGAGATCAACAATTATCTGTGGATGTTTTTTCTTGTATATCTGATCGATTCGACGCTGAAACTTTTTAACATCGGCATCTACGATTCGGCCGGACAGCTCAATAAGTGGAGTTTCTTCATTGCTTTTAACTGTTACTTCAAGAGTCAAATTCTCAACATCACTCATGTACACCCCTAGGTTTTTAATGATTGTATCCTGTTAAAGATGGTATCTTTATGTTAAAAGGAAGTCAACCATTTATATGGGTTCTTCCCGATGTATATTAAGTGTTCTGCAGAAAAAAGGTTACTTATTATGCATTTTCATACTTTAACCAGAAATCGCCACCAGATCCGGACTCTGTTAAGCTGTTATTTCGCTTCTGCAAAAGTCAGACCTGAAAAAAGTGAAATCTTTATCTCTTATCATTTTTTTCGCTTAAAATGCAAGTTTTTGCCAATTTTAAACGTAATAATTCCGACCCGTTTTTTAAAACATCCCGGCATTTATTTCCCGAAAGGAAAGTCACTTGTACATAGTTTTCCTTTTTTGCAATAGTATTTTATAAGGATTTGTTTTTTATACATAGAACTTGGGTACTGAAAAGTTATGATAATTTATAATGTTCATCCGGTTAATCCTCAGCGCAGATATCTTGATTCTGTGGTAAAAATCCTGAAAGATGAAGGCGGTATAGCAGTATACCCCACAGATACAGTGTATGGAATGGGTGCGTGTGTCAGCAATCCAAACGCTATCGAACGAATCAGCAGATTGCTGGCAAAGGACAAGCAGCGCTCATTCACTTTCATCTGCAGCAGTTTTTCACAGATTTCTGACTATGCACACCTCTCCAATGCTCATTTCAAACTCTTAAAAAGGTATCTTCCCGGCCCCTTTACCTTTATCCTTAATGCCACCAATCTGGTTCCTAAAAAGATCTGCCCTAAAAGGAAAACTGTGGGGATACGTATTCCGGATTGCACTGTGATCCGGGAGCTGGTGGAACTTCTAGGTGAACCTCTGGCTAACACTTCTATCAATATTCCAGGAGAACTGGTGGGAGATCCGGAGCAGATCCGCCCTGCGGTTCTTAATGATGTCGATGTAATGCTGGATGCAGGTATTCTTGATGATCCCACAGAATCAACCGTTATTGACCTGACTGACAGTTCCCCGGTGGTGTTAAGAGAAGGCAAAGGAATTTTCACCATTTAATCGTGTCTTCATAACCGATAATCAGAGTCAAAGGATAATACATGAGCGAACAGATCGACCGTTTAATTGATATTGTAAGTAAATTAAGGAGCCCTGATGGGTGTCCCTGGGACCGGGAGCAGACTCACCAGAGTATCCTCAGCTGTTTTCTTGATGAGCTCTATGAATTTTTCGAAACGGTGGAACAGAAAGACTATGAGCACATGAGAGAAGAATTGGGAGATCTGCTTCTTCAGATTGCTCTCCATGCACAGATGGCTAACGAACAGAATAAATTTGACATAAACGATGTTGCCAGAGATATTTCCGACAAACTGATCAGACGTCATCCCCATGTCTTTGGGTCAGTTGAAGTTTCCTCTACAAATGAAGTTATAAACAATTGGGAAAAAATTAAAAAAGCTGAAAAAGGTAAAGAACATAGAAAGTACATCGTGGATGACATTCCTGAAGCACTCCCAGCACTATTCCGTGCGGAAAAAGTACAGCGCAGAGTTGCCCGGGTGGGATTTGACTGGAACGATTCCGCCGCAGCTTTTGACAAAGTTGAGGAAGAGATAAAAGAGTTCAGGGATGCACTGGTAAGCGGTAAACATGAACATGCCTTCGAGGAACTGGGAGATATCATTTTTGCTCTGGTCAATGTTGCACGTCATCATAATATTAGTGCAGAAGATGCGGTGAGAAATACTACCCGTAAATTTATCCGCAGATTTAAATATATTGAAGATAAATTCAAAGAGTGCGGACTCGATATCCATAACTCCACATTGCAACAGATGGATGTTTACTGGGAAGAATCAAAGAAATTCGTGGGATAAGGCAAAAGCATCTCCCTTGCCGGTTCTTTTCCACTATTGACATTAGCGTCTTTTGGCTGCATCAGGGCCTGAAATTTGCTGGGGATTTGCTTTAGTACTTGAAAAAAGGTTACTTTTATTGGAGCTATTCAGGTTTTTATTTCCAGGAGTTCTTTAATTCAAATGGTGTCATTAAAAAATCTTCTACCCGTACTTCTCTGTATACTTTTTCCAGGCATTCTGACTGCCGGGGTGAAAAAAGAGAAATATCTTATAGATCCTACAGTGCACAACTTTGACTCTTTTCCCTCTTTTTCCACCACCAACAGATGGTTTGTTAGCACTGTGGAAAATCTGGTCGCTGGGCAGGATTCCGGTATAATCGGTTATACCCGAACCGGGATCAAAACCAAAGCACCAATCATCTGCAACCCTACCCTGGAGGAAGCTTTCAGAAACTCACTTTTCAAATTGTTCACAAGTAAAAGTGCTGTCTGTTTCGATGCCAGTTCAGCCAATTTCCTGATAAGGGTGAAAATCTTGAATTTCTCTCTGTTAGAAAAGAACTCTTTTCTTACCCAAACAATCAATGCCAGAATCAAACTTGAAGTAACCATGGTCGATCCTATGGATACCAATCGTGTCCGTAAATTCATTGTGGATAGTGAAAACTCTCAGACTGCTCTGGATACCAGTAACTATGCCGAAAGTATTACCAGAGATGTCTTTTCTGCTGCACTCAAAGAGATCTGGAATACGGTTAATAAATAATTTTACATAATTAAATTACATCAAAACTTGCTCAGCATACCAAATCTCATAACATTTTTTTTTCAGAAACAATTGTTGAGAAATATCTAGGTGAAAAACCGGAATTAAGGAAAAGAATTCTCTACCCTTGTTTGTTTATTTCGTTCGTTTGAATGTTTCATCCTGATTGAATCAGATTGTCTTTTTCTGATAAATTTTTTTTCCGATTGAATATTAGTTTCTATAAAAGAACTGAGTAGATACCAAATTTCATACTATGTTTAATGGGTTACTTACTTAGCTTTTTTCAATCTTAATAGACTTTCTCCTTTTTTACACTCTTTCAGATTTGCGTTTCTGGTAATTCAGATTGTATACTGAAGATCCTTTAATTTCATTTCGAAACCAGAGTTATGCGTTTTAAATACCTTCGCCTTTCCGTAATGATGTTTCTTCAGTTTTTTGTATTTGGCTGCACCATGCCGGTTTTCAGCCTTTACATGAAAGATTGCCTCCATTTCTCCGGTGCACAGTGTGGTATCATTTTGGCCATGTCTGCACTTCCGGCATTTTTCGCACCAGTGATCTCCTCTTTTATTGCCGACAGGCTTGTAAGTGCAGAACGATTACTGATAATCTGTAATATCGCCGGAGCATTGGCAATGATTGGACTTTACTTTCAGACAGAATTTATACCAGTGCTGCTCTATTATCTTATTTACGGACTAATTACCGGACCCGCAATGGCGCTTACCACGGCTATCACTTTTCATCACGCACCTGATGCGGTTAAAAAGTTTGGAGGTATACGTCTTTGGGGGACTTTCGGATGGTTTATGGCTGCATGGGTTTTCAGTTTTCTTTGGTCGGCAAAAGGACTTTCGATACAGTCAGAAACGCTTCGCAGTGCGCTTGAACTTTCCGCACTATCTTCGGTTATAACAGCTCTTTACGCTCTCACTTTACCAGTTGGGCTCAAGCGCAACAATACCCGGGTAATGCTGATTCCTAAAGATTCATTGAGAGTTATTTTGCAGCCGGAGATACTTATTGTGTCCCTGCTGAGTATACTGATTACTTTTGCAGACCGTTACTACATGTTTGGAGGAGCCCCATTTTTAAAAAATCTGGGATACGAGGACCGACAGATCCTGCCTATTCTTAGTGTCGGGCAAATTCCGGAAATTCTTGGTCTGGGACTGCTTGGGCTTGCCTTAAAAAAATTCGGTTTAAAAAAGACCTTACTCTTAGGTGCATTCTTTGAGATAAGCCGTTTTTTCATCTTTTTATCCGGCAACAGAGATCTGTTATATCTGGGCATTGGTCTTCATGGACTTACCTATGCTTATTTCTTTATTCCACTAACCATGTTTCTAGACACCAGGTGTGATAAATTCTCCCGTGCAGGAGCTCATCAGTTATTTGCCATGATAAGCAGCGTTGGTGGATTCACCGGGAATCTTTTAGCCGGTATCACAGCAGATTTGTCTTCAACAGGGGTTAATCAGATTGATTTCTCCAGATTCTGGTTTGTACCACTGCTGTTTTCGATTGCTGGTTTTAGTGGGATTCTTTTGTTCACGCAGGAGCAGAAGATCCTCCCGGTCTCTACGGCAGATTTAAAACTTTGATAAACCTCTTATTACGCGCTTCAAATCACCTGCTCTGAAGAACAGTTTTTCTTTAAAAACTCCTGTATTAAAGCCTATATCAGGATAAAAAGAAAAATGCTGACTGATAATAATTGCCCGGCTCTAAACGTAATCTGAAGGCCATCATTATGTAAATTGGACTGGATATTGTTTAATAAAAAAAATAGAACTGGTTACGAAAAGTATTTATTTTAATGATTTTTTTAACCGGAAATGCTGGATAGCTGGTTGAGCAGCTTAAATGAGGTATTATGAATGAAAATGTCTATGTTGATCTACTGCATCAATCGGTTCTAAAACATTCTCAACGTCCCTGTCTGCATATAAAACGGGATGGAAAGTATTTGAGCTGGAGTTACAGTGATTTTCACAAAGATTTGAATCGTCTAAGTTCTGCACTCAAAAAACAGGGTCTCAAAAAAGGTACTAACGCCATAGTCATTGGTGAAAACTCACCTGAATGGATTATTGCCTATAATGCAATAATCTTGACCGGGGCCTGTACTGTTCCGGTTGACCCTGGTATTCCGTCATCAGAGATCGAGTCGATTCTATCGGTTACCGAATCGAAAGTGGTTTTTTGCTCGAGAGTATTTCTAAATCTTTTTAGAACGCTTAAAGATAAATATGATCATCTGGAAAAGATAGTGGTTCTGGACAATAAATCGGATGGCAAAGAACCCATCTTCGAGGATTATTTAAAATCCGGTAATGAAGAGAAGGAAGCTTTTTTGCCCATATTCAAACCGGATGATCCTATGGTTATCATTTTCACCTCTGGAACTACAGGTAAAGCCAAAGGGGTGGTACTGACACAGAAGAATTTTACTGCCATCAGCCGTCATGGTATTCCCAGGATGAGAGCGGGGGCAGGTGACACTATGTGTGCAGTTCTTCCTCTTCATCATGTTTTTGGTTCTGCTGCCTGTATTGCTGCAGCTCTGACTTCCGGGCTGGATCTGGTAGTTGTCCCTTACATAAAAGGCCCCCTTATTCTTGAAGCTCTCAAAGAAAAAGGGGTTACTATTCTTCCTGCTGTCCCCAAAATGATTGCGCTCTTTTACGAAAGCATCATGCACAATGTAAAGAAAAAGGGTCCTTTGGTCAGTACTGTGTTTACCGGACTGAAAACCATCTCCGCAACAGCAGGAGACACTCTGGGGAACGGGTTTCGCCGAGGTCTTTTCTCCAGTGTTCATAAAGGCTTTGGTGGCAAGCTTCGTTTGATTATTTCCGGTGGGGCTGCTCTTAATAAAAAGTACTGGAACGGATTTCGTCATATGGGCTTTAACATACTTGAAGGATACGGGCTTACCGAGACCTACGGTCCTATCACTGTTTGCCCTGATGAAGACCCCCGGCTAGGTTCTGTTGGTCCGGCTCTTCCTGAAAATGAAATAAGAATCTCTGATCCTGATGAATCCGGGATTGGGGAAGTTTGTTTACGGGGAAGTTGTGTTTTCCAGGGTTATTACAAAGACCAAGAATTGACAAGTCAGGTTTTTGATGATCAGGGGTGGTTTCACACCGGTGATCTGGGGCGTTTGGATAAGGATAATTTCCTTATTATTTCCGGAAGAAAAAAGGATGTTATAGTACTTGATAGTGGCAAAAATGTATATCCCGATGAGCTGGAAGATTATTATGGTACCTCTCCCCTTATTGAGGAGATCGGGATTTTCGGGGTCAGCCAGAAAGAAGGTGAAATCGTTGCAGCAGCAATTGTCCCTTCAAAAGAGATTCGCAAAAACCATTCTATCTCCCAGGCTACCGACATCATCTATGATGAGCTTGTCAGAATGGGAAAGAGCCTTCCGGTTTACCGGCGGATAAGTGACTTCATTACTGTTTACACACCTCTTCCCAGAACCACTACCCGCAAGCTTAAAAAAATGGAGCTTAAGAAAATGTACAACTCCATTAGACGTAAATCTGCGAACCGGGAGATCACAGAAGAGCAGCTTTCAGTGATGGAAATGGCATTAATGGAGACTGTGGAGTATACAGGAGTGATTGGCAGTATCGTTTTAGGGTCCCCCAAAATTGATCCCCGTATCATTAATCCCAGATCTCACCTGGAAATCGATCTGGGGTTGGATTCACTTAAAAGAATCGAGCTTTTAAGCCAGATAGAGCGCCGCTTTTCCATCACAATCCCTGATGATGTGTTTGACAAAATGGAGTCGGTAGGTGATTTGGCAACTCTGGTTAGAGAGCATACGCTTAGCAAAAAGAACCCATCTGCGGAAAGAATAATTGGACTCAAGGAGAGGATACTGACCGATAACCTCCAAGTGGTAAATTTCCCATCCGGGAATGACTTCTCCGGACCGCTTATCTCCAGATTTTCAAGAATAGTTTATAATGTAAAAAAATTTGGAGCAGAAAACCTCAAAGTAAGTTCAAACCCCATGATTTTTGCATCCAATCATGCACATACGATGGATCTTTTCTGGATTCTTAATTCATTACCATCACATTTAAAAGGCAGTACATATTTTCTTGCGGATAAGGAAACAAGTGATTATCCTGCATTCCCTTACGTTTTTCATCGCAAGAATATGATTAAGTTAGAGAAATACGGTGATCCTATAGAAATGCTAAAGATTTATCTGTCGGTTATCCGTAACAATCGTCATCTTATTTTATTTCCCGAAGGTGCGATGAATAAAAACGGCAGACTCGGACAGTTTAAATCAGGAATCGGGTTATTAGCGCGGGAGACAGGGGCGGCGATAGTACCAGTAAAGATTATCGGTCCGGCACACCTTAACTCTAATCAAAGGACGCTCGAACAGGGATCAAATGGAGTTATATTTGGAAAACCAGTGACCTGGGATGGGCTTGTCTATTCAGGAATTCTTAATAACAGCTCTACTGCCGATGATATGACCGAACATGTGCGTTCGCTTATTTTAAACATGTGATGTTTCCTCGTAATAAGAACCTCAACGTATAAGTTGTGGTTCTTGTCTTGAGCACCTCAATTTCGAGATCATACATTCATCATTAATTTATATTAAATGGCTTAACGATAGTTTATTCTAATAGACTCCGGGCAATAAAAAAAATCCTTCAGGGTCGACCCGTGCAACAAGTATAGTCACAAAGAGAAAGAGCGTTTTAGGGCAACATCAGATACAAGTCAAATTTACCGCACACGACTGATATTGCAGCAAATTATGAATGAATTTAATTATATCTTTCTAAAAACACTGACAATAGTAGCCATAGGTTTTCTGCTGAAAAAAGTGGGTGTACTGTCAAGCGAGCATGGAAAATCCCTGTCCCGAATCATAATAAATATCACACTTCCAGCACTTATTCTTCAGACAATCAGTACGATAAAACTTGATTTTTCGCTTTTTCTGGCCCCGCTGATCTGTTTACTCCACTCAGTTTTCGTTTCAAGTCTTTCAGGGTTACTGTTTAAAAACGAGATACACTGTAACAAAGGAATCTCACGGATGTGTTCTGTGGGATTTAATATTGGTCTTTTTGCATATCCAATTATTTCCGGCCTTTTTGGTTCATCTGGTCTGTCTATAATGGCAATGCTTGACTTTGGTAACGCATTCGTAGTTTTTGGTTTGAGTTATTTCCTGGGATACATGTATTCTGGTAACAGGGCTGGAAAAAAACTGACCCTTGCAGAACTACTTACCTTGTTTGCTACATCTATTCCTTTCATGAGTTACCTGATTGCAATTTTTATGAATCTATCCGGATTACGTTTTTCTGGCTTTCCTTCTGATGTGCTCAATGTTCTCTCACAAGCCAATACCGGTATGGCGCTAATTGTACTGGGATTGACACTTAGGTTCAATTTTGAATCATCGGGTTGGAAACTTATCGCTAAGGTGTTGGGATTGCGATACATTGCTGGATTTGCAGTTGGTTTACTTCTCTACCTTTTTCTCCCCTTTTCGCACTTGTATCGATCGGTTATTTTTATAGGTTTACTGCTTCCTGCAGGCATGGCGATTATCCCCTACTCTGTTGAATTTGAATATGATGCCAACATAACCGGCACGATCGCTAATTTTACTATGATTATCAGCTTTGTGTTAATGTGGTTGTTTATGGTTTTGGTGAGTCCGGCCTGAAAAAAGAACTGCAACCGCTATCATTCCACAGGACTTCAGAAAATTTGACAAAATAGCTGTTCGTGTGAGCGTTTAACCAGGGTGGTCCTAATCACTCCACCTGGAATATGCACGAATATGAAAAAACATGTTAAGAATCAATGTATTCGTGTGCAATAGTGTTTCCTTATTCGAGTTATTCGTGTTCCTTTATACAATACAACTCAGAGGTAACACGAATCACACGAATAGAATAAGATTATGACTCGAATATACACGAAACAAGCCCCTTATTTTTAAGCGCTTAGAAATTAGTGTAAAGAAAAATGAGTGAACTCGCTAAAGTAATAATCTGTTTAAAAGGTGGCTAAATTCCGCAAATTTGGAAAAGTCTTTTGTATGAGTTTTTTTTATGGTGTGGTAGTGAACTGCAACACCAAATCTGCAAAGAAATTCCCTATCCTGCAACAAACGGCTAAATTGATCTGTGGATAGAAGACTCCATTATGCATTCCCTTAGAATTGATAAAGCCAAATCCCTTCTCGTTCAATCATGAACAATCCGGCACATTCATTGCATCGTAACATATCGTAACAGTGCATATGGTTCCACATGTCAATTCTTCAGTAGTTTGCACAAGGGTTCCATTTGCATTTCCTGCGCTTCGACGTTCAAAAAAATTGACTATTATTCAATTTACCAGTGTTTATTAATAGACTCTCAAATCAAGCTAACAGGTTACTTTGAGTGGATATGCTTTAATCTATAGTAGACTGCATTGGGACAAATGCAGAGGATCAATTTACCATCTTGAAGGAGGTTTCTATGTTTAGGCTGCTCACTGTCTGTATTGCACTGATTATCGCAATATTTTCACAGGAAATCCCTGCTACCCCATCCACCCAGATTTGGATTCCCTCTACAGATATTCAGGCATATAAAAAGTTGCACATTGGCTGGGATGCATATGTTGGAACGGCCGGAGGTGGTACAGAAGGTGTGACAAGTAATGGAGGTCTGACAATAGGGGTCCTGCCTTTTTCAAAACTCAATATGGAGGTCGGTATTGACTATAGAGATGGCAATGGAAACCATAAAGATCCAATCTATTTTAATGCAAAACTTGGGTTACCTGAAGATGCATTTTTCAAATATATGCCAGCGATAGCTATTGGTGGATATGATTTTGGAACCAGAAAAGATTATACCACTTACAACATCGTTTATGGATTAATCTCCAGAAACATCTGGAAACTGGGGAAATTCAGTGTTGGTGGCTTTAAAGGTGGTGTTGGAATAGATGATCCTAAGTTGCTGTTTGGTAAAAACGATGCTGGTGTGATGGTTTCCTGGGATAGAGTGATGAGTGAAATTTCTGACAAACTATGGTTATGTGTCGATTTCCAGAGTGGAAAAAGCAGTTATGGGGCTTTGAATATAGGTGCTGCCTGGAACTTCGCTCCCAACGTAGGAATGATTTTGGGATACGATATTTACAACAATAACAAAGCTTTCAAACCCACAGTAACTTATCAGATAGACATAAATGTGTTTTAGACCGTAAAAAAAAATCCACCGTCACTGACGGTGGAAATCTTATTCACCGGATACCAGCCATCATATATTTTTTCCAAAATAAATTACCTGTAACAGTTTGATCTGTATTTTATCGTGAATCAAGATATTCGAAAAAAAACAGAACTCATGAAGAAAGGCATTTCTTCTTTATTCTTTTTTCCATTGCTCCTGCTGGTAATCCACTCCACACACGCACAGCAACAATCTGAAAAACCAAGAGTGCTTTTTGTTTATGACATCCTTGATGACGAGACATCTTTCTTTATCAACACTTTTCGCGACGAATTCAGGACTCTTCCGTGCAGTATTGATGAACTTTCTATAGAGCAGTCAAAAGTCAGCGACATGTCAAAATACGATCTTCTGGTACTTTACAGCCGCGTTATGGCATTTAACATGAAATCCCCAGTGCGCAATTGGGTGAAGGCCATTAAATCTTTCGATAAAAAGAAAGTGGCACTCATGGTTACAGCATATCGCTGGTTTAATGAAACGCATTTTAGGGAAATGACTAAACTGCTCAATGCAAGGAATGCCAACATAGTAGATGCAGTGTCAATGGCCACCAAAGATCTATCCGATGAACAGAAACGGGCTAAGGTACACGACTCTTTGGTTAAGACAGTAAATAAATAGGTTATTTTCATGTTAATTTTTAACAGCTTACATAAACTCCTTTTTTCTTACCTCTGTGTTCATATCTCTTGGAACCTCAACACATTCTGGTGTTAATTATCAAATTGCATTTATTTAATATGTAAATCTTTAATTACAAATTACCTTTGTGGCTATTCTTATAGAAGCATGAACAATAATTACTGCTAAACTGGTTGAAGTCCTGGTTTTATCTTTCTGTCAGATTATCATAGAAAGGCAGTATGAAATTTTTCCCTTTCCTTTATCTTGCTATAAATGTACAATTTTAATTTCACATTTATATCTATGTTTCATGAAAGGAATAGCGGTTAAAATGTTAGCTCAGGTTCTTACAGACACTTACGAAGAATTGCATGCGGAAAGACTCCGTAAAATTGATTCCTTTATTGAGTTTCTAATGAGAAGTTCCAGTTCTTTAGGTAAGAAAGACACTCTCATGGTTCTTCATCAGGCACAGCGGATTTGCGGTTCTCTACCCAAAGAGGTTCAGCACTACATTGCAGAAAAACTGGATGTAAGTATGTTTGAAATTGAACAGATCATAAATTTTTATGAGTATTTCACTAAAGCGCCTCTTTCTGAGCACATCTTCTGTCAGTAGACTCGGTTATTTCAGGCAGAGACATTATATTTACTCGCAAGATAAATGGTCGGTTTTCCTTTACTTTTATCCCTCACTCTCTGCTGGTTTGGCTTTCCAGAGTGTGGTACAAGAGTGTTTCCTTTGTCCTCTGCAGTAGTCTGCTACGGAAGGTGGACGGAAGGTGGATGGCTTCGCGTGAAAAAAATCTCTTTTACGTATGTGGATATCTGCAGGAAAAAGTTCTATATACTGATTTTTTCTTTGATCGGGAGTTATCATTTCAAAATGGTGAACCTCAATCTATCCTGAAATTTAACGCCATCAAAAACAGCATAATAAATTCCGGGACTGACATTTTCCCCAACATTTAAGTTCAGCATTCCGGATGGTTTTATTGTGAAGCTCCCCAATTGAGTTCCGTTTACTGTAAACAACTTGAGATTTCCGTAGCCACAGATATCTGATTGTATTTTAAGCAAAACCGATGATTTTTCGCCCCGGCCTATTATCTTTATTGGAGTAGTCTTTAAATTTTTACCAGAGAGTTTTCTGAAAAAAACCGGATCTGTGGGGATATCCAGAGTAGAAAAAACGAAATGGTCAAAATAGATGTACTCATCTTTTGATGGAGCCCAGGTGGAATCACTACCGCCGAAAAAAGTGCTGAAATAAAACAGGTCGATACCGAAATCAGCGCCTTCTGCCCTGAGCATGACCGCAGAATCCAGTGCCAGTTCCCCATCAAGCCATGATGTCACCCGGCCATTTCTGGTTCCTGGAGTATTCATTATAATTCTGGTTTTGAGATTATGCCATTGACCATGAACCAGATATCGTCTGGTGCTGGACCATGTGGGGTTTGGATATGCCCAGAAGAAATCTTCCCCCCAGGTGTTAGTAGATTCCATATGGTACATGTATTGACATATTGCAGACTGGGTGCCATCTGCAGTGCTTCTGTTACGCCACATAATTCTTGCAGAAAAACCGTCGGTTCCATCTGAAACTTTACCTCCGGTGGGAGCGGTACCACCTGCCAGCCCCGGAAGTTTTCCTCCCTGAATACGATCGAAATCAGCAGGGAGCATCACATAGTAACTTACATACAATGTATCATAGCTCTGATTGAAATTCATCTTCCATTGGGCTCCCCCCTGACTTGGACCCACGCCACCTTTGGGATATAAAACTCGTAAAACTTTTCCCCTTACTCCTGCAGGATCACTGATAATATGACAACGTCCTTCGCTCACTCCATCATCCCACGATGGATTATTCCAGGATGCCTTCATCTGATCAACAGTGTAAATACCTTCCGATTCGTTTTCAAAATCAATGGTTTTAACCAGTCCGGCACACAAAACGGTTGCTGTAAATAGAGGAATTAAAAATAAGACTTTGTGCATTTATGCTTCTCCCTGCCTTTCTCTTCAAAGAATACCACATCCTGAAATCAAAGTCAAACGGTAGCTACCAGCATTGCAACATTCAGGATTGTCAGCAATTACCAGAGCATACGATAAGAGCAGAGAATTAATATCTGCCTCACTTCCGAATTCTCATCTGCAGACTTAGCCAGTCCTTCACGTCCTTCGTAGTGTTTGGGTACACAGAGTGTTTCCTTGTCCTCTGCAGTAGTCTGCTAAGGAAGGTGGACGGAAAGCGGGCGGCTCTGCGTGAAATATTTCCTTATCTGGATTCAGCAGGTCTCAGATACCTTCTTACCATCCATTTTGAGAATTGATTGCCGAACAGTTGATGTATAAATATCACCGCTTAATAATAATGCTGAAATCGATAAGCAACAGACTGAAATAGTAACTGCCATTGCCAGGTTGAAAGCACAATTAAACCCCATATAATTTGCGCCTGCAAATCCAGCCTGAATAAGCCCAAAAATGGAAAATCCGATTATACTGATAATATAGCCAGATCTGAGTTTGTTCCAAAGTGCATAAATTAATGTACCATCAATGATTGTCATCGAAAAATGTACCCAGAGAATCCAGAGTGACTCAAACCTGTGAATTAAACTTATTAAACCGGTAATATGAATTATAAGACCTGTTGCAAGTGCAATAATTGGAATTAAATTAAAAATATGAGCGTAACTGAATCTATTACGTGAATCCATTCCAGTCTTTACATAAAACAATGGCAAAGTAAATAATGAAAACAGAAAAAGGGCTATTTGTAAACCTTGTCCGATGTTTCCCAATGCATTATATATTGAAAAAAGTGAAACAGAAGTTAATGAAGCGATTTGAAGGTATGAGTTAATTGTTACATTGATTAAAATATTAATAAAGGCTATTAGAATACCAATTTTTCTTTTTATTAATAAGAAGAATACAACAGCCGGATCAATTATAGTCAAAGATAGCCAGTATCCATTAATAATTGGAGATACTCCACAGGTTTTTGCAGAATTAATAAATCCCAATCTTATAACATCTGAAAGATGAATAATGTGAGTCATAGTACCAATCAGGTACCCAATCATTAGTACTACGATAATGAAAGTAATGCCCCTATTTTTTTGAATTATCAATTTGAATTGCCTTTTTATCCACTTTTGTCACACAGGCACAATATATTTCCCGGATCGGATTATTTTGCAGTTATCTATAACTACTTTAATGTTATAGGGTGTAGCAAGTGGAAAAAAGCTGAGAACTAATATAAGCATTTGTTTTTTGTCAGGAAACCAATGGCAAACTTTGAGAAACAGGATGCCATGAATATTTTTAATGTTTCCTCAAAGCTTCTCCAGATTGGTTATTCCGGTTTCTGATCTGTCCCCAGCTGTTTCAAATATGACATACTCTTATTATTGCTGGTTTCACTATTGTGGAAGATCGGATGAATAAAGGAAGATAAAAAAAAGGACTTCTTTTGTAAAGAAGTCCTTAAAAATAGGTAAGTGAAAAATAACACAGTCACATTGGATTATCGCATAACCGAAACCATCTTAGTAACTGAACTATTTGCTGATGACAGCCGGAGTACTGCGAACATGGAGCCCACTTTTCTGCCATCAATAGTCTTTCCATTCCAGGTGAGCGCATGACTACCAGCAGAAATCTGCTGATTCATGATCGTACCGATTTTTGCACCATTGATACTGAACAATTCAATCTTAACTGGTCCTGGAACATCAACTGAATAGTAAATCGATGTACCTGCTGACAACCGCGAACTGTTGAATGCAAGCGGAACCACTGAGTTATATCTATTGACATCTGCAACTGAGACAGGGTTTTTGGAAACCTGGATTTGTACCCCGGATGGCCCGATCTGGATCGGAGTGGATAGTGTCACCCTGATATTCTTTTCCGGATCAGCACCTTCAGTTTTGATAGTCGGGTTAACAGCTCCTGATATTGCAACATATGGTGCATCCATACCGGTATTGTTTTTTAATACAAATTCTTTAATTGTAACGGGTTTGTCGTATTTAACAGTAATATTCTGTGTTACACCTGTTGCGTCATCACCGTTTTCATCATAGTCGAGAGTGCCATGTGCTTTCGGATTAAGCAGTATTGCGTTGGTGATTTTGCCTTTCATATCTGTTGGAATTCGAGGTCTGATCCAGAGTCGGTTATTGGCATTATCGATCATATAACCGCAAAACTGAAAATAGGAGTGCCAGACCAATGGTGCAGTCATATAACTGTCTTTATGAGTATTACCATCACCTTCCTGGAGTGATTGCCAGAAAACCATGTTAGGAACCTGTTTGTAGTAATAATCGTAGTCAAGTTTGTGAACATTGAGTGCTTCATCTGGCTTATTGAATGCGATTTCAGAACCACCGTAATGATCTACATTATAAAAAATCCATTCTCCGACGGCACGCACGCCACCACTTTTCTGGGTGTTTCGTAATCTACTCAGGGCTGTTGAGATGAAGTCCACATCCATTATCGGATTAAGACAGAAATAGTTAGCCCAGGAGTATCCTGCAATGTGTGATTCTGGAAAACGACCGCTTCCCGATGTGGATGCTTTGGAAGCAAAATCATTTGAGCTGCCATATTTTTTCTTGAAAGCCGTTTTTGCAGCTTCGGCATGTCCTGCATACTCGGTTGCATCGGAAGTTTCGCCTAGAAATTTCGCTATTTCGCTAAATGCAGCGAAAGTTGTGACTGTCAATCCTCCATTGTACTCTGGAGTCAAACTGCAGTTGGTACCTGCGCTCTGGCACCGATCATAAGTGCTGTGACTCTGGAGAGGGATTTTATCTGAACCACATTGGGAAAGAAGACGTTGTGCTGCTTTTTTTAATGCCGGATAGTTTTTTTGTAAAGAGTCTTTATCTCCTGTCGCAAGCATCAGTTCATAACCTTTGAAGATGAACATACAGTTGAGGTCTGCCCAGGAATCGGTATTTGGAAACCACCAGTAATCAGCATGGGTTTTATCATCCCAGCCTTTAAGATTCCGGTTGTTATTTGTATTACCGGCACTGAAATTCTGCTTTCCCTCATTAAAATCGTGATGAATCTGGCCGCTTGATTTTTGCTGTCTTGCCCAATACTGAAGTTCATGCCATTGTACACTGGGCCAGTTAAACGTGTAGAATACTGCTGCATGCTGTCCCTGATCTATTGTACCGATAATACCATAGTTTCCTTCCCAGAATGCCGTGCGCCCATCCTTTGTACATACCGAGTTGTGAACAAGTGGATAGGTATTGTTAAGCAAACGATCTTTGTACCAGTCAGGAAAGTTTGATGCTAATACCCGGCTTACAAAAGAGGTTATGCCATCTCTGACTGCATCGAATTTTGATAATCCGAATGTTGCAACTTCCTGTGAATTGGCATAGAAATTATGGTAATAGTAACCCTCTGAGCCATATGGACGATACCAGGCCAGTACGAATTTGAAATGAACCTTTTCTCCTGCAGGAATGTTGCACTTAGCAGCAACAAGATTACCATCTGCATTAGCGAGTTTGCCGTCGGTGGAAAAAGTGCCTATAGCACCTGCACTGAAATTCGGTGATTCACCATCACAATCGACCGCCAAATACGCGTTGTCATTTGAGCCGGCAAAACTGATTGCCTTGTTTCCGGATTCGATCTTACCACTGTTTGCTCCTCCAAGCAGCCCACCATTAGCGAATTCCATGGCAACTGCAACTTCTTTCGCTTCAGAGCTGCTGTTTTCTGCAGTAATATCGAAAAATGCTAACGGCGAAGTAGCTAGCTGGTAATTCTCCTTCCCTTCACCAGGAAGGTAGGGACCAAAAGCATTCAATTTGAATTTAACATCTCCAATAGCACCGAAGTCTGCAGTTTGCAAAGGACATTTTGCATCTTCAGAAGCTGCTTTCAACTGTGTTTTGGCTGTTCCGTTTACGAAGAATGAAAATCCGCTTGATGCGATCTGCTGTTCTTCCTTATTTCCGCTTGTACTTTTAGCGTGATCAGCAGCCGCGGGTGGCAACTTTCCACTCACTCTGAATTTCTGGCCATCAAATTTGACATAACCGGTCCCCATTCCACCCAAAGGTGTGCCACCGGTTCCGCTGAGCGCCCAGATACTTTGACAGAAAAATGCAGTAATAACACAAAGAGTCTGGATTACTTTGTAATTCATTGTTCCTCCTGAAAATTTAAGAACACCAGTGAAAAAAATTCAGTCCCCAGAAGATTTTTGGAATATTTTGGAATATTAATGTAATATAGCCGCATTATCCTGCAAAAACATCATTAATTATTTAAATAGAATCACACTTTTGATATAAAAATTAAACAATGAGCATTCCCTGACTATGATTAAGTGGATCATTTTGATGCGATTGAGCGTAGTGGTATTTCTTAAAATCGACTTTTTCAATTACTGAATCAGAAATTGCCACACAACTGACCGGATAACCATTCCCTAATCCCTTGCCAATGGCTACAATATCAGGGATAGTATCATAGTGATTAAATCCAAACCATTTACCCGTCCTTCCCATCCCGGTAGTGACTTCATTTGCGATTACATATCCGCCATCTTCTCTGATTTGTTTGACAATTTCCTGTATTAAATCCCTGGGTGGAAAATGAACAAGTCCTAAAGAACTGCCAGGCTCAAATACAAATGCGCCAATTTTTGAAAAATCGACTGTTTCTATGCTATTTTCGTTCCGCCAATCGAAGTGAATCCAGTCACTGTCAGAGCGTTCTCCAGAAATCCCAAATGCTGACAAATAGCAATTTGACATAGTGAGAAAGTATGGGTTATCCGAAAAGCTTCTGATAAGCTTTACAGAATACTCAACAGATTCGCTTCCGGAGCTCAAAAATACGCACTTTCCAGATTCTATTCCGGTGATATCGAGTATTTTTTTGCAGTTGAATTGATAACAGGATTCAGATAACAGTAACCTGAGTGAATTAAATTTCCGCACTGTTCAGATATAATTTTAGTAATACGCGGGTGAGAATGACCAACTGAAGTACATCAGACTCCAGATTCAAGATCTAAATATTTTTTACCATCAGAATCAATAAGAGTACAATTTTCTGCTTTAATAATATTGGGATATTTCAATTCATGACCTGTACTGTTCAAAATATATTGCATATTTTCCTCGCATTATGGTTTTTGTCAGTCTTGAATCGGATCATCTTATCAGACAATGTGTTTTACACTGCCATTAGTTCTTTATAATTTCATTGCGGTTTTCATCGAATAATCCAAATAAAATGCTTTCTCCGCTTTTTGCTACTTTAATTCCTCCATACCTGGCTTTGGCATATATATCCGCATCACCCTCCTGAAAAAAGAATGATTCTGAACCGATGCTGATATCTCTTTTGTGACAGAAATACCTGATTATCATTTCGTCTTCATTTACAGGTTCTCTACTCTTCTGGAAACGAATGTATTTAGCCACATTCAGACCATCAGTCGTAAAGACAATATAACCGCGAGGAGGAACCTTGTTATCATTTTCTACTCTGGTTATTTTGTAGTTAAGCGTCATGTAATCACCTTGCATAATCGATCTAGGGTCTATAGGTGCCAATTCAAAAAGAACTGTTTTGCCATTTTTCAGCAATTTTTCTCTGCTTACTACAGAAACGCCAACAGAAAAGAACACTGCGATTACAGAGATGCTAAGTATCAGTTTTTTAAACTTCATTTATTTGCCATTTCTTCTTTATTACTGCAAGTGCAAGGTGAATTCCCAAAAACAGGGCACCTGTTGACATTAAAATGATTGACTTGATCAGAAGTGTTTGCTGCAAAGAATAATAAAATGAGGTAACATAAATTGCCAGGAACAAGATCCCCAGGGTGAATAGAGCACGGTTACCTCTTTCGAATCCAAGGACAATTACCATTAAAGAGGAAATGATTCCAGGGGTTTGAGCAGTCGGCGACAATACAATTGCAATTACTCCAACTGTCAGTAAAAAAACATTCCTGCCAAGTCCCAGATTCTGACAAAGGGATTTATGCAACAGAAAGGTTAATGACAAGAATGAAATCAGGGAAGCAATATACCAATGAAAAATGTTCACCTCAAAAAACCGGTTATTTATGGATAGAACCAATATCAGCAATAATCCCAGAACTAAACCATATGCGGTTGGAACGTAAAAGTATGGGTGCTTTTTTAGCCTGATCTGAATTGGTATTTCGTTAGTCCAAACAAGCACTGAAGTAATACTCAAGGCGCCGATAAGAAAATGAGTAGCTTCAAAAAACGGACTATTCCAGATAATTCCAAGCAAACAGGCAGGAGTCAGGATTACAGATATGAACTTTTGAGTATAGCTTTGGGCTAACAGATAAATTGATGATTGAACGATTATCCCAGCATAGCAAACCGGCTTAAATCCACTCGCCTTAATCCCGATTCCGATTCCCAGCAGTATCTGACCAAGAATCGATAGGGAAAGGCTTACAGAATCAAGGAGGTGATTTTCTTTATTAGTATGAGAAAAAATTATTCCGGTTATAATGAAAATGACCCCAGAAATGATCATTGATTCTTCAGAATGTACGATCTGGGTAATGACAAGAAAACCTAAAAACAGTAATGAGCCAAACCATGCCCCAATAATTGTAATGACCTTAACAAACCAGGGAGCATTGGCCTCTGAACCAGTTAGTGACAGCTTTGATTGAAGAAAACCTGAATATAATTTATAATCATCTTCACTAAGGTTAGACTCCTCAAGAACGTTTTTTACCGATTTTATTATTTTCATACTCGTGTTTTCCAGACATTATTGATTTTTATCAATAATGCTGCTGAAGATACAGTTAATCCGACAATTAAAAATCCACCAACAAAGAAGATTGAAGCGGCATCAAAATTACTGAATTTTAAAATTGTCGAGAATACCATTGCTATTATGCAAACAAATGATACTGCAATGGAAGATAGGTCATAAACTTTCCGCGAATAGAAAATGATGGCTCCGGCATAACTTATAATAGCCAGAATAAGACAGAAGAGGTATCCGGTTTCTTCAAATTCAGTTACAATACCAGCGATACCTGCAACAGTTATAGAGGAAACTACTGCAAAACCCAAAAATCTGGGTAACCATCGGGATTCAAACTGAGGATTATCTCTTATTCCAAAGTATTCATAAATAAACAAAGCAATTACATTTAAAGTGAACAGAGAAATAAAAGCAAGCGGTTCAATCCAATGCCGTAATATTTGGCCTGCATATAATATTATTGATGTGTTTAAAAGAACTATCCATAAAAACCAAAGAGGTTTGAAGTTTGAAATAAGAACAATTCCAGTTATAAGAATTGCCCAATTTAGAAAAAGATCATAGGCATTGGCTCCAGTTTGATATATCTGGCCAAAAACCGCAAGAAGGCATCCGGTAAATAAAGCTATTGCCAAAAGTGATATTTTTGCATAGAACCTTTTCAGATCAGAAAGCAAAGCGAATATGGAAGGAATAACAATCAGACCACTCACAATTGAGAGCTTCGTAAATTTATGAAGTTCACGCCAATTATAAGCGAAAAAGAATATCACTCCTGAAACTATGAACAATACACTAAGAGATAGTACAAATTTTGATGTGAATGAAATCCAGGATCTGATATCCGGCTTAAATCCTGCCGTAGAATAGAGACCAGAAAGCATGTCCACGGACATTGTTTCCATCTGCGCCAGTAAATAGATGATTTTTCTTGAAAACTTCTCATTTTCGATTCTGTCAGCCATTTTCAATGCTCTTTTCTATATATCGTGCACGGAAATGTGATGCAGGATTGACAATAGTCTTGCGCGGTACTTTTCATTTTTTATTCTTCCAACAATAATTCAACTAATTCAGAAGGTTTAGAAAAGAATGCTGCATGCCCTGAGTAGATACTTCTGATCTCACACTTAGCTTTACGATACATAAGTCTTTGATAATCTGGTGACAAAGATCTGTCATATTCACTAACAATACCGATGCGCCTGATATCTTTTAATTTTCCTAATTCGATTGGCGTGCTAAAAGGAATTATGGATTGCGGTACGATTCTCTTTTTTGCGAATTCAGAATCTTCATCACTACAGCCATTGTAATATACTTCACTTACCATCTCCCATACCGGTTCAATTATCATTTTATCTGAATTCATCCTGAATGCATTTCGCAACTCAGATTCGACATCGTCCTTAAGCATTTTTCCGATTATATCACCATTATGGGGTACCAAAGCACTAATATAGTAAGCTCTTTCAACAATGTCATCTGTGATATTATCAATGACCTTGGTGATTATTGCACCACCCAAACTATGCCCTGCCAGAATCACTTTTTCCTTATTGGATTCAACAATGTCACATACAAACGAAACATATCTCTCCATTGTTATATCCTGGGGAAGAATTGGAGAATCCGGCTCATGCCCGGGAAGATCGGGTGCAATTACTTTGTGCCCCATACTTTCCAGTAACATTTTTACTTTGGTCCAACACCAACCACCACTCAAAGATCCATGGATTAAAACGTAATTAGCCATTTATTCTTCATCCTGTTTTTCGCATTGTAAATAATGATCTCAGGCAAATTATCCCACTCACCATACCATTGCTTCTTCCGGGCAATAGTATGTGAATTATTTATGAAATCAAGCAAAAATTCCCATATTTATTACAAGTTAGGTGCAAGATCAAAAATATATTCATTGTGATACTCTAAAAAATTCTTTGTTTCAGATGGAACTTCCCTGAGACGTAAATCTTGGGTAATGCCAATTCTATCCCAATCTATTTTTTCAACTTTATTTGAGAGCATTATTTTTCCTGTAGGTTCAAATCCGATATATCCATTATCAAATAACTTATCTAATGTTGGGACTAACAGTAGTGAATTATATGGATTTATTCGCTCTTCATTATTTGATAGCTTCCATGGCTTAATATGAGAAGCTATCAAGACCTTTTCTTTTGAAAAACCTGTTACGCAGCATGTCTTCCAGAGTTCAATAGACCTGTTCCTATATAACCCTTGCCCTACTCTGCTCTTTATGATTGCTTCCCTTTCAGTTTCAGGAATACCATACTCAGCTTTTATTTCCGCTACCATATCTGCAATCTCAATCTTCTTATCAATCAAATTAAATGTGAATTTGGATGGTCTGTCTGAAAACAAATTATAACTTCTTAAAACAGCTCTCCCCTCATATACAAAATCGCTGTGATGTCTCTCTCTATAAAAAACATGAATCTGGTCTTTCCGTTCAATTATCCTCTTGTCTGAACCGTGCCCCTTTTCTCCTTCCCAAAAGAGAACATCGGAATTTATATGGTCTTCATATTGTGTAAGAGTTTCCTGTTTTTCCTTCGTAATAAAGAAAATCAGAATATCCATTCCTTGCGGTGAAAAGACGCCCCTGCTTATTGCATTAAAAGATTTGTACCCCCAAAGCTTTGCTAAGGTGGGTCTATTATATTTGTCACCAATCGTGAGTGCTTTGAAATTTATCATAGGTCATGAGAATTGTGATTGTCGTATTTGCCGGTGGAAACTTTATTTAGCAGCTCTTCCCTGCTTTCCATGGAGTACCACCATAACTCATAGCTGCTTTTCGACCCAGTTCCGCCCCGGCTAACAGAGCTTTCTGTATATCCTTGTTTTGATAATAATTTGCGGTAAATCCAGCCTGAAATGCATCACCACATCCGGTTGTATCGATTACTTTCTCAAGAGGCAAAGCAACTTGCGTAAAGACCTGTATACCTGAGAACGCCATACTCCCACCTGCTCCCAGCGTTAATACAATGACCTTCCCTGGTGTTGTTTGTGCTATTTGAGCCAGCTCTTCCACCATATCAGGGGTCCCCCCAAAGAAAACAATATCCGCCACATTCAGGCTCTTTTTGAGTAAATCATAATCGCGCAGATGCAGGAAATCTACACTCAGTATCTGTTTCTCAGTTTTACGCTCGAGTACAACCTGGTAAAAGGGACAATTGGCATGCGTAGCCCAGACATCAAAATTTTCCAGGTAATTCCAAATGTCCTGGTTAATACTATATGACTCATAAACCCCACTCTCCCATGCACCTTCTATCCCATACCTTTCACCGGAAGAGTCATTAACAATCTGATTTCGAGCGGTGAACCCTTCTATCCTCTGAAGGCAATTTGTATCGATCTGTACGTCGTTTAGCAATGTTGCGATACGATCACCAGCATCATCGGTTCCTAATGCCCCGACAAAAGCACTGTGGTGCCCTAACTGACGGAAACGAACAGCCTGATTCAAGGAATTTCCTCCTGCATACCAGGCGTTTTGTTGCGGAAAGAAATCAACAGCTGCAACACTAAAACAAGCGACTTTCATTTTATACTCTTTTTATTAAAATATTAAATTATTCCAGAAGTGTCCGGTTAATTTAACAAACATAAGATTTCATAAGAAGTAGGGCACGCAAATAAATTCCAAATCACAAACACCAAATCCTAAACAAATCCCAATTACCAATTATTCAAAATTCAAACAA
>JAEZKP010000013.1 GCA_023436145.1 Fibrobacterota bacterium | reverse complement strand
CATCTGGTCCAACTGCAACTGTTGATAATGCCTGGATTGCTTTATCCGAGATATTAGACGGGAAATCCACCAGTGGAGTGTTTTTTTCTTCGATATGGATAATCCTGCCTACAACAATTCCGTTTATTTGATTCTTACCGCCTGAGTACACCGGTTGTGTAATGGTGATCTTTGATAGAATGGAATCTGTTGGGTTCAACATTTTTTCGTGCAGTAGTGGCTCAGTCTCGATTTGATTCTCACAATCGCAATGATGATGTTCAGACATTTTCTTTTTCATGAGATATGATTTGCTCTGATAAAATGATGAGATATAATTATCGTAACATATTAAAACAGGCACGATACATACACTAAGTAAGTTTTTTTAACGCTGAATTTATTACATTTATGGCGACTGTAGTAAGAACCGAATCACCTGTATAGGCATTCTGGTAGAGTCTTTTCAGTTCTTCTGCACGCTGTCGCAATCGGGGATGATTAGCCCGGTTTTTAGCTTCGGCGGCTGTCGTCTGAGAGCGTTTAATAACATCACTGGACAAACTTATATCACGATAAAGATCAGATGTTTCCTGGATATGTAGGAGACTATTATACACTCTATGTTCCTCCTGAGGAAGCAGAACGCATGGGAGTGCAGATCGGTACAGGGTGAGTAATTCGCCGGTAAAATCGATATCGGCGTAGTGTTGGCGTTCAACTACATGGTGCAATTGCCATGTCCTGGCCGCTTCATGCTGTCCATGCGCTGAAAGTCTGGAAAATAAAGTTTGTTTATGAGCCTTTCCATCATCATAAGAACAAAGAATGCGCCAGGTGCCAGGATGACGGGTGTCAGGAGTTCCAAATATACCTGGAATATCATAATCATTTGCGACAAGACCGAATAAATATTCTCTATGAATCATAGTTAACTCCGTGTGATATGAGACAGATAACTTGTCTCATGATTATGTGCTTTGATATTGATTTTATGCTTTTTCAAACCGAAAATAACAGTATCTGAGTTGTTAATCGGAAATCCAGGTGCTTAAGCAATAAAATATTGGTATTAGTAATTGTAAGCCTTTAAAAATTACCAATTCAGGTATAGTCACTCTTTATTGCGTTCTATAATAGTTCACTGCAGTTTCAGCCGCAGTAGAAAAGTAAAAAAAAGGCAACTTAAAGAGTCACTGTTTCTTTCACCTTGTTAGGACATCACCTAAAAAAATACCACCATTCGATGGGGATTTGTATTTAAAGTGAGTTCCTCCAAAATCTACACCACAGGTGCGTTGTCCGGTGTAGTTAAAAGTCGTATTCAAATTCAATGGAACTACATGTACATTTGCATCCCATGGATCACAGATGGTGGCATATTTTTGTCCATTAAATTCCCGGACTGTATCTATAACTACCCAGTGGCCTCCACCACCAGTCCAATCGATACCAGCGATAATCGGTTTTACATTAATTACTGGTCCGAAACCGCCGCAAGTCCCCACCTTTTGTAAAATCTTTGCCGGAATATCGTTCTGTGGGTATCTGGAATATTGCCATCCACCCATATGTAAGTCCGGATGATTTAAAAGCATCACCATCTGGTTATTCCCTAAACCGCCGCCACCAAGCGGATTGGGGCCAAAAAGAGTAGTTGCTTTTTGCAGGATCTCTTTTTCGGTAAAAGATGATCTGGTACCAGGCCGCAATTTGTTAATTTTGTATGCCGCCATGATAGCACATGCAACACCGCAGGAAATGGCGCTTTCCTGACCGAAAACCCAATGCATGTCTCCAAAACGGGTAAATCGTGAGAACCAGGCCATTTTTTATCCCCTTCGCTTCAGCATGGTAAACTATTTATATTTTCACACATCGGTGTTAGCGACCAATGAAAATATAAATAGATCAATTCATTATGGCAAGTTGACCATGGGAATAAATCAAGCATTCTGCTTAAAAAAATCAGTGCTGTAGCAGAAGGTCTAAACGATGCTACCCGGTTCTACTTAATTCCTGGAAGCATCCTTTATCACATCCTGAAGATTCTTAACCTGTTTGGTTAGAACAAATCTGGAACGAGAAAAATTATCTGTGACAAAACTTATAGGAACCCTGTTACCCTGGCCGTCTACCGTATAGTAGTCAGTGGTTGTTTGGTTGTCAAATTCCCAGGTCATAACATCATCCGATTCAAAGGTAACTTTTACATCGATGAATTTGTGATAGATGACCTGGCGCAGAAGGGGTACATTGACTCCTAATAAGTTTAGCAAATTCTCAAGAGATGAAGTCCCGGGGAGGCTAATCAGTTTAAAATACATGGTAAAGCGATATACTACTCCGTCCTCAATAAACCACTCGCCGTCATCAGGATCCAATCTTGTATAGTCAAACACCTGGTCGATTTTGGATGCCACACTGGCGTATTTATTAGCACCATAAACCAGGTAGGTGGCCATGGGCCCGGCGGTTGAACTGAGTGAATTGTCATTACCAAGTTGGAAAACGGTGGCAGGGAAGTTGATCTTATCCATTATATCATCACCGAATTCGTTAGTGGCTTTGGTAACCATCCAGATTCCCTGCATTCTTTTTTGTGTGGGTTCTTCAGTAAGGACCAGTTCATCAAGAAGTCCGCAGTTGGTAAACACTAAAAGAGATGCCGGTAAAATGGCCGATAAAAAACGGGTAGTTAATTTCATTTTGATCTCCCTTGTTTCTGAATCATACATCCGGATAGACGCAGATCCCTTTGAAAACCGCTCATTTAGCTATAAATCATGGCAATTATATACTATAACATTGCTGTCACCGACTCATCTATCAAAAATTCATCCTGGCTTCCGGCTGAACTTAAAGCATCCCTTAACATGATCATCGACCATACCTACCGCCTGCATAAACGAATAACAGATAACCGTTCCCACAAAGTTAAAACCACGTTTTTGTAAATCTTTACTCATAGCATCGGATTCCGGGGTATGGGTAGGGAGGTCGGAAATATTTTCCGGCGGAGTTTGCGGATATAAGATTTTATAGTTAGTAAATTTCCAGATATATTTATCAAAAGTACCGAACTCCTTGCGGACTTCAATAAATCGTTTCGCATTATTGATGGTGGATTCTATTTTCCGGCGGTTACGGATAATTCCGGAATCATTAAGCAGCCTGTTTACATCATCAGAATCAAATGAAGCGATTTTTTCAACTTTCCAATCAGCGAATGCTTTACGGAAGTTATCACGTTTTTTTAAAATGGTAAGCCAGGAGAGGCCAGCCTGGAAACCTTCCAGAATGAGCATTTCGAAGAGTTTACGGTCATCATGAACAGCCACTCCCCACTCAAAATCATGGTAATGGCAGTAATCAGGATCATTTCCCGCCCAGGGACATCTGTTGATTTCTTGCAATGAGTGCCTCCGCTATCTCCAGATCAGAAAGTGTAGTAATTTTAAAATTTTTGGGATTCCCCCAGGCAATTCCCACTTTTACACCCATTTGCTGCATCAGAACCGCTTCGTCGGTGGGAGGGCTTTCCATTGATTTAGCCATGGCCAGCCCCTGACAGAGTACCTCTTTGCGAAACATCTGTGGTGTTCCAACCCGCACCAGTTTATCTCTGTCAACTGTTTCTCCTGCCTCATCACCCGCAAACATACGTATGGTGTCCACTTCAGGGGTAACAGTGATGATGCAATCATACTGGGATATTCTGTCCAGAATACGATCGATCACCATTGCATTGACAAACGGACGCGCAGCATCATGAATCATCACCCACTCTGCATCAGAAGCATCTATACCTTTACAAACGGATTGCCATCTGTGCTCTCCTCCGACTGTAACTTTCACCCGTATAGAAGAGAACTCCCTGTTTGCAGATTCATACATAGAGTCCGGAACAACCAGAATAACTGAATTTATCGCCTGATGAGAGAGAAATGTCTCAAGGGAGTAGGAAAGAAGAGGCTTTCCCATAAGCGGGACAAATGCTTTGGGTGTGGATAAGCCAAGCCGGGTTCCTGACCCGGCGGCAACTATTATTACATCCAGACTGCTCATTTCAGATGATCAGCCTTTCTTTCTTTCCACAAGTCCGGCCACTTTCATGGGCAGTCCAAAGAGTTTAATAAACCCGGTGGCATCCTTCTGATCATACAGGGCTGTGTCGGTAAAAGACGCCAGATCTTCAAGGTACAGGGATTTTTCTGCTCTGGTTCCTGCCGGAATAGCATTTCCCTTGTATAATTTCAGGCGAACTGTGCCGGTTACATTCTGCTGCGTTACATTAACAAATGCATCCAGAGCTGAACGTAAAGTACAGAACCATTGACCATTGTAAACCAGTTCCGCGTATCGGATAGCCAGTGTTTCTTTCATGTGGCTGGTGTCCTTGTCCAGTACAAGTCTCTCCAGTTCCCGATGCGCAGTGTATAAAAGAGTTCCACCCGGAGTTTCGTATACACCTCTGGATTTAATTCCTACAAGCCGGTTCTCGACCATATCCACATGACCAACCGCATGCACTGCACCGATTCTATTAAGTTCCTTAAGAAGCTCCACAGGTTTAAGTCTGTTACCGTTTACTGCTACCGGAGTACCTTTTTCAAAAGTTATCTCCACATATTCGGCTTTATCCGGAGCATTTTCCACTGTCGAACTCAAGGTATACACATCATCCGGGGGGTCAGCTGCAGGGCTTTCCAGAACGCCACCTTCATGACTGATATGCCAGATGTTCCTGTCTTCAGAGTAAATCCGTTTTTTTGATTGTGTGACAGGAATGTTGTGTTTCTCGGCATAAGCGATGCAATCTTCTCGTGAATGAAGATTCCAGAGTGGATCTTTCCACGGAGAGATGATTTTGAGTTTCGGGTCCAGAGCCATAACGGTGAGTTCAAATCTTACCTGATCATTACCCTTTCCGGTGGCACCATGCGCAACCGCTGTAGCACCTTCTTTATGTGCAATCTCTACCGCTTTTTTTGCAATAAGCGGACGGGCAAAAGAGGTTCCCAGAAGATATGAGCCCTCATAGATTGCGCCTGCTTTAAGAGTGGGGTAGATGTAATCTACTATAAATTCTTCTGTGAGATGTTCGATGTAAAGTTTGGATGCACCGGTTTTGAGTGCTTTCTCCTCCAGTCCGCTCAGTTCCTCTTCCTGACCAAGATCTGCGCACATGGCGATTACTTCACAATGATAATTTTCTTTTAACCAGTTAATCATTATTGATGTGTCAAGACCACCGGAGTACAGTAAAACAACCTTTTCCATAACATTTCCTTACGTTTTATATTAAGATAAACCAGAACTGTGTGATTGATGCTACTTTTTTTCTATCCCTAAAAAGCAGCTATTTTCATCACTCATCTCGGCTCTTTAAAGCTTTTTCCAGTATTGATACTGCCTTGTCGATCTCTTTTGTCTTTACAATCAAAGGTGGCAGCATCCTGATGGTGTTCTGACCCGCCTTTACCACCAGAAGTCCCTGCATCTTGCATCGTTTAATAACCGGCAAAGGATCTTCATTAAGCTGAATCCCGATTAGCAAGCCAATTCCCCGGACTTCCTGAATAATATCAAATCTCTTTTTTAGTTCATTAAGTTTCTTTTTAAGATACTCGCCTTTCTGTTTGACCTCTTTAAGAAATGGCTTTTTAGAGATTATATCCAGTACAGTTGAACCCAGGGCGCAGGAAACCGGGTTCCCTCCGAATGTAGTCCCATGATCTCCAGGGGAAATTGCCATGGCTATATTTTCTTTACATACGACTACCCCGAGAGGAAGTCCTCCACCAATTGGTTTGGCAAGAGTCATAATATCGGGAGTTATTTTAAATTGTTCATAAGCCCAAAGTGATCCTGTGCGCCCCATTCCGCACTGTATTTCATCAAAGATTAGTGCTATGGAATTCTTTTCGGTATATTCCCGCAGAAAGAGAAGAAACTCTTTTGTGGCTGGGATTATACCACCTTCACCCTGAACCGGTTCGACAATGACGGCTGCAAATGAGTTCTGATCAAGCAGTTTCTTTGTATTTTCGATGTCATTGAACGGGGCGTAGTGAAATCCCTCTAAAATAGGCTCGAAGCCATGATGAAATTTCTCCTGAGCCGTAGCACTGAGAGCTCCATAAGTTCTTCCGTGGAATCCACCGGTAAATGAGAGCACATGATATTTATCTGCGCTGATCCTTTTAGCCCATTTACGGGAAAACTTAATGGCTGCTTCATTGGCTTCAGTTCCGCTATTGCAGAAAAATACCCGCTCACCAAAGCTTTTTTTCAGAAGTGATTTTGCAAGATCAATCTGAGGTAGTGAAAAATAAAGATTGGATGAATGGAGCAGCATTTTGCCCTGTTCGCGCAGTGTTTTTATCAGCGCAGGGTGAGCATGTCCCAGAGCATTTACAGCTATTCCAGTACTAAAATCCAGATATTTATTACCATCTGCATCGTACAGGTAAACATCTTTGCCTTCTGTTAAAGGCGATCCGTCCCGTTTGTATGTGGGGACAAAGAGATCGTTATAATCTTTTTTCTTCATTTTAATTCACTTTGGAACAGGTATAGTAAATAGTCAAAGTCGATTATGCAGTCAATCTTTCCTGAAAATGACTGTACCTTCTGAATTAGAAGTGGTCAGTTCATTGCGCAAGGTTTCACTGTCTTTCCATCCGCAGATATGAACCCTGCCTACTCCGCGATTCACTGCCTCTGCAGCAGAACGAAGTTTGGGAACCATGCCTCCGGTAATGTATCCCTGTTTTATAAGTTCCTCTATTTCAGATGTAGGAATCTCTTTTCTCACTGTGTCATCAATGAGTACTCCCGGAACATCAGAAACAAAGATCAGATCGTCTGCTTTCAATGCCATGGCAAGTTCGCTGGCAGCCAGGTCTGCATTTACGTTGTATATATTTCCCTCATTATCCCGGCTGATGGGGGAGATAACTGGAATGAGACTGTGATTTTTACACATGTCGATAATTGAAGTATTAACAGTTTCAATTTTTCCCACGAAACCGATATCCTGACCTCTTAAAAGCATTCTGGAGGCCATAAAAAGATTATTGTCCACACCACTGAAGCCGAAAGCTTTTACATTCTCCTGCTGCAGGGCATTGACTATGCGTTTGTTGACATCACCTGAGAGCACCATCTGTACTATCTTGACCATTTCACTGTCAGTGACTCTCATTCCTTCAATAAAGGTAAATTCTTTATTTAAAAGAGAAAGCTGTCTGGCTATATCTTTTCCACCTCCATGTACCACTACTGGAAAGGAACCGGGAAGCAGTTTATGAATACTCTGACCAAGCTCCCGAAGCAGACCTTCTGCATCGACAGTGGCTCCACCAATTTTGATTACAACCGTTTTCATGACTATCCTGTAACCTCCTTAGTGCCACAATATAGCAATTTTGAGAAAAAGGTATATAAAATAATATCCGCACCCTTTAAAATTTAACGAAAACTGGAGTTCTGACCAGGTTTAAGAACTATTTTTTACCTTAACTCACCGTCTGGAAAATCAAATTCTGTTTTATGGCGGAAAACATGTCTGTAGAAAAACTAACTAACCAATAAACTTCAGAGAGCGTAAAAACAATGAAAGATCAGAATGGACGATATATACTGGAATTTGCAGAGATAGATGTTCAGCATCATTACCTTTACCAATTATTTGATAGTATTGAAAAATCAACAGAAGTAACCGATGCTGCTTCGATGAAAACGATTCTGGAAGAGATTGAACGGTATCTGAATTTTCATTTCACCAGTGAAGAACATCTGATGAGAGCCTATAATGCACCTGGTTTTGCTGAACATCAATCGGACCACGAAAATATGGCTGCTAAGTTTATTAGTTTTCTAAATAATTTTGAAGCGGGTCAGCTTAACCCTGCGGCCTTAAGAATTTTTCTGACCGGCTGGTTAATGGAACATAGTGAATTGAGTGATTCTAAATATGTGAAACATATTAAAGACACCCGCCGGCTGAACGGTTTTTTGTGATGTAATGTGAAAAGAAAGATGCTCGCCAGAAAAAGAGGGAATGGGATTATCACTGTACTAAGGTCATTTATAGAAAATTTCCCAGAATAAACCATCTTCGTATTATTTTCCTACTAAGTTTATAAACATTCATTAAAAAAGAGATATTATGAAATTATCAACTAAAGCCAGGTACGGCCTGCGGGCAATGACTGAAATCGCCAAAACATACGGTGGTGCTCCTGCTAAAAGAAAAGAGATTGCTGAGAAGCAGGGGCTCTCTGACTCATACTTGGAAAATCTGCTGATTGTTTTGAAAAACATCCGTATTATAGAAACTACCAGGGGAAGCAATGGTGGGTATGTTTTATGCAGACCCCCCTCACAGATCACTGTTTTGGAGATAGTGGAAGCCCTGGAGGGACCACTTAATCTGGTGGAGTGTGTATCTTCCGGAAAAAGTTGTGAGAAGTCAGACCGGTGTTCAGCCAGAATGGTTTGGGGTGAATTAGCAGATCTATGGAGGAAAAATCTCTCATCCAAGTCTTTGCAGGACCTGGTTGATTTGGAGAATTCAGTTCAAAATTCTGACTATTGTATCTGATGGAGTCGAAAAACATTAACTTTATTCGTAATCGCTGTTTAGAAAATGTATTTTATCCATCCTCTACTTATTGGATGTGGAGTATTTGAAGTAGCACCATCTGTTTTCAAGGGGTTTTGTAAATGACCATAGTTCTTCCCCAGGATTATCATGCTAAAAGCGCATTAGAGAAAAGCAGGGTTATCTGTATTTCTACTGATGAAGCTCTTCGGGAGGATATAAGGGCACTTCGGATTGGCATTCTCAATATTATGCCAAAGGTGGAGACTTATGAATTCAGCCTGCTTCATCCTCTGGGTCGCTCTATAATGCAGATTGAGCCGGTTTGGATAAAACTGAAAACTCATAAATATCAAAGTAGCGATCAGTCACATTTGGAAAAGATGTATGTGCCATTTGAGGAAGCGGTTGGAAAAAATCATCTTGACGGATTAATTCTCACAGGTGCCCCTGTGGAGGAGATTCCATTTGAGGAGGTTTCCTATTGGGAGGAGATAACCCGCATTCTGAAGTATGCACGTCACAATATTGCTTCTACTTTGGGGATTTGCTGGGGTGGATTGGCTCTGGCCAAATTTTTAGGAATAGACAAGGTGGTATATCCTGAAAAGATTTTCGGGGTGTTTGAGACAACAAACCTTGACAGAAATCATCCTATTACAGGTGAGATGGATGATGTTTTCTGGTGCGCTCAGAGCAGGCATGCCGGTATTCCTGATGAAGTCCTGGAGTTGGAAAGGGATAAGGGTAATATTCATCCTTTAGCTTATGCCAAGGATGCCGGGTATATGATTTTTGAGAGCACAGATCAGCGGTTTTTAATTCATCTGGGCCATCCGGAATACGAACCGCGCCGTCTGGTGGAAGAGTATCTCAGAGACAGGAACAAAGGCAGAACAGATGTGAAGGCTCCACGAAATCTGGATATTGACAATCCAGTCAATACCTGGAGATCGCACAGAACAGAATTTTTTTCTCAATGGATCAAGTATATTCATGAGACGACCTCTTACTGATTTTATGGAATTATAATGACAGATTTAAGAGAATGGATGAATACGGAACTTCCGGAAGTGGTAAACAACCTGGAAAGAAGCATTCTCCTTTCCAATACTTCACAGAAAAATGATGGACTGGATCTTGCCGGCAGAAATGAGATTTACGAAGTCCTTGATGATCTTCTGGCTGCACTTTTTCCAGGATGCTACAGCAGAGACACCATTAAAAACGATGATGTCAATTTTTTCCTTTCTGATATACTCCGCCACATCAGTTTCAAACTGGTGAAACATATCCGCGAAGTTTACAAATATCGCTGCAAAAAGGACAATTGCACAACCTGTAACTGTGAAGAACGGGCAACACAGGCTTTAACCCGGCTCATTGAGTCTCTGGTCCCAATCAGGCAGACCCTTATGGAGGACCTGCAGGCTGCTTATGATGGTGATCCTGCTGCCCGCTATATCGATGAAATAATTCTCAGTTATCCTTTTGTAGAAGCAATTGCCACTCATAGAATCGCACATCAACTCTATAAACTTGATGTTCCCATAATACCCAGGATCATGGCTGAAAGAGCACATAGCAGGACCGGTATTGACATTCATCCTGGTGCTCAGATCGGTCCCCGTTTTTTTATTGACCATGGAACTGGTGTAGTCATTGGTGAAACCTGCAGAATCGGTCGCAATGTGAAGATCTATCAGGGAGTTACTCTCGGTGCACTGTCTGTGATCGATAAAGAGGGAAATCTGCTTAAAGAAATAAAACGACACCCGGACATAGAAGATGATGTGGTGATTTACGCCAATGCCACAATTCTGGGAGGACAGACTGTGATTGGCAAGGGAGCTGTTATCGGTGGTAACACCTGGATAATCCGTTCTGTACCTCCGGGAGCAAAAGTCTACAATAAGGCGGGAAACGGGGATTTTAAAGAGTTTGTATCTGGAGACATGTAATTGTATGAGTGTGAATGTCAAGATAAATGGAAGAGTTGAATCAATCACTCCCCAAAAAACGTTACTTGATCTGCTTAATGATAAATCACTGTGCGCTGAGCGGGTTGTAGTAGAAGTTAATAATTCCATTATAAAAAGAGAGCAATTTAAAGAATATATCCTGCAGGAAGGGGATTCCGTAGAGATTCTCCGTTTTGTAGGCGGGGGGTGAAAATGAATGATCAACTGATTATTGGGGGGAAAGCAATAAGCTCCCGCCTGATAACCGGCTCCGGTAAATACAGGGATGACAGTATAATTAAAGATGTACTCCAGGCAGCGGGGTGTGATGTTATTACTGTTGCGCTGAGAAGAATAGATTTTGACAGACCTGATGAGAGTATCCTTAATTACATACCCGAAGGCAAGATACTGCTCCCTAATACCTCTGGTGCCAGAACTGCTCAGGAGGCGGTGAGAATCGCACGTCTTGCTCAGGCTATGGGCTGCGGAAACTGGATTAAAATAGAGGTTATAAATGATTCTAAATACCTTCTTCCTGACAATTCAGAAACTGTTATAGCCACAGAAATTCTGGCTAAAGAGGGATTTGTAGTCTTACCCTATATGCTTCCCGATCTAACCAGTGCCAGAAAAATGGTGGATGCCGGAGCTGCGGCGGTAATGCCTTTGGGGGCACCTATCGGGTCTAACAGAGGTTTGCAAACAAGAGAGCTGCTGGAGATCATGATCTCTGAGATCGATGTGCCGGTAATAATAGATGCTGGGATCGGTTGTCCATCTCATGCGGCAATGGCCATGGAAATGGGTGCCGATGCAGTTCTTTTAAATACTGCTATTGCAGCCAGCGAAGATCCGGTTTCCATGGCCAAAGCATTTAAACTGGCTATAGAAGCAGGCCGGCTGGCGTTTCTCTCTGGAATGGCAGGGCAGTCCAGATTTGCCAGCGCATCATCGCCACTGACCGGCTTTCTGGGAAGCTGAGGCTTTTTATGTCCTTTTTTGACTTTATGCAGTCCTGGAATGATTTTGATATCGAGAGGTACTGCTCTGAAGTGACTTCTCAGAAGGTAAAAAGCATTCTATCAAAAGACAATCTTACGGAATTCGACTTCCTATCATTGCTCTCTGATGCAGCTGATCCGTTTCTGGAAGAAATTGCCCGGAAAGCGGCGATGCAGACATGTATTCATTTCGGTAAAACGGTAAAGATCTTTACTCCTCTTTACATATCTAATTATTGTCAGAATAAATGCGCTTACTGCTCCTTTGCCAGTCAGCATCAGATAAACCGCAGGCATCTCAAGCTGAGTGAGATCAGAGAAGAAGCACAGAAAATAAGCCAGAGTGGAATACGTCATATTCTTTTACTTACAGGTGAAGCTCCTTCTCTGGTCACCCTTGACTACATCAAAAATGCAGTGATGATTCTCCGCGAGTATTTCTCATCTGTTAGTATCGAAATTTATCCGATGACTTCAGAAGAGTATTCTGAACTGATTCTTGCGGGAGTTGACGGTCTTACCATTTATCAGGAAACATATAACCAGGCCTTGTATGCAGAACTTCATAAGGGTGGTCCCAAGGCTGATTACCGTTTCAGGCTGGAAACTCCGGAAAGAGTCTGCGCTCAGGGGATAAGAGCAGTTACCATAGGGGCATTGTTCGGTTTGTATGATTGGCGTTATGAAGCGTTTTTTACAGCGTTGCATGCAGCATATATTCAGAAAGAGTATCCATCGGTAGAGCTCGGTGTGTCTTTTCCCCGTTTACGGCCGCAAGCAGGAGAGTACTCTTCATCCTTCCTGGTAAATGACAGGCAGTTTGTGCGGATGATGGTGGCTAGTCGTCTTTTTTTACCTTATGCCACGATAACGGTATCTACCCGTGAATCGGAGAAATTTCGTAATGCTATAATTCCTCTGGGCGTTACCAAGATGTCCGCTGGAGTATCCACAGCGGTGGGTGGTCATACCGGAGATGCCTCTACCTCTCAGTTTGAGATAGCAGATGAGAGGACGCTGGAGCAGGTGAAGGCGGATTTGAGGAGAATGGGATATCAGGCGGTGATGCATGATTGGAGTGGGAAGCTGGTCTGAGGGGACGGCCTGAGGGGACGGACCATTTTTTTTGTTTTATAATCCCCCCAGTTCTGGTTGTTTGGTTTTTGTGACGCAATAGTTGTGTCGTAAAGTACCAGATACTCCTAAGAGGACCTGCATACTGAAGGAGATTAACATAATCCGGCTCCTCAGACTGAAGTGACGAACTGTTTTTTTACCTATTAATAATAAAATGATTAGACTGAATAAATTGCCAGTCCCATTTACTTGATTGTCAATATTTTCGCTGAGAGTGAGCTTTTTTTATAAATTAATGAAGAATGACATATGAAGCTTTTATAGAGCTATTGTCAGTAGACTCACAGTGATGATTAAGAAATTTATTACTCACAAGCTACAATTATGCAAAGACACCTTCGTTAATTACGGTTCCCTTCTGGACCAGTATTGCAATGGGAGAAATCGTAGTGCCAAGAAATCGTGCAATAACCGATAGTGGGATAAACTCCTGAATATGTAAACGGTAGCAGAAAACTGCACGTGCAAAAGCTCTATTATTTTTTCTTCCTCTTCTTTTTAATTCATTTATGGTGATTCGGTACTCTTGACAAACTTTTTGAGCAATATTTTCCAGAACATATTCATAATCTGCCACCCGGTGTTTTCGGCGAAGATAGTCCTGGTGCTTCTCCAGCGTGTCTGCGACAAATT
>JAEZKP010000104.1 GCA_023436145.1 Fibrobacterota bacterium | reverse complement strand
AAATCCATTCGGGTGGCCGCTATGGCCGTAAAATAGGGAAGACGGTGTAACTCCGTCACGGACCCGCCGCTGTATTCGGGGACTAATGTCGCAATGAACCACTGTCCATGCAAATCGGGATGGGAAGGAGCGGCTGTCAGGATGAACCGAGAGTCAGAAGACCTTCCCGAATATTTCTACTCCTGCCCGTGGTAAAGGTATAGGAGTCTGGCAAGATGTGTATTCCGGATGAAAAACGGCCATCCCAATCACGCAATGCTATAGAGGTCTTTTTCGGGATACAAACATGACAGAATATAACGACCAACCGGGCACTATTTTTTCTATAAATGACACATTAATCCACCATGGTGGCCATATTCGCGATTTAGCACGCAAGGCAGGATGCTCTGATGAGGAGATTATAGATTTTAGTGCAAGCATCAACCCTGCCGGACCTCCTGAGGGGTTTCGGGCAACAATTCAGCTTGCAGCCAAGCAGGTAATCCAATATCCAGACAGAGAATGCAACGATTTAATCAGTGCCTTTGCGATGGTGCATGGCTGCAAATGTGAACATATTGTGGCAGGGAATGGCTCAACGGAACTTCTCTACGCATTACCCCGTATTCTGAACTGTTACCGGGCTATAATCCCAGTGCCTTCTTACAGTGATTACAATGCAGCTTTCCGATTGGCGGGGAAAATAGTAGAGCCAGTAGTTCTGAGTGCTGCAAATGATTTTTTGTTTGATATCGAAGCTCTGGCTAAAAGCTTGAGTGGTGGTGAAGCTGTTATTTTCGGTCAGCCTAACAATCCAACCGGCCGTCTGGTTGACCGGTCTGCCATAATAAGAGCAGCCAGAGCTGCACCTTTAACCAGTTTTGTCGTTGACGAGTCATTTGCGGATTTTGTGAATGGTTATGTCAGTCTTATTTCAGAAGAGCTACCGAATGTCATTGTTTTAAAATCGATGACCAAATTCTATGCAATACCTGGGCTTAGATTGGGATTTGTTCATGCGGCTGAACCGGTGATAAAAGCATTGCGGGCTGTTCTTCCGGCATGGTCAGTAAACGTATTCGCTCAAGCTGCAGGAATTGAATGCCTGCGTGACAAGGATTATGCTGTCAGAATACGCCAGATGATTCAGACCAGCCGTCATCGTCAATATCGCCGTTTGAATGCAATCGGAGGTTTGCAGGTATTTGAATCGTGTGCAAATTTTACACTACTTCAGATTAACAGACCGGATTGGGATGCTTATACACTGAATAATGCATTGTTAAAAAGGCGGATGGCTATTCGACAATGCGGATCATTCGATGCTCTTGATAAAAGATATACACGGATTGCCATTCGCAGTGATGCCGATAATAGCCTTCTTGCATCAAATCTTGATGAAATACTGAACTGTAAAAAAATCCGGGTGATTCGGAAAAAACGCAAACCTGCCATTATGTTTCAGGGGACTTCTTCCAACGCAGGAAAAAGTGTGTTGGCTGCTGCAATGTGCCGGGTGATGGTGCAGGATGGAATCAGTGTGGCACCTTTCAAAGCTCAGAATATGTCACTTAATTCATTTGTGACTGCTGATGGTGGTGAAATGGGGAGAGCTCAGGTGGTACAGGCTCAGGCTTGTCGATTGCAACCGGATGTACGGATGAATCCCATTCTGCTTAAACCTGACAGCAACTGTGGTTCACAGGTCATTGTCAACGGCAAAGCACTCTGTTCCATGGATGTATCTCAGTACAATCTATACAAATCTTCTGCTTTTGATATTGTAAAAAAAAATTATGATTCACTGGCTTCACAATTCGATGCAATTGTACTTGAAGGTGCAGGCAGTCCTGCAGAAGTCAATCTTAAGCATCGAGATATCGTTAACATGAAAATGGCTTTCCATGCTCAATCTCCTGTGCTTCTGATAGGTGATATCGACCGTGGGGGTGTGTTTGCCTCCTTTATTGGCACAATGGAAACTTTTGAGCCATGGGAGCATGAGCTGATGGCAGGTTTTATCATAAACCGGTTTCGCGGTGATGCATCTCAATTGACTCCTGCAATTAACTATATGCTGAAAAAAACCGGTAAACCGGTTCTGGGTGTGCTCCCTTATATTGTCAACCTGGGGCTTCCTGAAGAAGACTCAGTGACATTCAAATGTTTGGCAACTTCAGGCATCGATCAGGAAGAACGCCCCGTCACCATCGGTATCATAGACCTGCCACATATCAGTAATTTCACCGATTTCGATGCCCTGCGTCTTGAACCCGATGTCTCATTGCGTATTGTGCGTAATAATCCTGATCTGGATAAGCTCGATGCAGTTATCATACCGGGAAGTAAAAATGTGCCTGCAGATATAAAGTGGCTTCGTGATAGTCAGATTGCTGCAAAGCTGGTTATGCTGGCCGGTAGAAACACTATGGATATTTGCGGTATTTGTGGTGGTTTCCAGATGCTTGGAAAAGAGATTACCGACCCTTACAGGATTGAATCGGTAGGTGGTGAATACAGAGGTCTTGAACTACTGGATATCTGCACAGTATTGGGGCAGGATAAAATACTAAAAATCACCGATGGGGTACACAAAATATCGGGATGTCATGTAGGTGGGTATGAGATTCATCATGGGCTTACCACCATTAATGAAACCGAGATACTCTTTGTAAATGATATGAATGAACCACTAGGAGTGGGCACCAGTGATCATCGCATTTGGGGCACATATCTGCATGGAATATTCGATCGGGATGAATTTAGGAGGTGGTTTGTGGACCGGTTACGCAGTAAACGGGGGCTACCGCCTTTGGGAAAAGTTATAACTACTTATGATATCGAACCAGCTCTTGACCGGCTTGCTAACATTTTCAGAGATGCTGTTGATATAAAAAATCTTTACCGACTGATGGGACTCTGATGAATATAGAATATCAGGTTGCAGCTGCAATTGTGTTGGATTTCATACTTGGTGATCCCCCACGATTTCCACATCCGGTTAAGTATATCGGGCGTTCTGCTATTGCGCTTGAAAAGCCTATGCGAGCATTTTTCAGCAATGCCCGCCTCGCGGGTATCATTACTGCTGCAGTCATTACAGGGGGAAGTGCAATTCTGACTGCTTTATTGCTATTTGCAGCAAAGCAGATCAACCCGTATGCACATGATATTATTTCCATAGTTATAATTTACACCACTCTTGCAGCCCGTGATCTCCAGCGACATGCGATGAGAGTGTTTTATGCTCTTAAAAATGGGGATCTTCCCGGAGCCCGACTTGCACTTGGCATGCTGGTAGGGCGGGATACCGAAAATCTCGATGAACCACAGATTGTGCGTGGAACTGTTGAATCGGTTGCCGAGAATCTGGTAGATGGAGTAACTGCACCATTATTATTTGCCATGATGTTTGGGCCAATAGGTGCAATTGTTTACAAAGCAATTAGTACTCTGGATTCCACATTTGGATACAAGACTCCTCGGTATATAAAGTTTGGCTGGGCATCTGCACGTATAGATGATCTGGCAAACTGGTTACCTGCAAGATTGACTGCTCCATGCATTGTTTTAGCCTCTGCGATTATGAGACTGAACGCATTTGGAGCAGCAAGAATTGTACGAAGAGATGGCTCAAAACATGAAAGCCCCAATTCCGGCATTTCTGAAGCAGCATTTGCCGGAGCGCTTGGGGTGCAGCTTGGTGGTCTCAACTATTATAAAGGTAAAGCACATTATGGGCTGTTAATTGGTGATGCAACCATGACTCTGGAGCATCATCACATAGTCTCGGCCAGCAGGCTTATGTATGTATCAATGGTATTATTTGCAATTGCCATTTTTGCAGTCCGGCTTGCATTCTCTTTCTGTTATGTATAATATGTCATTTCTCCACTCCGCTACCTTTGCTCACTCCAGCCGAGCTGAAGGTCGCCATCTGATGATAGCAGTTTAGTGCCTGACGGATAATCTGCATAGCCAGGGCAGATCCTGTGCCTTCACCTAATCTCATGTCAAGGCTTAAAACCGGGCGTATCCCTATCATGGTCAGAAATCCGTGGTGAAACGACTCTGCCGATGAGTGGGCGAAGAAAAGGTAATCTCCAATAGCAGGCACCATTTTAATTGCAACCAGAGCAGCGGCTGAGGCGATGAATCCATCCACTGCCACCGGAACTCTTTTCAATGCAGAACCCAGGCAAAACCCGGTCATTCCTGCGATTTCAAGTCCGCCCACCCGTGTGAGTGCATCAATCGCACTTCTATCCCATCTTTCTTTATGATATTGAACCGACTCACGGATAACCTTCTTTTTATTTTCAAGAAGTTTCCCGGAAGCTCCTGTACCAGCTCCAACCGTCATGTCCGGATCTATATCCAGGAGAAGAGAATAAAGAGCAGAGGCAGGTGATGAATTACCGATACCCATCTCGCCGATACCTGCCAGATCGCAATCGGAACTACTGGCGAGTTTTATCCCGGTCTCCAGTGCCTGGTAACACTGAGAGGCAGTCATTGCGGAGTTGTTTCTGAAACTGACTGTACCACGGCTGACCTTGGATTGTATCAGTTGCGGGTGGACATCGAAGTCTGCATCCACTCCCATGTCAACTACATGATAATTTATACCGGCATTTTTACACAGTACACTTACCGCTGCCCCTCCGGAGCACATATTGAGAACCATTTGGCGGGTAACTTCTCTGGGAAATGGGGCAACAGCTTCATTTGTAATCCCATGATCTGCAGCGAATGTGAAGAGATCCATTTTATTGATGTTTGCTCCAGCATCTCCCCGGCACAGGCAATACTGCATGACAAACTCCTCCAGTCTTCCTAAACTTCCCTGGGGCTTGGTTAAATCGTCAAGACGTGCCTGAATCGCTTTGGTCAGAATCGCATTTGCAACCGGTTTTATTTTCTCCTGAATCGATTTTACATCCATTTAATCATTTCCTTTTTTGAAGTGTGTGTTAAAAAACAAAAAGGGCTCCGGCAAATTCCATAAATGAAATTTACCGAAACCCTTTTCCATCAGATTTCTGCTATTCAGGTGCTCAGGACGTCTTCTGACTCGCGGGATAAGACTCAGCCTTAAAACCTTCCCACAGGAGTTCGTAGTATTTTCTCCTGCAGTGGCTGGATTTACACCAAAAAAGACTGATACCCGTTACAGCGGCGGGACCGTCACGGATTCACACCGTGTTCCGTTTCCATGAGTACTGTAAGAATATAATTATGTAGTATCATATAGATCAACTGTACCTCTTCTGTTTGTGACAACTCCTTGTTAATTCGATTAAGCGGAAATCTCATTTCCGTTTTTCTGTCGGATTTTTCCATATAATCAATATAGGTCTTACAAAGGAGTCAGTATGGGTAATCAGAATGGAAGCTCTCTTATTGAGGTCACTGTTGCTATGATCATTCTGGCTTTGCTGGTCACTGGGCTTAATGCCTGTGTAGTAAATCTGATTAATTCCAATGTCTCTGCAAAAGAGCTTTCTGCAGCAACCTCATGTGGACATCAGCTGTTGGAGGAACTTCGAAGAGCCGATTACCACACAATTTCGAGTAATTCAGATATGGTGAGATCCAAATTTATCCGCTGCTGGACAGTTTCCGGTGATAGTGTGCAGAAGAAAATTGAGCTCACGGTTATATGGCCTCTTTCCACTGGAAAGCATTCAATAAAACTTTCTACCATAATTGCAAAACCCTGACTATGAAATTCGCATCTGGTGTATCCGGGCTAACAGCGTTGGAACTGGTTATCGCAGTGAGTTTGAGTGCGGTAGTAGTTTCTTCTGCTTATAAGGTGCATCTTAATTTTTCTAAAGCGGCATCAAGAGAAAACGATAAGGCATTGCTTCAGCGGGATTTAATGAGTGTCTGTGATATGATGGAAAAAGATATCCGTATGGCTGGTCTGGGACTTCCTGGAAATGGTATCGATCTGCGTCTCTCGGACACCAGCAGCGATGAATTGACTCTGTTTGTAAATAAGAACCAGCTAAGGACAAGGCTCGTTGAGAATGCTTCATTTTCTGATACCAGAATTCTTGTTGAGTCAGCCGGAAATGCCGCCTGGGGCAAATGGGTATGTGTGGAAGGAGGAAGTATAATTTTCAGGGAAATCAGCAGAATAGCCTTGAGCCTTTCCAGTAATCCTGATACCATACACCTTACTACACCGTTAAATGCAGGGCCGTTTTCTGCAGCTTCGAATGTTTACTCTGCAGACAGAATCTCTTATTACATAAAATCCGCGGATGAGAGGGTTCTGTACAGAAAATTTAACAGTAAAGAATCTGGGATCAGTATGATTATCGATTCCCTGGCAGTTATTCCAAAAGATAATAAAGGAACATCTCTGAGTTCGGGAACTGCAGCACAGGTTATCAGTGCAGTTATCGGTGGATATATCGGACAGGGGAATGATCTTGTTTTTCTGGCTGAAAGCACTGAAGTCAATATTAGAAATGTCAATTAAGTTGATTGCCGGAGATAAAATGAACAAATGTAAAGGAAACGCGGTGGTATCTGTTCTGGTTATTGCGGTAATTTTGAACCTGATAATCGCGAGCTTTATGCTTTCTTCCAAAGACAGTACCAGTAAAAGTCAGCTCAGAAAATCCAGATCAAACCTGGTAAATATTGCCGAGGCAGGAAAAGAACATCTCTACGGACAGGTCCGCGGGGGAGCATTCAAACCAGTAAAAAATATCAGAACTATTTACTGTTCAGATAGACAGTTTGAGAATGGTAAGTTTTCGGTTTCATGCAGTTCAAACAGCTCTATAGATACCATCTGGGTAAACAGTTCCGCTGCTTATCAGAATAAAATCACTATGATAAAGTCTGTAGCCAGATTATCGCCTCAGATTTCTATACCGTTCCCTCCGGTAAGAGGTGCTTTGACAGCCAGAAGTCAGATCACTGTAAAAGGCAATATTGAAATAGATGGCAGGGATTATGACACTTCCAATATAATGACTGGTCCCGGTACTCTGGGAGTCAGCACATGCAACCTGCTGTTTTTGGAGGGAAGTGCATCTGTGGGAGGCAATGGAATCATGCCCAGTTCAAAACATACCTTCGAATCCATACGTGCAGCTGTCAGTCAGGAAAATGCCCCTGTTGAAGAATTTTTTGTTTCGCCGGAAGCTTTTCTTGGTCTGCCCGCAGGGACACTGGATGAATATAAATGTTCCACTTTAAATACACCTTTCCATGGTTTGGTCTATTTGACCGAAAACTATGTAGGGCCAGTGCATTTTAACAATTCCAGCGGGATTCTAATTGTGCATAATCAGTACAAGACAGCAGAATTACAGGTTGCCACCGGAGTGTTTAAAGGCCTTATTATTACCGATAAGATGGCTAAAATTAATGGAAATGCTTTGGTTCTGGGTGCCGTAGTTACCCTGTGTGAGGGAGAGGTGTCAACTTTTGGGACCGGATCAGCACTTATCCGGTACAGTTCACAGGTACTTTCCAATTTAGAAAAATATTGCGATAATCTGAAAAAGAAAGTAAGTCAGATATCCTGGGAACAGGTGAATTAGTCAATCAATTCTGTTTAAAATACAAATTGAACAGGATTTCATCCTTTTCTGCATTCTTGAGGATGGTGCCCGATATCAACCCGGGCATTACGGACTTAGCGCATTTTGTGCAGGAACTAATTAAAAACAACCCACTGTTGCAATTTTTTAGATTTCCGGAGTGTTACTTTCGTATTCTTCAAGATTAAAGTTCTGAAGATCCAGCACTTCTGAATAATATCTACTGAAAATGTTATCATTGAAGTTTTCCCCAGGAACAACCAGATTTCCATCATCATCTTCCAGTATACTTGCTTCTATATAGTCAATGTCATCACAGTGTTCATCACCATTGATGTCAAATCCCTGGGGAGTGAGCATCCAGCCGCTGGCCCCGTATCCGGAATCATTTTCAAAACTGTCAATCTCGTTTTTGGTGAAGTTGACTGTCCCGAACGTAATCCCCTCTAGAATCTGGCAATCGCCTGAACCGAGGTTGTTGTCGATAACTGCTTCGGTTTTACCGGGTTTTTCAGTACTCGCTTTTACTTTCTGATTCTGTTCAGATGTGCTGATCCGGTATGGATATCCTTTTCCATGGAAAATATTTTTCTGAATGATACTGGTCGTACCGGGTTCTATCCTGATGAATGCTGAGTGTAAGTTGTCAGGCGTACCACATTCGATAAGGGTATTTTTCTCTATCAGAAGATTACCTGCTGCAGTCTTCTCTCCATTTGATTTCCCACATACCCTGATAGCTTCCTCTTTGCATCTTATAATACAGTTATTGGACACGCTATGACCTAATCCATTAATGCTTATTCCTGTATTACTGCCAGTAATCCGGTTGTTTTCAATGACACTGCCCACTCCTGCCTGTATGCTGATGGAGCAACTGTGGCAATTCTCCAATAGATTTCCCCGAATCTGAATATCTCCGCATTTAATCTTAATCCCATCGGATGAACAATTTCTTATTGTATTGTACTCAACGATATGCCCATATGGATTGGTGGTGGAGTCCCGGGTTCCTATAAGAATTGCATTACCGTAATTTGAAAAGTGGTTGCGGCGAAGTATATGGTCTATCAGGGGAGATGATTCCTCGATGTCGCCCTCGGAAATCATTATCCCTATGCAGGCTTCATCTGGTATCTGAGCCTGGTGTGCCGATTGATTCTCCCGTTCAAACCGGCAATTCTCAACTACATTGAATTCTCCGCCAGAACCGCCAAAATACATCGTACACGAGGCCTTATTCATCGTTCCACAATTTATAAACTGTAATGAATCAAACCGGTTTCGTTTACAGGTGCCGATAACTGAAATGGCTCCAAAAGGTGCATTCTTAAAAGTCAAATCAGATAGAATAAGATCACTCGTGTCGTAAAAAAACCAGCAACTTTCCTCGATTACCACCTCTGCGTCGGTGTCGGGAACTATTCTTACTGGTCTTTGCGGTGTCCCGGAAATTTCAAATGTCTGGTTATCCCTGTATATCCCGGCTTTAAGTACAATGGTGTTACCGGGTTTGACGACTCGAAGAGCGTCGTTTATCGAATTAAAGGGGCTTTCCCAGGTGCCCTGTCCCTCTGCTGCGTCAGGGGAAACCCACAAAATTTCAGGATTATTTTTATCTAACATGATGTATGATCACTCCTTATTAGTAGTAAAGAACGAACTACTTTTCCTCTGCAGTCATTTCGTCCTTTTTCTTGAAATATTTAGTAATTTTGCTTAATAACTCCGGTGCTGCAGACATTAGCTGGCTTAACGACATTGACTCGGAAGCAGAGATTGAGTGGACCTGGACTTTTTCACCGCACACAGAAATGAATGCTACAGGATTTATGTTTACCCCACCCCCGGTTCCTGCTCCAGAACCACTTTTTTCACTCTTTCCACCATCACCACCACCTGCTGCAAACCCGATCGAAACACGTGATACAGGAATCAAAACGACATCCCCGGCCTGGATTGGTTCGCCGATCACAGTCTCAGTTTTGGAAATAGATTGGATCTGATCCATTGCAGCTTTAATTATATCGGAAAGAGCCATATTTTCTCCCTCTCAGGCACAGGTATGTTAATAGTATGAAATTGCCTAAAACCATAAAATACTGAAACTATCATAATTGAGCAATGTTCAGTGTATTTTTTTAAAGTTTGTGGTTTTTCCATCTTCCCGATTCTTCAAAAAGCTGCTTTGTAACCCCACTGACAGATTCTTTCGTCTGTTTTTAATTAGGACTTGCCTGGGGAATGGAGCCGTTCTATTTTGTATGAAAGCAAACGCCCCAAAAATAACCGAGGGTTAAACCACGTGCATGCAGGTCCGGGTAAACTGAACGGGTCCCATTCAGTTCTCGTCAACCTGGTAATACTATTTTACCCTTGTATAGTATTTTCCCAGAATCTTTTAATCACTGAATTATATAGAAACCCCTACGGATCTGAGTCTGCTCTGTGTGGTGGAATGAGCCATGAATTTATAGAGCTCACCAATTTCGGTACGGATACCTTTTTTCTCAGCAACATTTTTCTAAGTGATGGCAACGAAACCGATTCTGTTTTACCTTTCGGTGTAGCTATAAACGGTCATGATTCCTGTATCGTTGATCAGGCATATATTGCTCCGGGGCAAACCGGCCTTATCCTGGATTCTGATTATAAATTGGCAGTAGAGAAACAGGGGTGCCCTTTACCGATCAAAAACAGGACAATTCTTTTAAGATGTGCCGACACAGAATTGGGAAATGGACTTTCAGATGATGACGGGATACTCTTGTATCGTGGGAGCAGAAACCGTATTGAAACAATTATCTGTCTTCTCTCTGATAGTCCGCTGGAGTCAGAATCCCCAACTTCTGGTAAAATCACCTTTTCTGAACCCAGGAACATGGAGGGGTATTCGGTTGTTGCTACCAGATTATTAACTGAAAACAAAAGGTTTGATAATTGTGTAAACGGTGTTTCTCCCGGGTGGCTGGAAAATGTACAGCGCGGTTGGATTGTGGAGTACACATTTGGTAATTATGTTTCCTCTCAGGCAAAGGTACAATGCACACTTTCATGTATCTGTATCAACCCTGATTTGCAAGGAAATAATGCAAACTGGTTGTTAGAAAAAAGCGGCTCCGCAATTCATCATGGCTCACTGTTACTGGAAAAAAACAGGGCACAACTGATAATCTCTTTGCCTGTTGATAGTGTGGATTACCGGTTTGTGATAAGTGATACTGAATGGAAAATTGATATGTCGGCAATTCTACTGCCCAGGAGTCCTCTGAAGATCAATGAGGTTTTTCCTTTCGGAACACAATTTGAATCTGAGTGGTTTGAACTGTTTAACGTGTCCACAATGTCAATTAATCTGAAAGGCTGGAAGTTCGGAAATTTCGGAGACTCATCTGTTATTATCAACAGGGAATATCTGCTTGCTCCGGGGACATTTGTGGTAATTGCAAAAAGTAAACAATTGCTGCTGAATGCATATCCGGATATTGCTCCGGTAATTGAACCGCAATCCTGGCATGCACTTGATAATTATGGCGATACTCTCTATCTGTTTGATACAGATGGGAAAATCAGGGATATGGTGTGTTACAGGTATTCATGGTTTGCTAATATGAACAGGGCAATTGAAAAGGTAAATAGCCTTTCCAGTGGATGTGATTCTGCGAATTGGGTAATATCCACAAAAGGGGGAACACCAAGTTTCCCAAATGATGCTCTTTTTTGGAGAAATACCGCGAAGGTCGGGATGGAGATCGGACCTGTTCCTTTTACTCCTGATCATGATGGCAAGGATGATCTGCTGAGTATAAAAATGACTGTACCTGCTTCCTCCACCATTAAACTTTGCATTTATGATTTCAAAGGTAGAAAAGTGCGTTCTTTCGAAGGGCCGGTTCAGAAACAATATTTCTGGGATGGTAAGGCTGATAATGGAAAAGCTGTACAGTGCGGGCCGTTTTTTGTGGTCGCTGAATTGATTTCCAAAAAAGGATCAACATTTCTCAGAAAAAAGGGAATATTGTGGCGTTGAGGTATCTCTGCCCTGTAGTATTGTTATTTTATTCTCTATCAATAGCAAACCTTCAGGAGCCATTCCCGCAAGGGTTTTCCATGGGGAATCAAGGAACCATTTTATGGGAAAACGGTGCGCAAGGGCGTCAACCCTGGATATCAGCAGCATTTTGTGACAATTCCAGGAAATTCGGTTTAGCATGCGGGGCAGTTTCTTATTTTGATAAAATGGATAACCTCAAAGATGAATCAATTTACAAAGCATTTGGTGGTGTCTATTATACAATTAAAAAATTCAGATTTAAACTGTCAATCTCTCATTTCAGCGCTCTGGAGATGTATTATGAACAAACCGGATTTCTGTCTGTAGCTTTAGACCTTTTTACCTTTCTGAGAGTGGGAACCGATATCCGGGGGACAAGGACCGGATTGTTTGGATTCAGAGAGAAAATACATACCATTGGAGAGTGTGGGTTTTCTGCCTGGATTCCCTTTAGATCCGCAGCTCTTGGACTATCATTAAATCATATTACAATAAAATCTGGAAAAGTGAATGGGGTAGACTCACCTTTGTGCATAAGTACGGGATTTCACACTTCATCCAACCGTTTCGGTGCACAGGGAGTAGTTGTCGAAATCAATCCTTCAGAATCTCATCCAGTAAGGTTTATACTTGGTGAGCAGTACCGTTTTCTGAAATATTTTGCATTGGAAGCTTCTATTGCCAATAACCCGTTTCTAATAGGTGCCGGAATCTTAGTAGAAATATCACCCGTAAATGCAGCTTTTTCTATCATTAATCACCCGGTGCTGGGATGGTCCAGGGGATTTGCAGCTATGTACTGATTACTGGACAAGTTCTCCAAAATGCTTAACCCGCCCCAATTACGGGCATGACACAAGAGTTGTGTGTACCGGAAATATTATAAATTGAAACAATGTTATTTACTCATGATTAACCAGATATATTTTAGTTAAAGTTATCGAAATGATAATTAAGTACTAGTATTTTCAAGGGATTTATTTAGAAAATTAAGTAAAGAACCAGATGGTATTCTTCCGGAAACATAATGCAAACCACATTTTGTCTGGCTAAAATTCCATAAAAGATGATCATCGGGGAAAAATATTATAAAGATTTGAATATTATACTTATTGGAACATTGTTTTATTTATATGAATCTATGTAATCAGCTTTGTTACGGGTGCTTTCTTTCATTGATTTTGCAGATTTGTTTCTGTTCACTGCCTTCTGATATTGAACCTGTAAAATGGAAATTGCATATGGAAGTTCCGGTAACTGATAAACGATATGAAATCCGTGACTTAATAAACAAAGCTTTCCCAGGGGAGCAGGATATATTGATGGGTGAAAATGATACCATCGCTGATACAGTATTTCTCTTTAAAAAGGATTCCATCTATTATGAAATAAGCAGACCTTTAATTACTACTGATACAAGTTACATGGAAGAGAAGGTTGGGGTCAGAACATTGAAAAATACCTCAGAGGTAAATATCCTCTTTGAATTCCCGGGTGTAAGTGGTTTATCCGGTACAGTTATAGTACCTTCGCCTGTAACCTTTACCCAATCACAGAACAGAAATCTTAGTGGGATCAAATCGGTGACAATAGATCAAAATTCACCTCCTTTAAACATTTCTGTCCAGAATACATCCCAGGATGCTGATATAGAAAAAGTTACAGTTACAATGTTGGACAAGGGAAATGAAATTGGTAGTATAAAACTGAAAAATCTTTCCGCCAAATCGGCTGTTGTCGCTCCTTTTGAGATACAGGGAAAAAGTATCCATAATCCACTTACAGTGAAGATAACCGCAACCATTCCCACCGGGGCTCAGCTATGTGCCAGTGAAGGATTGCAGGTAAAGTTCAATCTGGATAATATCATGGTTTCTGAAGCAGTTATATTGGATTCACTCATTGATTATACAGAAACTTTCAGTGGGGCTTTGGGACTGCTTGAGAATTTCAAGCTCGGTTTTTTTGATATCGATCAGGCTTCAGTAAGCTGCGAGATAGAAAATCCATGCGCTTTCAAAATGAAATTGTCTGGTAGAATTGAACATGCCTGGGATCGGGATTTCGCCAGGAATAACAATTTAAGATCTATTAGTCAATTACATGTAATTAAAGACAGCAGCGCCTTTGCAGGTGAAGTGATTTGTGACACAGCCTTTAAATTGCCTGAAGTTCCTTATTTTCGCACATCCATATCTCTTAAAAATATACGTATATTCCCCACCTGGGACTCTGATTCAGCAAAAAGCATTCTTAAGTTCCACTACTTGTTAAATTCAATTTCAGATGGCCGCTGGGTCAGGTTTAATAAAAATGATCTGATAAGTTTCAAGCTGATCACTAGCCGGTTTCAGTTTATTCAAATAAGCGGTGAGTTTACTGAACCGCTAATTGACACATTCTCTTCCGAAGAAAAAATCGGATTCGACTGGAATAGTGCGATACTTGATTCTTTGAGAAAATCATTCCGTTTTGAATCCGTTCAGATGAATCTTCGATTTACAACTGAATTACCTCCGGGAAGTTTTTTAGATTCTATGCATCTGAATCTGGAACTGGCTAAAAAAAATAAAAAGGACGGCTCAATTTTACTGAATAAAAAATTCGCTGGAATCTGTCCGGATTCACAGCATACAGCTGATATGCAATTGGCTTCATTGATAAACATCTGGCCGGATACCCTTGCATTTAATACAAAGATTGTTTTGCCTGCAGGAAACAGATTGGAATTTGTTAATCGAAAAAGTAAGGAAGGCAAATACAGCTCTGATTACTCAATAGGTATTAATGTACACTGGAATTTAAAAATCGCCCTCTTGGACACGGTTATCTTAACCTGAAAACAAAAGATGGTGGCATACATCTGTCTGATGATGGTGCGTCCTTAACTATGGATGCAGATCTGGATCTTAAAGCCAGCGGTACCGGACTTCAAAACAACTGGGAGTTCAGTTTTCCTTATGAAAATGGTTTCCGTCTTGCCGGATTCGGTGCTTCCATAAATGCCGGCATTCTTATTTACGGTGAGAACTGTCTGGCCAGTGTGGCTTTACGCAGACTGGGGCCGATGGTCTGGAACAATGTAATGGAAAAAAGGTTTCTCATACGTACTGCCCAACTCTCCATAGCTGATGTTTTCTATGAAAAAACAGATGTATTTGATCCTCAACATGGCGGTTATCTTCCCGATAAAAATGACCATCTGGTTAATACCAGCCACCATGTCAGCTGGCAATCCACCAGGCTTAATATCGGCCTTGGATACCGGTTAAAATTTGTCAATAAAATAAAACCACAGATGCATGCATTAACTGAATATGTAAATACTGCATTCGAGTATGAACAGAATCTGGCCCCCTGGCCAGGACGGACATTTGTACCAAGATTCTCATTTGGTGCCGAAAACGGCTTCTTGTGGGGCATTTTCCCTTTCCGTGTTGGATTCATCCTTGGCGGTGCAGAAAAAATAGCATCCACAGCAGGATTTGCTATTGGATTACCTTGTTTTAAACTGCAAGTCGGTTATAAAGCAATCGGTTCTCCGGTGTGGTATCCAAAGCGCGGTGTGGAGTTAGCAGTAGGGTTAAGCACTGAGTGGCGTTCTCATCGTGATCCTGATAAAGATGATATCTTCAACAAAAAGGACCTATGCCCTAATGAGGCTGAGGATGTCGATGGTTTTGAAGATAATGATGGATGCCCTGAAATGGATAACGATAAAGATAATATAACTGATCTCCAGGACTCTTGTCCCGATTCACCTGAAGATATGGATCAATTCCAGGATGCTGATGGTTGTCCTGATCTGGATAATGATAATGATAGTATTCCGGATACTGTTGATAACTGCATAAATGACCCGGAAGATAAGGATGGCGTCATGGATAATGACGGTTGTCCTGAAATTGATGCAGATAACGACCACTTACCGGATTCTGTTGATAACTGTGCTGATAAAGCTGAGGTTTTTAACTTTGTTAATGATAATGATGGCTGCCCTGATACTGTATCCCCTCTCTCTCCTCAACAGAATGAATCTCCCCATAATGTCTTCTGTAATGTAAGTTTTGATACCACGGAAAACTTAACAGAAACAAGTCGTGCAACTCTGGATTCTATTGTTCTTATTCTAAACAGTACTGACCAACAACATTATCTTCTTTGCTGGTGTGACTCATCACTATCAGACTCTCTTAACAGAAATCGGACTCTCAGAATCAGCGAAATACTTTTGGCTGGTGGAATTACGCAAAACCGGATTTTCATCCCGGATTCCAATTTTGATTTACTGTGTTTATATTATGAAAACCGGATTACCCCATTATTCATTAAAACAATTGAAACAGTTGATGAATATCAATCTGTTCAAAAAATGATTGCGACTGGAAATGTTACTCTCACCGCACAAAATAATGATAGTACAGAAAAAGCAGATAGTACAGTAAAGCCTGATAGTACAGTAAAGCCAGACAGTACAGTAAAGCCAGACAGTGCAGTAAAAGCCAGACAGTGCAGTAAAAGCCGTCAGACAAAATTGACTTTGAAATCAAATCATAAAAGTGATCTGTTAATTAAAGGACATGAGGCAGAAAAAATATTGACAGGAAATTAATAATTAAGAGAGAATGCAGCAGTTCATAGCTTTATAAGGGGTTGTTCAACCCTATTTTCGAAACCAGTTTAGAATTTCGTATGCAGAGATTGTAATACCAAACTGGCCGTTTCTCCATTGGGATTGTTATCTGATTCCGGGGCGACAACTCTGAAAAGATCGACACCGATATGCTTGAAAAGAATTACTCCAAAGCCGTAGTGGAACTCACTTCTGAAGTACAAGTAATCATAAAGAAAACCCATTCTAATGCAGCAATATTCTTAATGCCTACCTCGAGTCCCTGGTGAAAAATAATACTTTGATGTTTTGCTTAAAGCTGCGATTGGTGAACTCTTCTTTGAAAGAGCCAAGTAATACTCTTTCCAACCTTGTCTCGCAGTTCAGGAGAACAATCCTATTGTTTAGAAGTTTGAAATGATCTGTGTAGGCGATTGCTGCATTGATATTGGTAGCCAATCGCAATGGATTATCTGATAAGGGGATTTTGGAATCAGGGCCGATGTTTCTGATATTAAAACCGATGTAAAATCCTTTTAATATTGAACCTTATACAATACTGGAGTAACTAAATAAGTTAAATTTGTGCTGTATTTATTTACAATGTCCCGTCTTTATTGATATTGTTAACCGCCTTCCGGAGAGGTGATACATGAATAAACTTTTTAAGTACTGCAAATTTGCTGCAATGGTGGCGGGGCTTATTATTCCAATTCAAGCCCAAGAGGTTAATCTCAAGGGCAAAGTAATAGATCAGGATGGAAAAGCGGTCGATGGAGCACAAATAAAATTAAGCAAATTGAGTTATTCCTGCTTGTCTGATAACTCCGGAAATTTCCAGTTGAGCAGTAACACTTCAATTAATGGTAGCAGCACAAATACAATCAGAAGTTTTATAGGGATAAAGAAGAAAGTGCTTGAACTGGGCAATTTAACTTCTGCTTCAATTACCGTTTTTTCCATAAATGGAGCAATCCTTAACAAAACCGGTGTCGAAAAACAGAACCGGATCCCTTTGGATGAGTTGATTCCCAGATCTGTTAATTCTCAAACTGTAATTATTTCAATCACTTCCGGAGACAAAAAACTAAACTTAAAAGCGGTTAAATGCGGAACACAATGGTTGTGGAATGATCAAGCTCAAAAAAGCTCAAAACCCCGGAACTTCGATAAGGTAGCTGCTATCGCAATTGATACTCTTGTTATCTCCAAACAAGGTAAACAGACGGTTAAATTACCTGTGAGTGAACTGGTTGCTAATCTGAACTTCATCATGCTTTATAATGATGCATCCCCCAATGAGTTCCCCGGTATGATTGGTGATGTGAAGTTTTCTGAGCCAAGCAAGACATTTAAAGGCACTCTGACGGTTACTATGAGTTCAGAGATCAAGAATGCTAAGATCCGTTATACAACTGATGGTCAGTTGCCGACTTCATCATCAACTCTGTTTGAAGGAGAGCCAGTAAGTATCACCCAGACCACTCAATTAAGAGCTGCAGCATTTGTGGATGGAAACCTGTCTGGAAAATACAGTACTGCTATCTATATAGCCTGTAATTTTGATTATACCTCCGAAATTCCCATTATTATCATGGATGGCTATGGAAAAGGAAAGCCAAAGGACAAGTACAACTTTATAGATGTGGCTTTCATGACATTTGAGCCGGTGAACGGGGTCGCATCTATACATAATCCGCCGACTCTGGTAACCCGTGCAGGGTACCATCTGCGGGGTCAATCATCTCTTATGATGTTTGCTCAGATGCCATATCGCATTGAGCTGTGGGATAATTTTAATAATGATGCTGATTATCCGGTTTTAGGCATGCCGAGTAGTTCCGATTGGGCATTGATTTCTCTGTGTACTGACAATTCTCTTATACGAAATGTATTCGCTTTTGAAGTAGGAAAAGCAGTAGGCCTGGCCACGGTCCAATATCGCTGGGCAGAAGTTTTTATAAATCAGGAAAATGGGGTGGTAGAAAAAGCTGATTATGAAGGCATCTATAATCTTATCCAGCCTATTAAAAACCGGAAAAACACTTTGGATCTGAAAAAGTTGAGACCCGAGGATACCGACCAGTCCAAGCTTTCCGGTGGCTATATTTTTAAATTCGATCAAATGGTAAATGACAGCGGGATGATAAAATTGGAGTGTACTGGTGCTAAGAAAATGTCTGAAGCATCCGATATGTGGGGTAGAGTAGATACAACCGCTACCTGTTATGGTGATCTTGAATTGGTTGATCCTTCAGAACCTAATCAGCAGCAGATTGATTGGATTACCAATTACATTCAGCAGTTTCATAATGCTTTGCATGCAAAACCGGTTGGTGATTGGAAAAAATATGTGGATATGAATTCCTTTGTTAATATACATGTGCTAAATGAAATTACCAGAAATGTTGATGCATGGGTTAAAAGTCATTATATGTATAAAGATATGGATATGCCTATTGTAGCCGGTCCGGTATGGGATTATAATTTTGCTCTGGGCAATTTCACTGATGTTCAGTTCGGCGGGGGAATTGGTTTCCCAACACAAACCACCAAAAAGACCGGATGGCATGTCTTGGATAACCGCACCGGAAGTGGAGATTGGCACACAATGATGTGGAAGCAACCGGAGTTCAAAAGTGCCTTTAAAAACCGCTATCAGGAACTTCGCAACACTACGCTGGCAGATGCCAATATAGAAAAGATGATTGATGATATAAAAAAGCCGCTTAATAACGTGGCTCAACGTAACTTTAGCGCCTACCCGATGGGTGATTGCTTTACAGAGGAAGGGAAAAGACAGTATGGTTCATGGTTCAAACAGGTAATCAATGATTCATCCTGGAATAGTCAGGTCGATTCTGTGAGAATCTGGACTAAGAAGCGTTTGAAAACTCTCGATTCATTAAATAATATTCTTAATTAAAATAACTGCAAGTCAGCCCCACTTTCAGCGGGGTTGATTCTTTTTTAAGTGTTGTATCTACTTCTTGCTCTGATTTTTGAATGCTGTAGATACAACCCTGAGTTTTTCATTTGACCCAAAATGGACTTGGATATTTGAACTCTGTTTATAAAGATTGCAACAAATTTTAATATCAGGCAATATTCGTAAAATATCTCTCATTCAACTAAACCTCTTTTGAAGGCAATTGTAAAATGAAAACTTTTTTAAAGCGTTTCTATGCATATTCGGCAATTATGGCAGGATTAGTGATACCAATCCAGGCTGCAGAAATTGATCTTCAGGGAACAGTGATAGATGAAAGCGGTAAGCCGGTTAGTGGGGCACAAATATCTTTGTGCAAATCTCAGTTATCCTGTTTATCTGGATCAAATGGAAAATTTAAGATTCAAGGAACTACCACAGCTGTTAATCCATTGAACAGAAAATATAACAGTGTTTTTCAGATAAAAAACAGAACGCTTGAACTTGGGGACTGTTTCAATGCTGCTGTTTCAGTATTTTCAATAAATGGAGTGTTGCTCAATAAGGTTGTTTTAGAAAAGCAGAACAACATTTCTCTGGATAAACTCATCCCACTTTCTAAGTCTCAGACAGTTATTATTTGTATTAGTACTGAAAATGAAAAAACAAATCTGAAAGCTGCAAAATGTGGCTCTCAGTGGCTGTGGAAAAAGCAGAATCAAAAAATGAGCGGTAATGATATTAAAAAAATTGCAGCTACCAATGCTTTTGATACCTTAAACATCACAAAACAGGGGAAAAGGACAGTTTCAATTCCAGTCACCGAACCAATAGCTGATCTATCCTTCATTACTCTTTTAGATAGCAGCTCCGGCACAAATACCGCTATGATTGGAGATATCGAGTTTTCAGAGCCTAGTAAGACATTCAAATCCAGTTTTACACTTACCATGAGTTCCAAAATTCCCGATTCAGAGATACGTTATACTACCAATGGTACGTTGCCGACTAATACATCAACACTTTACAATGGTCAGAGTGTTACTATAAGTAAAACAACTCAGTTGAGGGCAGCGGCATTTGTGGCTGGCAACATGTCCGGAAAACCCAGTGCAGCAATATATATTGCCAGAGACTTTGACTACACTTCAGATATACCTATAATAATCATGGATGGTTACGGAGGTGGCAAACCAAAAGATAAATATAATTTTATCGATTTGGCCTTTATGACATTCGAACCGGTTAACGGAGTTGCATCCATAAGTAATCCACCGACACTGGTAAGCCGTGCTGGCTATCATCTCCGTGGACAATCCTCCATGTCATTCAAACAGTCCCCCTATCGTATCGAGCTATGGGATAATGATAACAATGACGTCGATTATCCGGTTCTTGGAATGCCCCCGGGTTCTGACTGGGCACTGATATCACCCTGTACAGATAATACACTTATAAGAAATGTCCTGGCATTCGATTTAGGAAAAGCGATGGGGCTGGCTACTGTTCAGTATCGCTTTGCTGAAGTATTTATTAACCAGGATAACAGCGGACTGGAAAAGAAAGACTACGAAGGAATATATAGTCTGGTTCAGCCTATAAAGAACCGGAAAAATACTTTAAACCTAAAACAGTTAAGACCTGAAGACACCGATCCGGAAAAACTATCCGGAGGTTATATTTTTAAATTCGATCAAGCAGTAAAAGACAGTGGAATGATTAAACTGGAGTGTACTGGTGCTACAAAAATGACCGCTGGTGGAGGTGGAATGTTTGGGGGAGGTAAAGTAGATTCAACAGCCACATGTTATGATGATCTTGAACTCATCGATCCGGCTGAGCCTAACCAACAGCAGATAAAATGGATTACTGATTACATTCAGGAATTTCATGATGCATTGCATGCAAAACCAGCCGGTGACTGGAAAAAGTATGTAGATGTAAATTCTTTTGTTAATAACCACATATTAAATGAATTAACCCGTAATGTTGATGGTTGGATAAGAAGTCATTTCATGTACAAGGAACGTAATAAACCTATCACCGCTGGACCGGTTTGGGATTATAATTTTGCTATGGGTAACATGACTGATATGCAGATGGGATGGGGTGGTACCTCCAAAAAAACCGGTTGGCATGTTCTGGATAACCGCAAGGGCAGTGGAGACTGGCACACAATGATGTGGGCGCAGCCAGAGTTTAAGCAGGCTGTTAAGATGCGTTACCTAGAACTCAGAGAAAATCTGCTCTCTGATGCTGGTTTTGAGAAGCTGGTTGATGATGTCAGAAAACCAATAAAGAACGTGGCACAGCGAAACTTTGAAGCTTGGCCCATGGGTGAATGCTACAGTATGTTTGGCTCACAGCCGGGAGCGATGAAAGACACCACCTGGGAAGGTCAGGTTGATTCACTAAAAATATGGACCAAAAAACGACTGAAAACACTGGACTCTCTAATGACTACTCTGCAGTAATTTTTGTTTATCATTTATTTTCAGATCAGCACCTTTAATGATTTCAAGGTGCTGATTTTCCCCAATTCAGCAGTTTGTAGATTTTACCTGCAATGTTCTGGCTCTGGAAAAAAACTGCAACGTTAAAGCACTCTTAATTAGCCGGCTCAAAGCTATGTTAATCACAGTAGTCTGCTGCGGAAAAACCGGCAGGACATGTCTGAAAATTGGCCTGCTTAATTACTATGGAACCCTATTTTCAAAATAGTGCCGTACCAGAAAAATCGACACTGATTCAAGTCAAAAAGAATCCTATTGGTAGCCGGAAACCGGATGCAGAAAGCCGCTTTTACAGGGGCTTCCTTAATCACATGGTTATTTCAAATTGGGTATTTTCAATAATTGTACTTGATCCTTACCAGTTTCAATTTTCAATACATAAGTACCAGCAGTTCTGGATCTCATATCACAGGGAATAGAATAAGAACCTGGTTTGCAAAATGAGGAATACGAAAAAACTGATCTGCCGGAGATGTCGTATAGATTGACTTTTATATTGGAACTCCTGTAGAAAACAAATTGTAATAAATTATCCTTCAAATTCCAATTCACATTCATAGTTGGTGATTTTGCAGATTTCCCGGGGAAGATACTGGTTACCGCTCCAGGTGAGGTTTGTTTGACGATCCACACTGAAGGATCATCTCCAAAAGCAAGAGGGTCTGTTTTGCAAAGTGCTGTCCCCAATTCACAGGCAGGCCAGGGATCAGAATTACCGTATATGATTTCATCCACAAGCATATAGGGAATAATAGAATCTACTTCATCAATATCCGGGTCGAAATAAGGCGCTAAAGGCTTTTCAAGGCTGATTTTTTTACCTTTTTCATCCAAATCACCGAAATAAGGGAACATTTTAACCGAGGATGGTAATAAGTAAAGCTGGCGAAACAAAGTCTCTGTAATGGTATTTGGTATTACCAAAATCGATTCTCCTGGATTTATGATAACATTTTTAGGAAAGTAAAAATCGATTTCGAATATTCTCCATGTATTTAAAGGTCTATCCGGATCACAAGGGGATACTGATTTATCAGAGACATTTTTCAGGATAAGGTAATCTGCGCCATTTTTGGCATTATAACAGATTTCTGTTATTACCAGTGGGCCAACAACAGGATCACTGTTTTTACTGCCTAGAGTGATTTCTTTCATAGGGACAAAATGTTCTCTTCCTGAATTGTCTACCACTCTACCCAAAGAGATGCCCTTGTCACATGCATTAAAATCAAAACCATGACTGAATCCACTTAAGGAGTCTACACTGTCCGTGCAAAATATATAAGCTCCGTCACCATAAGAGCTTAAAGAAAAAGATTTGGGATCTGTAGAATCTTTATTAAAATCCTGCTCAGTAAAAAAAATAAAACCTTTGGCTTCAATACTGGTTCCTGAGGGAATTTTAAATTTCCTGGGAGTGTCCTTATTGTCTGTCAAATACCATCCACCGATTTCCACCGCAGCATCATTAGGATTGAAAAGCTCAATGGCATTAGATTGATCTGGCCCACCGGCATTTGAAAGAACTTCGTTGACATAGACTGGTAAACTGATCAAATTGTAATGGCTTTCTGATATAATCACCTCTGGATATGTTATTACAACCGATGAAATAATAGCGGTTGCTGTTTTCAGTAATATTTTACGGCTCATAAAAATACTAAACCTTTCAATTTTAATGATGTAAAAAAAGCATTTTTTTAAAAGAGGCTGAAATCAGGGAGGAATTGCCGGGGACCTCAAGTTGCATAAAATAATGTTCGTAACTACCCAGGTATTGGCTGGATAAAATATTTAATTGAAATAAAAAGAACCATAAAAAAATTTAATCAGAACAATTCGAATAGTAATAATTAGTTCCTGCTCAAAATGCCCTAAATCGGTCATGCTCTGGTCATGTTAACGGATACCAATATTATGATCCATTATTTCAGATATTATTAAGCAATTTCGCTTTACAAATACCTGCTTTTTCAGCTCAATCCATCAAAAAACTTCTGGATACAAAACAATAGGTGTCTCAGAATAAGATTCCGAGTGGAGGAAAGAAGAAACCTCAGATACTAAATACGTTGTATTATCGGGCAGTCCTCTGTCTAAGTTATTGAGATAAACGAAAAATAAAAACGGTTGTGTAGTGTTGTCGTTTTCTGGCAACAAATTTCTTGACCTCAGTGAAGTCATTAGGATAGAATTGAAGATAATTTTGCGAAACCACAGTTATAAAAGAGGTATCATGTTTGGATTTTTTAAAACACGAATTAGAAATAAGATCGCTTTATTACCAGTAATTTCTGTTCTGGTTATGAGCCTTTTTACTTTGATCTATTTTCCTACCAATAAAAAAACAGAGTTACAGAGTGTACTCTCTGCACAGGTTACTGCCACAGCAGATCTTCTGGCTTTTGGTCTTGGTGTCGCTCTTGATTCTGACCGGTTTGATGCTATAGCTGAAGGTTTTAATGTAACCAAAGGAATTGGAGCCGTTTCCTATATATTGATATATGATAATACAGGCAAGTTTCTTAGTGCTTATAATCCTGATAGCGTAACAGTTGCTGAAACCCGTTCAAATTTCGATATCAAACCGTTAAAAAATGGTACTTATCTTGAAAAGGCCACTCAAATTAAATTTGGAACTCAATCATATGGAACAGTAGTAGTAGGTGTGTCAACTTCATACATCGATGTGAATGTCCGTTCCTCATTTTTGCTACTTTTGATAATAGGACTGGGACTTATATTGCTTTCGGTGGTAATAGCTCTTCTTTTCAGTTCGCGTATAGTAAAACCATTGGAATCAGTGCAGAATGCAATGAAAGCACTGGGGCAGAGGGATCTTACCAGACATTGCAAAGTCGAAACTGCAGATGAAACCGCTCAGATGGCTGAATCTGTCAATACGGCGATAGAATCACTTCGTCAATCTCTTTCTGTTACTTCCAATGGAGCAGACAGGATTTCAGTAGCAATAAAAACACTTTCTTCAGTCAGTGAAATAATGGCTTCCAACTCGGTCAAAATGACAGACAAATCTCAGACTGTATCCAAGTCAATTTCAGAAGCCATGACCAGAATAGAAAATATGAAAAATTCTTCAAATGAGGTGACTACTTCAATACAGTCTGTGGCCAGTTCCCTGGAGGAAATGAATGCCTCATTGAATGAAGTGGCCCAAAATTGTGGCAATGAATCCAGAATTGCAGCAACTGCTTCTACTAAAGTCAATGAGGCTCAATCAGTTATGCAGGCTCTGGGAAATGCTGCTAAAGAGATCACGACAATCAATGATGTTATTAATAACATCGCTCAACAGACGAAACTGCTTGCCCTTAATGCCACTATAGAAGCTGCCAGCGCTGGAGATGCAGGAAAGGGATTTGCAGTGGTTGCCAGAGAGATTAAAACACTGGCCCAGCAGACTGATGGTGCCACCAACCAGATCGCCAGTCAGATTGAAGGTATCCAGGCAAAGACAAAAAATGCTATTGCTGTAATAACAGAAATAGCCTCTGTTGTAAACGAGATAAATGCAATCTCTCAATCAATAGTTGTAGCAGTAGATGAGCAAAGTTCTACTATTGCCGGAATCGCCCAGATCGGCAGCCGGACTTCCTCAAATGCAGAAATGATCTCTTCAGATGTAAACACATGGGCTGAAGAGATGAACCGGATTTCCAATGGTTTTGTCACAGTCGATGAGGCTGCTTTAACATCCGCCAAAGGTGCAGAAGAGATCGAACATAGTGTTAAGGAATTGCAACAACTTTCCATGGAGCTTACTGAAACAGTCAAGCAATTTATACTATAACCCGGGGAATTTCACATAAACATTTTGGTCTTATTAAGAAAGGGGATGGCATGGAAGCCAAAAAAAGGTCCTATAGCAATTGTTTTATTCACTTTTCAGAAAAAGAGGTAAAAGCATGATTACTCAAAAAAAAAAAAATGGCATAAGTAGTAAAGCCTTGATTGCAGTAACAACGATCTGCATGTCAATTGTGGCACAAAGTGATGATAAATTACAAATTTTCGGGTTTGCCGATATGGCAATTACCAAGTATTTCCCCAAGGATGAATCAATTGTGCGTTCCATCGATAAAATGGATGAAAAAGCCAATTTCAGTCTTGATCACTTTAACTTGTATACCAGTTTCCGACCAAATAAAAATTTGAGGTTTTTAGCTGAACTAAGTTTTCAGGATGAGCCGGTTTATTACCAGGATTCAGTCGGACAACGCTGGATTGTACCTGAAATGCTGCCATTTGTTCCCGGATCAGACTCGGTTTGGGTAACTCCTAAACTGGCTCAGAAAAATAAGATTCAAAGAGGTATAACAATCTTTGATTGGGGATCATTTTCTGTTGAGCGAGCGTTGTTTTCAGTCTATCTTAACCGATATTTCAACTTGTCTTTTGGAAAGTTTATCACTCCGGCAGGAATATGGAATGTAGATCATGGCTCACCTGTGATAATGACTATTAGTCAACCTACACAGTACAGCTATGCTCAGATTTTTCCTAAATCACAGTTGGGAATTATGGATGAGGGTAAATTTTTTATCGGTGATGCCGATTTGTCGTATTCACTCTACTTCTCCTCTGGCAGAGATAATCAATCATTATATAAAGTGAAAGATCTGTCTGCTGGTGGTCAGATGCGGTTAAATCTTCCTTTGTTGGATGAATTCAATATCGGGTTCAGTGGTTATACTGGCCGGGTCAATACTAAACTGCGTTATGCTGTTTATACCATTAAAGACTTAAATACCTTTGCTTTTGAATCCCGGTTTGCAGATGTTGATACATTCAAGTACAGGGAAAATGTGATAGGTGGTGATTTACGCCTAAGCAAATGGAGAACTACCTTACAGGCTGAGGTTAATTACCAGCGGATTATTGATCACCGTAAAGATAATGCTAATACCAGTGGAACCCTTGCCACTTATGTAATAGGTTCCGTGGATGTTTTGAAAAGAGAAAAATTGAGAATCACACCTTATGCCTATTATGAATATGTGGAATATAAGGATCGTTTAAATAGCCCACTTAACAACATTACTATTATGTCCGATGGGTATCAAAAATTCATGGGTGGAGTTAATTTCAGAGCCTTTACCAATTTTGGAATAAAACTTGAGTACAATTTTACCCGTTTAATGATGACAGAGCCAACTCCGGATGAAGATATTTCTGGTATTGGAACTCAATTTTACATCGCTTTTTAGGAGGAAATCATTTATGAAATGGATTATAGTATCAATAGCGATCTGGGGTTGGGCTGTAACCGCTTTTTGTGGAGATTATGTGATGATTGTAAATAAAGACAACCCGCTGTCTTCAGTTTCTTCTGCTGAGCTGAAGCGACTCTACACAGGAAAGCTGGATAACATTAGTGGAAACAGTGTTGCACCGGTTAACCTGGCGCTGGACAATCCCGCTGCAGTTTCGTTTTTAAGTGAAGTAGTGGGAATGGGAACCGCAGATTACAAATCATTCTGGCTTGCTCAGCAGATAAGAGGTGGAAGCAGCGCTCCAGCGGTTAAAAAAAGTGTATCCGAAATGCTATCCTTTGTTAAAGAAAATGCCGGGGTTGTTGGATATGTCCCCAAAGACACTGCACCAGAAGGAGTTAAAGTATTGACAGTTAATTAATTCCCGGCTGGACAGAAAATGTAAGGCTGCTTTTCATGTAATTAAATGAAAAGCAGCTTTTTTTTTTAAGATTTTAATAGAGAGATACTGTAAGATGAAAAAAGAGGGGAACCCCCCTCTTTTTAAGGTAGCTTCAGCTATGCTGCTATTGGTTTTAATATGGCATTGAGGTCTTCTTCAGCAGTGCTGATTGGTTTGATATTAAAATTCTGCACCAGAAATGAAAGAATATTTGGTGAAATGAACGCTGGCAGGGATGGTCCCAGACGTATATTTTTGATCCCCAGATAAAGTAGCGACAACAGAATGACAACTGCTTTCTGCTCATACCAGGAAAGAACCAGTGAGAGCGGTAGATCGTTGATACCGCAGTTGAAAGCACCGGCTAACGCCTGGGCGATCTTTACAGCAGAATATGCATCATTACATTGACCAATATCCAGAAGACGGGGAATTCCACCAATTGTGCCAAGATCAAGATGGTTGAACCGGAATTTGCCACAGGCAAGTGTCAACACTACCGTATCTTTGGGCGTCTTTTCCACAAATTCAGTGTAATAATTGCGTCCCGGTTTTGCACCATCACATCCACCCACTAAAAAGAAGTGCTTTATGGCACCACCTTTAACAGCATCGATAACCTTATCTGCAACACCCAGAACCGCGTTTCTTCCAAATCCGGTAGTCAGCGTTGCACCTTCTTTTTCCGGAAGACCGGCGAGTTCTTTTGCCCGGTCTATTACAGATGAAAAATCGTGATTTTTTACATGCTTCACTCCTGGCCACCCGACCAGTCCGGTGGTGAATACGTTCTGAAAATAAGTATCCCGTGGCTTCTGAATGCAGTTAGTAGTAAAAAGAAAAACCGCAGGTATATTATCAAACTCTTTCTGCTGATTCTGCCATGCTGTGCCAAAATGACCTGCCAGATGTTTGTATTTTCTGAGTTGCGGGTATCCATGAGCAGGAAGCATTTCGCCGTGGGTGTAAACATTGACACCTTTGCCTTCTGTCTGCTTCAAAAGCTCGTCAAGGTCAAGAAGATCATGGCCGCTTACAATAATAGCAGGCCCTTTTTTCCATGAGGTGGAGACCTGAGTTGGCTCGGGATGGCCAAAGCGGCTGGTGTTTGCTTCATCTAGAATCTCCATAGTACGTACATTGACTTCTCCGCACTTCATAAGTAAAGCGACCAGCGCATCGACTGTTGGTTCTTCGTTATTGAGATATGAAAGTGCTTCATGAAAGAAAGCAAATATTGCATCATCGGTTTTCCCCAGAATGTAAGCATGATCAGCATATGCAGCCATTCCTTTGAGACCATAAATCAAAAGCTGCTGCAATGAACGGATATCCTCATTTGGTTGCTCCGCTAATATCCCATATTCAACTCCCTGTGCAATCATTTCGGTATCGGTTGATGCCAGTGTGAAAAGAACAGCTTCAGGGTAATCTTGTTTGTCTGCCCCGGAATTTAATAACTGGTTGTAAAGACGAGTTTTCAGAATCGCGCCTTTTTTAAGTATCTCAATTATATCCTGTGAATCGAAATTGACATTGGTCACAGTGGTAAATAAAGCTTCAATGGTGAATATGTCTGCACCAGTGTTCTTAATACCCATTTTCCTGAGGGAATTTGCCAGATATCCGATTCCTTTCAACTGGTGGACAAGCAAATCCTGAAGTGCTGCAACATCAGGCTGTTTTCCACATACTCCGGAAACTGTACAACCTGCACCTTTAGCAGTCTGTTCACATTGAAAACAAAACATACCCATCATAAACTCCTTCTTTAAAGGTTATATAAATACTGCGCTGGAAAATTGATGAAATATCCTGCAAAAATGGTAATCATCAAACTTACCCTATCAATATAACTCATCTGAATGTTCACTATATTGATCTGAATCAAGAAGTAGAAAGATTTTTCAGGGGAAATTCACCCTGATTAAGGGTGAGAAATCTATGGTTTCATAGATTCCTGTTATATTTTCCTGTTTTGTATCAATCACGTAAAAAGAACTCACATTTTCTGGAATATGCATATTTTTAAAAAACTGTCTGTTTTCACTATTCAAAACAAGCCTTTTTGGATTCTATTTGGTTTTGCCCTTACTTTGAGATTGGTTCTGGTATGGCTGCTTCCTTTTGGTCAGACTGTCCGATATGGGTTGGAAGGTCTGAATGATGAACCATCCCATTATAATTATGTCAAATATCTGTCAGAAAATCGTCAGTTTCCGGTACAGTCAGAGTCCAGTAAGAGTCCTTCAGCTTTTGAGCACAATGTATACGAGTATTATCAGGCACCGGTTTATTATGTGGTAACTGCTTTCATGGTTCCAATAACCGGTTTACAGGGAGCGTTGTATTGGGGAAGAATTATTTCCTGGCTTTTCGGTGTTTTAACCATTTTTTTACTGGGCAATATCATTCACCTGATTTGTCCGAGCAAAAAAGTGTTGGCTTCGGGTGTGCTGGTGTGTGCCTTTTTCCCTACACATGTCTATTTTTGTTCATTACTTTCCAATGATTCGCTTAGCTGGTTTGTCGGGACCTGGTTACTTTACCTGATCATGTGTTATTATGAAGCACCTGAAAATAAAACTGTCAGATTTGCAATAATTATCTCATTTGTACTGGCTCTTGCCATGCTGGTTAAAAGTTCTTCTCTTGTCTACTATCCTGTCGCTGCTTGTGTTTTTTTCTTTAAATCCTACAAAAAAGGCGATGTAAATCAACTCTGGTGGGGAATAGCCGCAATAGTTTTTTCTCTGGCACTGGTATTACCCTGGTATTTGCGAAACCTGCAGCTTTATGGAAGCCTGTTTGCATTCGACATCGGTTTCGGGCCACAGGGTTGCTATCTGCGGTCATTTACAGAGATAATCCAGTTTGGTGCAAGAACAGCCCGTTTATTCTGGTTTCCAATGCAGCATGTTGCAAATGACAGTATTCTGTTGAGTTTGTTGAACTGTCTTGGGCCACTCTTAATTCTCCTGTACGCAGGGATGGCATTACTGGATGTTTTCGCAAAAGTAAGAAGGAAAAAACTTGATTTTAAAGAACAGGTGCTCTGGTTAAATTTGATTCTTTCGGTTGTTGCATACATAAAGCTCAATATGAACTGGTCCAACCCGGAGGGTAGGTATCTTTTTACCGCTATCGCACCAGTAATTGCGTTGCTTTCCGCATCACCGGCAAGGCTTTTGAAAGGGAAAAAAGAGTTCTGGTACGGAGGAATTGCAGTAATTGCTGCGATTTACGGATATTTTTATTTCCTGGTTATCTGAGTATCTGCAGAAATACATGGGTAGTGTATTTCTGCAGATAGGCAATCATTATAAATCCACAATTAATATAGCTATGCTTAATTGAACACAGTGCGGATCCGGTCAAATACCTCTTCAATAGATCCGGTCCCCTGAATATCTCTTACCAGGTTTTTGGGTCTGTAATAGGAGAGGCAAGGTTCGCTCTGCCTTTTGTAAGTGTCAATTCTGTTCTGAATGATCTTCGGATCAGCATCATCTGCACGTCCCTCAATCGAAGCGCGTTTGATCAATCGTGAACGGATCTCATCATCTGTAACAGAAATGTTTATGATATGATCAAGTTTAATCCCCAGCTCTGAGAGTATCTTATCCAGGGCTTGTGCCTGTGGTACACTTCTGGGAAATCCATCCAGAAGAAAGCCATTGGATATATCCTTTTGAGACAATCGATCTTTGACCATGGCTATAGTTACTTCATCAGGAACAAGCTCTCCTTTATCTGTGTACATTTTGGCAGTTATGCCTAGTTCAGTTCCATTTTTAATGTGGTAACGGAACATATCCCCGGTGGAGATATGTGGAACAGAAAGAAGGTCGCGCAGTTTCAATGCCTGAGTTCCTTTTCCTGCTCCGGGTGGGCCAAACAGAACAACATTTTTCCCTGACATTTTCACTCCTGTATAAATAGGTTTCAAACTGGATCTGAGCTGAACTGGACTGAATAACTATGTTTTAAAAGTTTCATGTCCTTTTAGCGCAATTACAGCTGACTACTCAATAATTGATAAGTTGAATCGGCTATATAATATAAATTTATGATTGTTTCAAACGATGGCAAAATAGCAGGGCTGAGATTAAATGTCTGCAAAGCAGCTGTATTTTACCGTGTTTTAAGGTTGTAAAGCAAAATGGACTGGTGTCAGTTTTTTTTACACCTCGAATCATGAATTAATGCAGAAATCTATGTTGTGCAATAATTTAAGCTGATTGAAAACTTGGCTTGGAATTTGCAGATTAGCCTCAGCTTAATTTATAGGAGGAAAATTATGAATGTTTTTAAAGTAATGATGCTGAGTTTTTGTGTGGCTGGCATGGTGCAGGCATCGCTTATCAGTACTTCCGATTACGGTACTGCTACTCATACCACAACCAAGTGGCAAAGTCTGGGCAAGGAGAAGGATGGTATTTCACCTACTAACAACGGCGTTTTCTGGTCAGTTAATGGTGGTGAATTTAACAATACTGATTTTGAATTTAAAGTTGGTGATATAGTAACTTTCAAATTTGAACTCTACAAAGAATATTGGGGGGTTCATTCATTTGATGGTTTGACTGCCTGGATCGATCCAAATGAAGATGGTTCATACGATGCTGAGGACCTTTTGTTGAAAGATCAGTGGAACTTCAATAAAGATGATGGAAACAGTTCGGGAGTGCAAAATTATTACAAGGATCCGGGTGATAATTATTTAGGTGATGATGGGAAGTGGTATGTTGCTACTGAAAATGATCCAAGGGTTAAAGCAGACTCTTCCCAGTTCTTTACAGTAACATATACTTTTGGCCATGCTGGAGAATATAATCTGAGGGCCAGGGTCACCTGCAGTGCAGACCTTAATGGTGGAGGGTATCAGCCTTTCCCCAATCACCAGAATCAGACTTCATGGGTTCTTGCTGCAACAGGAAGCCTGTACCAGGGTGAAGTTGAGGACTACAAGTTTACTGTTTCATCAGTTCCTGAACCAACCATGATCTCACTTCTGGGATTAGGTCTTCTTGGACTTGCCGCATTTCGTCGGAAAAAATGATTTAGAAAAGACTTTAATTATGCTTAAAAAGGGCTGGTTTTATTAACCAGTCTTTCTTTTATCGGGCTATAAAATAAGTAGCAATCAAAAGGTGATAATTGAATAATACGGGGCTGCAACTCAATAACTTCGTTACTAATTATGTAAAATATCCATTACTTAACTTTGTTTACCTGTTTAGTTCTGCGGTTGTTGTCAGGTTTTTTTTCCGCTATGATATATTCCTTTAAAAATTTTCCGGTGAGAGATTTTTCACATCCTATTATCTGTTCCGGAGTCCCACATGCAATTATCTCACCCCCGCCATTACCGCCTTCAGGACCCAGGTCGATTATGTAGTCGGCACATTTTATTACATCCAGATTGTGCTCAATAATCACGACTGAATTTCCTTTATCCACCAGTTCGTGAATCACCGACATCAACATGAGAATGTCTTCGAAATGAAGGCCGGTAGTAGGTTCGTCAAGAATATAAAGTGTTCTGCCGGTAGCTCTTTTGGCCAGTTCAGAGGATAGTTTGATTCTCTGTGCTTCACCACCGGAGAGGGTGTTGGCTGGTTGCCCCAGGTGAATGTAACCTAATCCGACCTGGGAAAGAACGGCAAGTCTGTTTTTGATGGAGCTGATTTTGTCAAAAAAAACCAATGCTTCATCTACTGTCATGTTCAGTACATCTGCTATAGACTTGCCTTTGTATAAGATTTCCAGAGTCTCCCTGTTGTAGCGTTTACCATGGCAGGTCTCACATGGTACATAAACATCGGGTAAAAAGTGCATCTCAATGCGCAGCACACCATCACCCTGACATGTTTCACAACGCCCACCCTTTACATTAAAACTGAATCTGCTGGAGGAGTATCCTCTGATTTTACTTTCCGGCATGGATGCATACAGATCCCGGATAAGATCAAAACATTTGGTATAAGTGGCAGGATTGGATCGGGGTGTACGGCCGATTGGCGACTGGTCGATGTCGATCACTTTGTCAATATTTTCAACCCCTTCAAGTGACCGGAAAGGGAGAGGTTGTACTTTGGAAGAATGGAGTTTTTTCATTAGTGATGGGAAAAGAGTCTGGTTGATAAGGGTGCTTTTCCCTGATCCTGATACACCGGTTACGCATACCAGCATGCCCAGAGGTATCCTGGCATCCACAGATCTGAGATTGTTTCCTTTGGCTCCTATTAAAATAAGATTCTGTCCATTTCCCTTTCGCCTCGAGGGGGGAAGCGGGATGCTTTTTCTGCCGGAGATATAAGCTCCGGTAAGTGATGTCGGATGATCAGAAACTTCTTTGGGAGTTCCCTGTGCAACAATGTGTCCGCCGTGAATACCGGCTCCTGGTCCAATATCGATAAGGCAATCGGCGGCAAGCATGGTGTCTTTATCATGCTCAATTACCACAACCGTATTTCCCAGGTCCCTGAGAGAAATAAGTGTGTCAATTAGTTTGGAGTTATCCCGCGGATGCAATCCGATGCTGGGTTCATCCAGTATGTAAATTACCCCGGTGAGCCGGGACCCGATTTGTGTGGCAAGCCTGATCCGCTGTGCTTCTCCTCCGGAAAGAGTGGAAGCGGTTCTGTTGAGAGTTAAATAGGATAATCCTACATTATTTAGAAATGTCAACCGTTGAAAGATTTCCCTCAATACCGGTTGGGCAATTTTTGATTGCCGCTGGTTTAGCTTAACAGAATTTAAATAACCGGCTATCTCGCCAATAGGCATGGATGATATTTCTGCAATGTTCTTATCTCCAAACAGTATTGCCAGGGATTCTTTCCTTAAACGGGCACCTTTGCAGACAGGACATTGCTTTTGAGTCATGTACTCTTCGATCCAGCGGCGGATCTCTTCGGAAGAGGTTTCCTTATAGCGGCGTAAAAGATTGGGGATCACTCCTTCGAATGTCTTTTTAAATTCTGCTTTTCCCTCTCTGGCGCCGCCTTCCCATTGAATGGTGATTTTTTCATCACCTGAACCATAAAAGAGTATCTTTCTCTGTTTTTCATTCAATCCGGAGAATGGTTTGTCAAATGGAATTTTAAAGTGTCTGCAAACAGCCTGAAGGATCTGGTTATTCCAGCTTCCAATTGTAGCAGCGCCATTCCAGGCCACAATCGCGCCGTCATTGATGCTCAAAGAGGGGTCCGGAACACAAAGCTCCGGATCAATTTCCATCAGGTATCCCAGACCGCTACAGCTTTCGCATGCTCCGAATGGATTGTTAAAGGAAAACATGCGGGGGGAGAGTTCATTGTAGCTGATCTGGCAGTCAGGACAGGCAAGCAGTTCAGAAAAGGTCTTTAATTCTTTACCGTTGATGTCAATGAGAACTGTTCCATTAACACTTAATTTTAAGGCAGCTTCCAGGGATTCGGTAAGTCTGGCCCGGATTGAGGTACTGTTGATTAGTCTGTCAACAACAACCTCGATAGAGTGTTTTCTGTTTTTGTCAATGTCGATTTCTTCGTCCAGAGTATATATCGAGCCGTCAACACGTACTCTGAGGAGTCCGTCTTTTCTGAGTTTTTCAAACAATTCACGGAACTCTCCTTTACGGCCGGAGACAACCGGAGCGAGAATCTGAAATCTGGTTGCTTCTGGCAGAGATAAAACGCTGTCGGTTATTTCCTGAACTGTCTGGCGGGAGATTATCTGACCACATTTATAGCAGGTGGGGGTTCCCACTCTGGCAAAAAGCAAGCGGAAATAATCATGAATTTCTGTGATTGTTCCTACAGTTGAGCGTGGATTGTGGCCGGTAGTTTTCTGTTCTATGGAGATTGCAGGAGAGAGACCGTCGATCGAATCCACATCTGGTTTTTCCAGAAGTCCCAGAAATTGCCGGGCATAAGTTGATAGCGACTCTACAAATCTGCGCTGTCCCTCAGAGTAAAGGGTGTCAAAGGCCAGTGATGATTTACCTGATCCGGATAACCCGGTCATTACGGTCAGTGAGTTACGGGGTATAGTAACATCGATTCCTTTTAGGTTGTGCTCTCTGGCACCTTTAATGATTATATCACGTACTTGCATGAAGAATTCTTTTCGGCTGAGATGTTAAAAAGAGCCTGTGTTTTTCAGAAAAAAAGCTGAAAAACATTAATCAGATGAAGTTTTGTTGTCTTTATTTTCTGGTGGGGGCGTTGCTTGATGGTTATCGGATTGCAGATCTTCATGATAAGCTTCCCAGGCATTCTGGACTGCTTCGGCGATTTTTGCTCTGTTAAATGGTTTGAAAAGACAGGGATAACGGATGGTTTTATAGATTTTAACCAGAGTATGTCTGGGATTGTAACCAAAACCAGTCATCAGAGCCATCTGAGAGGGAATGTGCTTATCCTTTATTTTACTTATGAACTCGTAACCGTCCATATCAGGCATAGCTATATCAGTGAGGACCAGAAAAAAAGAGTTCTTATCCAGTTCTTCAAATGCTTGGGATGTAGAAGAGATAGTAGTTACTTCCCACCCTAAAGATTCCAGATAGATCTTCAGGAAGTCAAGAACATCCGCTTCATCATCCACAACCAATATTCGGTTATTTTTTTGCTTTATTGAAGAGTTCATAAGTTTTATCAATCAGTTCCTGTTTACCAAATGGCTTTGTGATATAGGCATCTGCGTTCATTATATGCAAGCCCACCATTTCATCGAATTGCTGACTTTTGGCAGTTAAAATGCCAATGGGTACTTCAGTAAACGACGCATCACTCCTGATCAGTCTAAAAACCGCCCAACCATCCATTTTGGGCATAGTCAGATCTAATAATATCGCTTCTGGACGAAATTCTTTTGCACTCTGATAGGCCATAAGCGGATCGAGTACAGTCTGGACTTCAAAATCTTTTGTCGTTTCCAAAACTAATTTTACTAAATCTGCGATATCTCTGTCATCCTCAATTACTAATATTTTTTTTGCCATAAATATCGCACCTCAACTTTTGATGAATTCAGGAAAAAGCCAATTCCAGTATCTCAAGCAAATCAGAAATGCTGTTATGCTGGAAACCAGCCTGATGAGCATAGGAATATAAAGGGGTAAGTGTATACTAAATGTTTTTGTGACAAAATCAGTGCCTGATGCGCTGGCAATCAGAAATGCTGTTAAATAGAGCATTTTATAATAAGATTTTATCTTCATGGCATCGCCCAGGCGTTTGCTTAAATAGGCCAGTATCAGCATCAGTAAAATAGTAGAAATATCGAAAAGAAAAATTAAATGCATAGATACCATGTTTTACCTGTTTGTGGTTTTCCTCATGGAAAAAAAGAGACTTAAAATCCCAACTGCTGATGAAAAACTGCTGCCTGCCAATAGCAAAGAGGATGCAATTTGTAACCGTGGTATTCCCATGCCTTCTAAAGTAATCGATAAAACAAAAAGCAACGAAAGAGAAATAGAAATAATGAACACCAGTTTTGGAGATGGCTGGTTGAGTCGTTTTTGATAGAAAGCAGAGATCAACAGAGCCACAAAATTCAGGCAACTGCTAAAAATTATGTAGCCGGAAAGAATAACAATATTCATGCTTACAGGCGAAGTGTCCATTATTTTTTTCCGAATACATTTACGAACGCATCCTGCGGTGTTGAATGAGTTATTCCACTCATAATACCTTCTCTTCCGCTGAATTTCGACTCTACTTCGATTCCTTTTGATGTTATCCGGAAACAGCGTATATCCTTTTGATGATCACTGCCTCGCATTTTAAGTATGCAGAGTGCCTTTTCTATGGCGCTGTCGATTTCCACATACCTAAGCAGTGTATATGAATCAACAATAAAGGGAACTTTGCTGGTAACGTGGCTGACCTGGCCTAAGAGATTATCATTTTCTCTTAGCAGGATGCTGGTGACTCCCTCCCGCTTTAAAGCGTTGATCAGGCGGGTTTCAATTTCCCTGAGTTCGTACTGATCACTGACCAGCGATTCAAAATGGGTCATACTATCAATGATTACCCGTTTGATCTGCATTTTTTCCACAAGGGAGACAAATTCTCCATCCATTTTGTCGAATTCATCCAGAGTCGTCTGTGGATCCGAAAAAATGACTTTCAATTTTTCTTCTGATTCCAGTTTTTTGAGATCCCAGCCAAACTGCAAGGCGTCATGATAATACTGCTGAGGGAACTCCTCGAAGGTAATTATCAGGCCTGGTTCGTCATAGAGTTTAATTCCATTATAGATATATTGCATGGCAAGGGTGGTTTTACCGGTTCCAGGAGCACCTTCAAGCAGGTTTGCAGAGCCTCTGAGAAGTCCTCCGGAAATCATTTTATCAAGAGCTTTAATTCCAAATGCAACTCTTTGTTCACTCATAGATCCGCTCCCTCGGGGTCAGGAAAACAGGTGTACAATTACTGCTTTTTGCACATGAAGCCGGTTTTCTGCTTCATCAAATGCTATTGATTGTTCTGAGTCAAGAACGTCACTGGTTATCTCTTCACCCCGGTGTGCTGGTAAACAATGTGAAACCAGCGCTTCCTTTGGGGCATATTCCATGATTTCTGCATTCAACTGAAAAGAGGCAAAATCACAGCGTCGTTGTTCTGATTCGTGCTCCTGTCCCATACTGGTCCACACATCAGTATAAAGAGCAGTGGCATTTTTAATCGCATCTTTTATATCACTGGTAACTTTTAAACTGCAACCATTTGAACTGGCAATGCTGGTACAGGTATTTAGAAGGTCTGTTGATGGACGGTATTTTTCCGGACAGACCACAGTAAAGTCGTAACCAAGTTTTGCACACAGTACCATTATGGAATTGCATACATTATTACTGTCTCCGATAAAGGCTACTTTTGCTTTTTTGATCCCATTGAGGTGCTCCTGGAGAGTCATTCCAAAGGCTAGAGCCTGACAGGGATGAAAACTGTCGGTGAGCGCATTGATTACCGGTATTGAGCTGTGCTTTGCCAGCTGCTCCACTGTGTGGTGGCTATAAGTTCTGGCTACTATAAGGTGCACAATTCTTTCTAAATTTCTGGCAACATCAGTAACACTTTCCCTTTTTCCCATTCCTACCATTTCCGAAGCCAGATTTATGGCATGTCCTCCTAGTTCGTTAATAGCGGTTTCAAAAGTAACACGTGTTCTCAACGAAGGTTTTTCAAATATCATTACTCCGGTTTTATTCTTTAAAACGGTGGGAGTGCTGCTTAAGCGTTGTTTTTTTAACTCAATAGCACCTGCAATGATACTTTTAATCTCTTCGGTTGAGATTTCAAGTAAGGATAGCAGGTCTTTTTTTGGAGAACTCATGTAGCTATTCCGTTGCTGTAAAAAAAATATTTTAGGACGAAAAACAGTAAAATAATTGTTTCACAGGGCACTTCTGCAAGTATTTGCGAATCTTCTTATTTTTAGCCTCAATATTGCTTAAAATGTTGAATACAAACTGTTTTGCATAAGGAAAAAACCTTAATTATATTGTTTTCATGTTTAAGGTTTGAAATAACGGTACTGACAGCAATTCCGGTTTTTTGGGTAGGAGGCACTGTGGAGATCACAGAAGTCAGAATCGCACTGGTTAACGAGAGCAAGTTACGTGCATTTGTAAGTATTACATTTGACAACTGCTTTGTGGTTCGGGGTATTAAAATTATTCAAGGAGTCCATGGACCATTCGTATCTATGCCCAGCCGCAGAACCAGCAGGGGGACCTTTCAGGACATAGCACATCCGATAAGTGAGGAGATGCGCCTGAAAATGGATGGTATTATTCTTGGTGCGTTCGAGGCTGAACTGAGAAACAGAGGTATTGCTATTATTAATACAGATTAGAAGGTTATTGAGAATTTCTGCGGGGTTTTGATTTTCCTACCGCTTTTAATTTTCCCTGATTTATATTATGAGATTGTCTATATTGCTGGGGCGTCGACAAGTGGCAAGTCTCGAGGTTTTGGTCCTCGCATTCGGAGGTTCGAATCCTTCCGCCCCAGCCACTTCAATTTAATTCCGGATGAAGGTAATTACAGATTTTTATATTTCCAGGGAGGTATTACTTTGGACATCATTAAATTAACTGCCCGCCAGCGCAGTGGCTTGGGTAAGTCCTACACACGAAAGGCTCGTGCACAGGGCTGGATTCCGGCAATCTATTACGGGCACAACTTCGAACCCGTTAAAATCGAAGTTAACCACAAAGAGTTCACTGCTATTGTTCGTGGTAAAAAACAGTCCCACCTTATCGATCTGGGTATTGGAAAGAGTGATGCGGATTCTATTGCGGTTATTAGAGAAGTGCAGAAGCATGTCCTCAAAGATGACAAATATTTCCATATCGATTTTCTTCATGTAGCCATGAGTGAGAAGGTAATTGTAGATTGCCGACTGGAGATAAGTGGGCTTGCCATCGGGGTAAAAGAGGGTGGTGTGTTGGGTCATCCTATTCAGAGTGTTAAAGTCGAGTGTATGCCTGCGGATATTCCGGAAAAAATCGTTATTGATGTTACCAACCTTAATATTGGTGATTCTATTCATGTGCGTGATGTTTCGATTCCTAATGTGACAATTAAAGAAGCACCGGATGAAGTCCTGGCTGTAGTTACTCGTGCTACTCGTGAAGCAGAGGAGAATAAGCCGGAAGCTGCTGCAGCTGCTACAACAACTGCTGCTCCAGCCGCGCCAAAAGCTAAAAAGTAGGGCTGATAATAATAAATGGGGTTACGTTCCTTCTTTTCCCGTATCTTCTCAACTCATAGTAATTCATCAGTTGATTTCCTCATAGTGGGGCTGGGAAATATAGGAAAACAGTATTCAGCTACCAGGCACAATATCGGGTTTAGGGTTGCTGATAAACTGATAGATTCTCTTGGTTCCAGAAAAGAAGGAAGAATCCCGGAAGCCGATTTTTTCTGCGGGACAATCGAAAATAAAAACGTAGTTGTAGCAAAACCACGTACTCTGATGAACCGTTCTGGTATTGCGGTTGACAAACTTATCCGGCGTTTTCAGTTGAATATCAGCTCTGTGCTGATAGTGGTGGATGACTTTAACCTGCCTCTGGGTAAGATCCGTTTACGAAAAAACGGTACTCATGGTGGTCATAATGGTCTCAAGTCAATAATATCCTATGTTGGAAGCGATTTTCCCAGATTAAGAGTGGGAATTGGACCAGTACCAGCAAATATTGAAGTGATTGATTTTGTCCTGGGTGATTTTTCTGCTCAGGAAGAACCGGAAATCCAAAACGTGGTGCAAAAGGCAGTTGAGGCATCGATGCAATTCACAAAAATCAGCATTGATGCTGTTATGAATAAATTTAACAAATAATCCTGCTGCAGACTGCGGCAGTTTGCAGCCAATCGACCAAGGGAGGTTACCTTTGAAAAAGCCGTATGAATCAGTCGTAGTTTTTGATGGAACATTGCCTGATGATGTTCTTCACAAAGAACAACAACAGATAGAAGAATTCCTCAAGCGCAATTCCAGTTTCGAGAAAACTGATGTCTGGGGGAAAAAACCTTTAGCGTATCAGATTAGAAAAAAGAAAACCGGTTATTACTGTATGTTTCTTTATGAAGGCGAAGGAGATGTGGCTTTGGCTCTTGCTCGTCACATCAAATTAAACGAATCGGTTTTGCGTCATCTTACGGTGGTTAGAAATGTAAAAAATGATGCAGCAAGGGCAGCGGTATTTGCCAGAAAAGACAAGATTGCTGAAGGTGAAAAAATCCAAATCGACGAAGATAAAGAGGAGTAGCATAATATGTTTCATCGTGAAAGAAGAGAAAGATCTGATTTTGCCCAGGGTGGCGGTTCCAGAAGAAGAGCAAAGAAAGTCTGCTGGTTTGAACAGAATAATGTGGAACCAGATTATAAAGACATCCGGATAATTTCCCGTTATATTACTGAACGGGGTAAAATTGTTCCCCGGCGTCTCTCTGGTGTGACATCCAAAAATCAGCGTAAACTGGCAGTAGCTATTAAACGGGCTCGTCATCTGGGACTTCTGCCATTTGTTGCTGAAAATATTAAATAGAAAATTTCTCGGTTGAGTCACCATTTTTGAAGGTGACTCTTGAAGTTCTTAATAACAGGAAAGTTAATTTATTATAGAGGAGCAGTCTGGCTATGGAAGTCGTTTTAATAAAAGACTATCAGGGACTGGGTAAAGCAATGGATGTGTTGCCGGTAAAAGATGGTTATGCCCGCAACTATCTCATTCCGCAAGGAATTGCTGTCCCTGCAACAGAAGGAAATAAAAAGAAAGTTGCTGAAGCCAAAACTCTTGCCGAACGTCGTGAGGTGAAAAAGATCGCCAATGCTCGTGAGGTGGCTAAAAAAATTGAGCAAACGCCCTGTACTATATCGGTTAAAGTGGGTGATGAAGATAAAATCTACGGTTCGGTTTCTACTCAGGAAATTGCTGAATTTCTTAACAAAGAAGGATTCGGTATCGAGAAGCGTCAGATCGCCCTTGAAGAACCTATTAAGCAGTTGGGCGTTTACAATATCGATATCAACCTTTACCGGGACGTGACTGCCAAACTGAAGGTGTGGGTTGTAAAAGAAGAAAAATAACTGCGGAATGTTTTTTGCTAAGTATTGTATTGATAAATGCCGGATTCCTATAAAAGGTTTCCGGCATCTTTTCTGTAAAAATGGCAATGAAAGGAAACCCTGATGGACTTTAAAGGTTGTTATGTAGCCATAATCACTCCCTTCAACGAAAACGGCAAAATCGACGAAGAGTCACTCCGCAAACATGTCAATTTCCTGGTAGATAAAGGGGTCGCCGGTATTGTTCCATGCGGTACAACCGGAGAATCTGCGACTCTGAGCTGGGAGGAACATAATTCCGTAATAGATATAGTGATTAATGAGGCTAATGGCCGGGTAAAAATCATTGCCGGGGCTGGATCTAATAACACCGCAGAATCCATATCCGCAGCCAAACATGCACAGAAAAGCGGAGCCGATGCAATTCTTTGTATCACTCCCTACTATAACCGTCCCACTCAGGAAGGACTTTTTCAACACTATAAGAGCATTGCCTCTAATGTGGAAGTTCCCATAGTGGTTTATAATGTTCCTGGTCGAACCGGGACAAATCTGCTTCCCGAAACTCTGGAACGGCTTTGTGAGCTACCTTCTATTGTTGCTGTTAAGGAGGCCAGCGGTAATGTAAGTCAGATCTCTGAAATACATCGTAGATGCAAAGATCGACTGCATATCCTTTCTGGTGATGATGCTCTGACTTTGCCTATACTCTCGATAGGAGGAACCGGAGTTATTTCAGTAGTCTCCAACATAGTACCTGAAAAAATGTGCAAAATGATCGATGCATTTTTTGCCGGTGATTTTGCAATGGCTCTGCAGATTCACGAAGAGCTTCTTCCGCTTAGTTCTGCAATGTTTCTGGAAACCAACCCGATTCCGGTTAAAACCGCCATGAATATCCTAGGGTTTACCGGAGGCACTTTCCGTTTGCCATTGGTTTCGATGAATGAACGCAATAAACAGGAATTAATAAACGTACTCAAGAGGTATAATCTGACTACAGGAGAGTAGCATGGCCCAAAAAATTATTATCACTGGTGCCTTGGGAAGAATGGGAATGGAAATTGCCCAAATCGTTCTTGATGACCACTCTCTTAAGCTTTCTGCTTGCCTGGAACATCCCGGGCACTCCGCTATCGGAAAAGATTATGGAACCTGCCTGGGAAGAGGTCCTTTAAATATTACTGTATCAGATTCTATAGATGCACTGGATTGTGAAGATTCGGTGCTTATCGATTTCTCTTCTGTTGCTTCCAGCAGGATGCTTTTACAAAAAGCCCCCCAAAAAAAACTAAGAATGGTAATAGGAACCACAGGTATGGGTGATTCCGAACTGGAGCTGGCTCAAAAAACTGCTCTTAGTGTACCTCTGATAATCAGTCCAAATATGAGCCTGGGAGTTAATCTGCTTTTTTATTTAACTGCTCAAGTAGCTGCCAGCCTCAAAGATCAGTTCGATATCGAAATTATCGAGGCTCATCATCGGTTCAAAAAAGACTCTCCCAGTGGAACTGCTAAAAAATTGGGCGAAATTGTAGCTCAGTCTATCGGACTAGATTATCAGCAGGCTGTAAAAAATGGACGTGAAGGGATTACCGATAGTGTTCGCAGTAATTCGGAGATTGGGATGCATGCAGTAAGGGGAGGCGACATCGTTGGCGATCATACGGTGCTTTTTGCCGGTATGGGGGAGCGTATTGAGTTAAGGCATATGGCTCATAGCCGCAAGACTTTCGCTCAGGGAGCGGTGACTGCTGCTAAATGGCTTGCCGGGAAAAGTCCCGGACTGTATTCTATGCGTGATGTACTTGGTTTATAACTCACTTTTTCGGGGAGTTTTATGAAACTGTTCTTTTTTTCTGTCCTGGTTGTTCTTCTGGCTTCTTTTTCTGCTAAGACAATTGCCCAGGAGCAATCCAATGTTATTGAGTCCACCGAAGACGAACTGCTTCTTGAAGATGATCAACAACTTCTACCGCAAAAAAATGGTGCAGATTCATCGAAAAACCAAAAGATAGTAGAAAACGATGAGGAATTGATTCTAGATGATTCAGAGGAGTACCTGCTTGCACCTGCAACTGTATCAAAACCAGAAAGTAGCATTTCAGATTCTAATGAGACTTCCAAAACCAATTCGGTTGCAACTGACTCCACTTCTGAGATTAAAAACGTTGCTGCAGATTCAGTTTCAGTTCCCACTCAAACGGTTAACCAGAGTATCCCCAAACCTTCGCAAGTCGTAGTTAAGCCTAAAGATGTAAAAATCGAAAACATGAGTTCTATCAATTTCGCTCAAAATCTCAAACAATACCGTTCACCTAAACTGGCCATGCTCTTCTCTTTCCTTTTGCCTGGTTCAGGTCAGCTATATGCCCAGCATAAACTTAAAGCCGCTGTTTTTGGGGCTGCTGAACTGGCTATTATAGGCACAGGTACAGCCCTGGCCGTAAAGGGTAGAAAAGAGATGAAAAAAGCACAACAATTTGCAGATGAACATTATGATGTTCAAAATTTTAAAGCTTATTACGATATTTTTAAGCAGACCATCCCGGATACTCTTCAAAAAGCTGTCTTTTCTGAATTATCTGTGGATGAATTTCTGCATATGCAAAAGAACAAAGATGATGAGTTTTACAAGTATATCAAACGAAACGACTATCCGTTTGTCCGAGGTTGGAATGATGTCACACCGACCTTTTCATCCGGTTTTTCGATAAATGAACCAGGGTATAAACCCAAACACCCGGATACACTTTACCTGGTTTATTCCATTCATCAGGATACTTCTAAAGCCAGGTTCGGTTTCTCTCAATTTCAGGAACAGTTTAGTTCAAAATTCTCCCAGGCCGACAAATTATCCGGTATCTCTATGAAAGTATTCTTTTTACTTTTGCTTGACCGGATTGTTAGTGCGGTTGATGCTGGTATAACTGCCAAGGCTTATAATGATGAGATGCTGGGGAAGCAGAGTGTATGGCAAAGAATCAACATAGAGCAAAACCAGGTTAATTCCGGATGGGATACATATTCAGGTTATACCCTGGTTCTCAGGTTTTAATGTCAGGCGGTATTATGACTAAATTATTTCTCTTGATTTTTATCCTTCTTCCCTTGACTGCAAATGGACAGGTAACAGTGGTGGAAGTAACCACAGATACAGTTGCTATTTTTGAACAGGAAGAACAAACTACCAAGGCTTTAAAATCTGCTAAACTGGCGATGCTGGCATCCGCTGCTATTCCTGGTATAGGGCAGCAGTATCTGGGCAAGAGAAAATCTGCTCTGGCATTTTTCGGTATGGAAGTACTTTCAGTATTTGGAGCTGTTTTTCTGGAAAAATATTCCAGACAGCTTGAAAATGATGCTCATGGGTATGCAGCTTTACATGCCGGAGTCGATGTCAGGGGAAAAGATGAGCGGTTCTGGACTGCGGTGGGAAGATTTTCCAGCATGCAGGAATATCATCGAAACCTTAGTTGGGATCGACAGCCTGAAAATCTCTACACAAGTGAATCTATGAACTGGAAGTGGGGGTATGATGAATTATCTGACGAGCAGCATCGTGAAAAATACAATGGTTTCAGAGATGCATCCCGTAAAATTCACATAGCTGCATCTGCCTGCATAGGGGCCATGATCATTAACCGTATTGTCTCTATTGTAGATATAAGGGCTTCAACCAAATATAAATCCCGAGAAGGGAGCGTATCCTTTAGAATTCAACCTGATTTTTCCTCTGATTTTTCATCCGCAGGGATAACTATATCTACCGGCTTTTAAGCAGCATAATTGAAATTACTGCCGGAAATAAATTTTATATACATTTTTAAAATCATAAGTATATAATAATGAACTGGTTAAACCTTTTTCAGGGAGTTCCCATGAGATGTCCTTTTTGTAGTCATGGTGAAGATAAGGTAGTCGATTCCCGTTCCAGCAAAGAGGGACGTGCTGTAAGAAGGCGCAGGGAATGCTTGCGGTGTGGGCAGCGTTTTACTACCTATGAATACATTGAAAACGTCTCTCTTACCATCATTAAAAATGATCAGCGGCGTGAACCTTTCGATCGCCAGAAATTGATGCAGGGTATAGTGGCCGCATGCAAAAAAAGACCGGTGAGTTTAAAAAAGATTGAAAGCATCGTGGATAGAATCGAGAATCAGATTGAAAAATCTGGTAAAATGGAAATCCCCAGTTCTGAAATCGGCAGATTGGTGATGGTAGAGCTTTATCAATTGGATGAAGTTGCATATGTACGCTTTGCATCGGTATACAGGAAGTTTAAAGATATAAGTGAATTTATCTCTGAAGTTAAGGAGATTGAATCAAAGGCAGACGAGGGTAAAAGGTAAATTTATTATTGAATTCTATATTTTCGGTTGCTCATCAGTTAACCTGATGAGTTCTGAAAATACACAATTCAAGCGTTTAGCCATGCTGTTCAATAAAAACATACTATTTTAGCTGTATTTATAGTTACTAAACTCATTGTTGTTCAGAATAAAACACCTTTACTACAGTCCATTTCCCCAGCAGAACTACTATAAAAGAGAATATAAAGCTGCGAGCCCGCTGACTTGAAGGATGTTCTGTAAGATTTCTACCAAAGAATCATCCGATTCAGCTTTAAGCATGTCGTTATTAGTGAAATACGTTTAATAATAGTACAGATAAGTTTTCAAAACACTCTAAAACATCTTGAAAAAATTCCCCGTTTAGCAGATAATATTATCGTTTTTTGTTTTAAGTGATACAAACGGGAAAAGGTATGATAGCAATTGTTTTAATAATTCAAAACCCCAAAGAAGCTGTTTTTTTACGTCAGATATTCCTAAAAGTTAACATAAAAATTATTTCCGCTGCACCATCTTACGCCAGCTATATAAAGACATTGCAATATGATCCGGACCTGGTGATCATGGAAATTCCTGAGGACCCAAAGGCTCATCTCCAGTTTTTACGTATAATTCGAAACAATAAGGCTATTGATCAGAAACCTTTTATTCTCTATGGGGCTTCAGCTGATGAACAGAATGTAAAAAGCATGTATGAAGCAGGTGCAGATGTTTTTATAGCAAGGCCATTGGAAATAAGAGCGTTGATTGATAAAATCCGGGACCTGGTCAGGTCAAAATCGCAGCGAAAATACAATGTTGAAGAGAAAAACCAGCTCTCAGAAGATGAGCGGATCAAACTTACTGATCCGGCCGTTAGCCGTAGTGAAAAAAAGGAAATAATGCGCCGGCATATCAGCAAGCTGATGGCATTTCCGGCAACTGTTGCAAGCATTTTAAAAGTGAGTCAGAACGAAAAAAGTGGGGCAGGAGAGTTGGCAAAAGTAATACAGTCTGATCCGGCAATGTCTGCCGAAATTCTTAAAATCGCCAATTCGGTTTACTTTTCCAGAGGCGGGCGACGAATACTGGACATTAAAGATGCTGTAGTCAGGATCGGTTTTATTCAAACCAAAAAAATTGCCATGTCTATATCGGTTTTTAAGATATCCAGAGATCAGAATTATGCTACAGGATTTAACCATAATGATTATTGGTTCCATTGTCTGGCCGTGGCCATAATTGCTCAGACTATCGCTAAAAACAGCCAGCTGGTCATTCAGGAGGAAGCTTTCATAGGGGGGTTACTTCATGACCTTGGAACCCTGCTTTTTAATGAATATTTTAACGATCTGTTTTTAAAGGTACTGGAAAGATCCACCGATGAGGGTACCCGTTTTATAGAGTGTGAAGAGGAACTGCTGGGATTCAACCACAATGACCTGATTTCAGAATTATTTACAGAATGGAAGTTTCCTGAGGTACTATGCGAAGATATAAAAATCATTTGCCGCTCGATCAGTCTGACACCGCAATTTGTAAATGAACATAAACTGGCTTCCATCGTTACAGTTGCTGATATCATAGCTAAAAGTTTCCAGATCGGCAGAAGTGTCGATTGTTGTATTGAGCCCATATCCAGAGAGGTTATGGAGGTGTTTCGTTACCCGTATGGAATCCAGCAGGCTTTTCTGGAAAAGGTGTATTCTGAATTAAACATGTATAACGAGGTATTGAAAATTGATAAAAGGGTGTTTCCGATCCCCTGCACTCATCTTAAGATCGCACCTGAAATAGTTCTTATCTGCCATTCTTTTACCGATGAGGTTTTTATTCCGGTATATGAATACCTGAAAAACCAGGGATACCAGATAACCCTTTCAAGGAGCGTGGAAGATCTGAGTTGTAAATGTAAATCTGCGCATGCTGCAATTCTGACTGGAGTAGATAAGACGCGGGAGGAGGAGCTTAGATTATTATCCGGGATTAAAATGATACCTTTCTGTCAGAAACAAGTTTCGGATGAAGATTATATGAGTACAGATAAGAAAAGTTGCAGACAACCCGATTCTGCAAAAATGCTGCTTTTGGTTCTGGATAGTGAATTCTTGAAGCGGCAACATCCTTCAGGCATCGTTTCCTCAATGTATTCGATCGATCTGAGGACAATTGATATCGCTCTTCATTGTTTACTCTTCAACTTATCAACAGATCAGCTTCTGAATGCAAAAGGAAGTCTGGCTCTTCAAAAGGCAGCAGATTCACTTAAAATCAGTCTGGAAAAAAGATGTATCCTGATAGGGCATTTCAAAAGTGAGTTTAGAGATAAATTAAAAGAATGTTTTAATCCCACCCTTGGTTATTCTATTGAGGAAGCCAATGAGGGGCCGAAACTGGTTAATCTGGCCAGAACCATGAAAGGTGAATTGCATTTACTTGTTTTGGATTTGAATATTCCACTGCTTTCCTGTGTAGAAATCATTAAAAGTATTAAAGAGTTGCCTAAACATCGGCGGGTCAGATTTGTAGTTACATTTGCCAATTGCGAGAAGGCGCAACTTGTGCCGCTGGTGAAGCTGGGAGTGAGAGATTTTATCAATGAAGAATCATCACCGGATCAGATCCAAAAAAAGTTTCAGGAGATGGGATTTTAAAATATATCTGCTACAGCCGTCAAGTACTGGATAGCAGTGCAGGCAGCATAAAAAGAGCAATAGCAGTAGGTGGTTACATTGTAGCTAAAGGACAGCAGATAGAATAATCTGCTTACTTTGGCTTTTGACCCAGAATCCCTATCGAAAGTTGTGTCCAGTGAGCAGGGCTTTTGTCTGACAGGAAATCCAGAAGTTTGTCTTTAATTCTGGCATACAAAGTATCCTCCAGGGGATATTTGGTTAGTTCAATCCCATATTTCAGCCCTATTTCCCTGAGAATGCGCCAGATCAGGTTTGGTCGCATCCAGTCTCCATAGCTGTAGATTATTTCAAACCCTGCGCTGGCCATGAGTCTTTTCAGTTGTGGCATACTCATCTGTGTTTCCCAGCCAGCAAACCATTTGTCCATGGCAATCAAAAGCTTCTTTATGATGGTGTAGAGGTGAAAGGTCTGTGGTACATCGCAAAGACAGTAACCACCAGGTTTGGTTATACGGTAATTTTCCTTTAGCAGAGGTAGTGGATCGTGAAAATGTTCGGCGAGGCCCTGGTGGAATACCAGATCAAACGTTCCATCCGGATATGGAGTATGAAATGCATCTGCACGGATCAGGCAAAGTTGATTTTTATCAATATTATGCTCTTCTTTAAGTTTACTTATGATTTCAAGACTTTCCTGGGCGAAATCAAGTACGGTTACCTGAGCACCTAAGCGAGTCAGCTCTAAACTATCTCTGCCAGAGCCTGCTCCCACTTCCAGAATCCTCATTCCTTTCACATCGAGTTTCCGTGTTATTGTGTTAAGTACGGAGGGTGAGGATGGATAGACTTTGTCGATCTCTTTTTTGTTTCGCCAGAAACGGTTCCATATCTCCTGGTCTGGTTCCGCATGTCCATCTCTTTTTGAATCGTCAGTTTTTAGGCTCTGAATATTTTCTTTGTTCCTGGTGTTTTGAGGTTCTGACATTTCCTACTCTTTGATTAGATGAAAAACAGCTGGAAATCTGTTGTGGTAAAATTCGTATTTGCCTGTTAAAAATTTCGGTGATTTTACAATATAAGATGCCTTGCAAGGGGATCGCAACTTAATGTTTTAATAATTTTTATGAGTTTATTGATGGTTAATGTTTTTTAAGGAAGGTAAGTGGATGCCAACTCAGGCAAGAAACTACTTTGAACATGCTTTAATCTCGATAGATTATAGAGGGAACTGGCAATATTTATAGTGATTTCCCAGAGGAGTATACAGTGCTCTGGTTTTCAGCTTTTCTGGTGTTTCAGTTTCCTCCACAGAGTTGCCGGGCTGATTCCCAGGATCTCACAGGCTTTTCGTTGGTTTCCCTGGGTGAGTTTGAGCACTGAAGTTATGTGGCGTTGCTCAAGCTGCTCCAAAGAGAGAGTGTTTTTTTCATTACTGGCTGGAACACTATACTTTAGGTAATTGGACCTCAAGCTGAGGTTCTCCGGTAAAATAACATTACCGGTGCAAAGAAGTGCGGCGCGTTCAATTGCATTTTCAAGTTCCCTGATATTACCTGGCCAGTTATACTCCTGCAGGTAATCCAGACAGGATGCATCCAGCCGTAATTGTGGCATTTTCAAAGAGTTGGCAAAATTTTTAACGAAATGTCTGGCTAAGGGCAATATATCCTCAACTCTTTCCCGCAATGGGGGAGTGTGAATTTCCACTACTGCAAGCCTATAGTATAAATCTTCTCTGAATTTGTCCTGCAAAATCATCTGATGGAGATCGCGGTTGGTGGCAGCCATTATCCTTACATCGACTGCACGGGCCCGGTTTTCTCCAACCCTGACAATTTCATGTTCCTGCAATACTCTGAGCAATTTTACCTGTAAGGCTGGGGAAATATCACCGATTTCGTCCAGAAAGACAGTTCCCCCTGCAGCATCTTCAAATATTCCTGCCCGTTCCCGGTTTGCACCGGTAAAGGCTCCTGCGGTATGGCCGAAAAGTTCACTTTCCAGAAGCGACTCCGGCAGAGCTCCACAGTTTATAGGGAGAAATGTGTTGTTGCGCCGGTTGGATAGGGAGTGAATATGACGGGCCAGAACCTCTTTACCGGTGCCGGTTTCGCCGGTGATTAAAAGTGCTGAGTCGTAAGGGGCTACCCGCTCTGCCAGGTGTAACACTCTCATATAGGAGGTACTTCGGATCTCAGGCTGAGTTACCGGAGATGGAGCCGGGTTTTTTACAATTGCGTTTTTTCTTTGTTCATTCAGTTGAGAGGATTTTCGCCGGAGGCTTTCAGAGAGTTGTTCGACCCGGTTTTGAATGTCTTTTAATTCGTAAATAGAAAGATGGCTATCGAATTGCTCACCCCAGGACTCCTTTTCCCGGCCTTTTGCCAGGCAGATATGTTCTCCTTTGGAAACGCATTGTTCCTCAATAAAATAAATCTCCCGATTCAGGCAATATGAGGCGTAACCGCTTGCATGTCCACAAAGTATCCAACAGGTGGGATATTTTGCGGGTTCCTGCGAAGTGATAGCCTCGTTGACCTCTGCTGATTCATGAAATAAAATTTCCATGTGAAATGGTTCTACGGTAAGATGTTTGATTACGGCTCTGGTTGCTCCGGCCAGAGCCAGAATCCTGGGACCTGCTTTCAGCAGTTCTTCAATAGAATTCCATTTAAAGATGCGCTTCATAGCCGCTGCATCTGCTTTACCCCACCAGTATCCGAATCGGGTTAGGACTTTTCTGGTTTGTTCAATTCCCACCATTTCCATCAGGTCATCTTTCAGCTCTGAGATGGCATGCAGATCGTGCAGTAATAGTCTTCTGCCCTGAAGATTGATTTCTCCCTCATTGAATTCAACAATTTCCGAAAGATGCAGATCGTTGGCAAACATAGAAAATCCGGATGATTAAGAAGTATTTCATAATGAAAATACACTATTTCAAAATTAAAATACAACTATTTCATTTTGAAATACCACTGTTGTAAAAACATTAACCAGGAATCCTGTATGAAGAATAGAAGAATTGGCCCGATATTTGCACTGTTTTTAAGCGTTTTAAGAACCGGTTTAACTGCTAATACTTGGAAACCGTACTTATCTGCGTGATAGAGTACTAATTTGGTAACAAAAAATAGTCTTGTTTCAAAAATGTATCAGTTCAGAACATTTGAAACAAAATAATTGGAGAGACGGATAATAATTACATGTATTTCTTACTTCGGCAAAAAGCATCCGTTCTGGAACCGGATCTCCACAGACTTACAGATAAATTGGTAGCAATATCCAGTCCCAGTTTTTCTGAGACCAGGATGGCAGATACAGTCATTTCTGCTCTTGATACTCTTGGTTATGACCGGGTTTTCAAGGATAATGTTGGTAATGTGGTGGGCTGTATATTTGGCAGGAACTACAATCCGACGCTGCTTTTGGTTTCTCACCTGGATACATATTCTGATTCGAAAACACAGAAGACTGGCATGGAGGATGGGAGGCTCTATGGGGTTGGAGCTTCGGATTGTAAGGGCGGATTGGCTGCTCAGATGTTTGCCGGGCGTTTGCTTAAAGAATGTTTTCCCATGTATGGGAATCTGATTCTGGTTGCTACTGTGGCTCAGCAGAGTGGATGCAGTGCCGGGGTTCGTCAATTCCTCAAGGAGACGCTGCCATCGATTGGACTAAAGCCTTCTTTTGCTTTACTGGGAGAGCCTACAGACTTAGGACTTTATTACGGACATGATGGGTGGATCTGTATTGAGTTGATTCTTTCAGGTGACAATACCCGGGTTGAAGCCTGCGTAAAGGAGTTATACCTCTTTCTCAATAAAAGCTCTTCTCCCGGTTCAGAGGAATTATTAGAAGAGGTATCTGTCAGTGATCCTGAATACAGCAGTGATAAGCAGGGTTCGCGGTGTGTGATTTCTATAATGCAGAGATTGCGAGATAAGAGCGAACCTGTAATTCTGTTAAGAAGGTACAGGGAAACCGCACGTTTTATATGTAAACAATTCGACGTAAGACTGATATCAACCGGCATTAAAAGGCGGAATATAACTGAAGAGGACGGTTCCATTCTAAAAGTTCGACAGGTCTCTGTTCCCTGGATGACTGATCCGCTTAACAGCTTTTTTGAAGAGGCAAGACTTGCATTAAGAGCTGCAGATTGTAAAATAAAGGGAGGAACCTGGCAGCTTAACCGTCTGGGGATGGGCACTGCGGGTAGTGTATTAGTAAATGAATATGCGATCCCCACAATAGGATATGGTCCGGGCAGCATGTGCCGCAGTCCTGAGGATTATGTGGAAGTCAAGGACCTTAATGAAGCCTTTTTTGGCACATCGGTGATTGCACACCGTTTACTCAGTGTCCCTTCGTCTGGTAATAACGAAACCAACCATAAATTACAGCAATAACAGGAGTTAATTTTCATGTCAGAATCCATTGATGAAGCCAAAAAACTGAAACCGCTTTATGAGCCGAAGGCTGTTGCCATTATTGGAGCATCACAGAATCCCGATAAGGTAGGTTACAAGGTCCTTTTTAATCTGAAGCGATCCGGATATCAGGGAAAAATCGTGCCGGTTAATCCCACCGCTGACAGTATACTTGATATTAAAAATTACAAGTCACTGGAGGAATTCAGCGGCACAATTGATCAGAGTGTCATCGTAGTACCTAGAAAAGCTGTGATGGATGCGGTTAAGGGTTCAATTGCAAAAGGTGCAAAGGCAATTACTGTGATAACTGCTGGATTTAAGGAACAGGACCATGAAGGGGCGGAGCTGGAGAATCAACTGGCTGCTTTGTGCGAAAGTTCTGGTGTATATCTTCTGGGACCCAACTGTTTGGGCCATCTAAACACTCAGTTTAATCTGGATTTGTCTTTTGGAAACAAATGGCCTAAAAAAGATACCATCGCTTTCATTTCTCAATCTGGTGCACTCTGTTCTGCGGTTTTGGATCGTGCTGCTGAAAGAGGGTTCGGGCTGTCAAAGATGTTGAGCATAGGGAACAAGGCTGGACTGACTGAACGCGAAATACTCGAATCGCTTGCTGATGATGAAGATACTAAAGTTATTGTCTGTTATCTGGAAAGTATAGATAACGGACAGGAATTTGTAAAAATAGCCAAAAAAGTCTCTGCAAAAAAACCGATTATCATGTTTAAATCCGGGGTGACCAAATCCGGTTCAAAAGCAGCTTCATCTCATACCGGCAGTCTTGCTGGGGCAGATATTGCATATGAGACGGCATTTAATAAATGCGGTGTTATTCGTGTTCAGACCTATGAGCAGATGTTTGAGTATGCAACTGCATTTAACTCTCAACCTTTACCTAAAGGAAGAAGAGTGGCAGTCATTACCAATGCGGGTGGTCCTGGGATTATGACTACTGATGCTATAGAATTAGCTGGTTTGACCATGGCAGAATTGTCGTCATCTACTACTGAGGAGCTCAAAGCTTTTCTTCCCAAGGCTGCAAGTGTGAAGAATCCAGTCGATGTTCTGGGAGATGCAGATCCCATCCGTTATGCGAAAGCTCTGGAAATCTTGCAACAAGATCCTAATGTGGATTCTATTATTATTTTACTTACGCCTCAGGCGGTTACCAAATCGATGGAAACAGCACAGGTTCTTTGTAAAACCATTAACAAATCTAAACCGGTGCTGGCTTGTTTTATGGGAGGGGTGGATGTTACACCTGCCAGAGATTTTATGCTGGCTCATGGATTGGCAGATTACCGTTCCCCGGAAAAGACAGTTAATGCGCTAAAAGCCATGGTAGGTTATGCTGAATGGAAAAAACAGCCCTCTGTGGAAACCAGAGAAATTACCAGTGATCGTGCCACGGTTTCAGCAATTATCGAAAAATACAGAGCTGCTGGTCAGGTTCAGATTAATGAGAGTGATACCAAGAAAATTTTGCGAGCCTATGGTATTAATACCCCAGCTGGTGCGTTGGTTACAAGCGCAGAAGAAGCTGCAAAAGAAGCTGAGAAGATCGGTTATCCTATCGCTATGAAGATTGTTTCTCCAGATATTATTCATAAATCGGATGTGGGTGGAGTGATGCTTCATCTGAAGACATCTGCGCAGGTAGCTGAAGCATATTCTGCGATGATAAGTAAGATTAAAACCAATGTGCCAAATGCCCGCATAACCGGTGTTTACATTGAAAAAATGTCAAATCCTGGAAGTAAAGAGATCATCATCGGGCTTACCCGTGATCCGCAGTTTGGACCGATGGTGATGTTTGGAATGGGTGGAATCTTTGTAGAACTACTGAAAGATGTGAGGTTCGCACTTGCTCCGGTAAGTGATGATGATGCTCTTGCGATGATCAGGCAGATTAAGACTTTTCCTTTACTTTCCGGGTATCGTGGTCAGAAACCGGTAGCTGTTGAGGCTATAGCAGATACTATTGTGAGGATTAGTCAGTTAGCGATTGATTTTCCTGAAATTAAGGAGATGGATATAAATCCGTTTATGGCATTTCCCAGCTCATCTGAATCAACTGCTGTTGATGGTCGTATGACACTGTCTGCAAAATAAGTCGACTTCTTTGTTTTGGGTCCGGATTCTTTCCCGGACCCGTTTTTCCATCCAGATTTTATTCATATTCTATTCTTAATATCACTGCAGTTTTTAACCGGTTATAATCCTCTTTATTTACTTTCCATGCAGGTTTTTAATATATGAGGTATATTAGATATTTATTTTTCATTTTTTAGCGGAAAGGTCCTGATACTGTGATAGAACTGAATAAAGAACAGCTTGCAGCATTGCGAATCACCAGGTTCATTTTTCATGTGGTTCATCAAGGAGAACCTGAACCAATTTTCTTGGATGAGATCGAGATTGGAGAATATGAGTCTTTCTTTCTTGAGCGGGTTAAAAGTATTCTCAAAGGGACAGCGTTTGAATTTAATCCCCAGGCTGGTGTTTGTACACTGTTAGAGTCGATTCGTAATGATTCTTCTCAATTTCTGGAGCTATCGCGACAACTGGCTGTAGATTTTCATGCACACGGGCTGGATGATAAAAGAATCAAAAAAGGAGTTATGATTCTGATTAAGCTTTCTACACTGGAAAAAGAGCTATTTGCAATTATCAAATATGAACATGAAGAGGTATTAAAGTATTCTAAAAATGGATCTAAAGTGATCCTGGAGAGTGTGACCGATACCTTTACCGGTTCTGCAGATGCAATGCAGAAAGCGGCTTTGATTGATATGTCAGAGGAGAATCCTGTGGTCATGGTTATAGATAGAAATGTTCGTGCGGGAATATCTGGATTTTTCCAGGGTTTTTTGAATGTGCGCAGAAAAAAAAGTGAAAGGGAGAAGACACAATCCTTATGGGAAGTGGTAAAAAATACTTCTAAAAAACATATCGATGAGCTTCCACGGGAATTCAGTAAAGAGGTGCAGCAGCGCACCGATCAATTCCTCAGAAATCAGGACAGCTTTGATGATGAAGAGTTTTTTGAGCAGGTCTTTGGACCTTATGCTAATGATTCTATTCGAAACACCTATCGTTCCTGTTTGAAAAGAGGGGAGCTGGAAAATGAGCAGTTTTTTCTGGATAAACAGGCTGCATCTGCTGTTTCCAGAAAAAGAAAGATAAAGACCTCAGAGGGGATAACCATCTACTTTGATGAGCAGGCTGCATCTACAATTCAGCTTAGTTATGGTCAGAACGGGGAGAAAGATGTGATTATTATAGAAACAGAGAGGATCAGAGAGGAGTTGTAGGGGAGGTACCGCTTTAGGGTCCCGGAGCCGGCTTTATTGCAAAGCAACCGGTATCCTGAAGTTCATTGTAATTTACAAAAAAATTAACAAAGCGCAAAAGCTCTTACCGATACCTCTTTATATATATAATCCACCTTTTGTAAAATAGTTATTATTCGAAGGTGTGAGGAAATTATATTATTGCTTTATGGTAGATGTGGGCATAACCAGAGAGAACCGGTGTATGAGTGATAAATGGCATTTTGTAATTCAGCTACCAGTAACTCAGGAAATACTGTTTGATATCAGTTGCCAGGCAGGAATTAAAGAGGTCTATGGTGATGGTGCACTGCTTACTATAATTCCTGAAAATATAAAGTTTGATGCTTTGCATAGATGGTTGTCCTGTTATTTACGGCAGAAGCATGAATCCCTTAACCATTTCTCCGAATGATCAATCTGCCTACCTTATTTACTGGAGAAAGAAAACCTCAACCATATATTATGGTTGCTCTTATCTAAACGGGCATCCAGGTTTTCAGGTTGTTTAAGTTGCCAGGCATACTCATAATCAAGAGTTACTGCGCGGGCGAGCCGCCAGCTAATTGTTGCTGAGAAATCAAAATCCGGACTGGTAAAACGCATTTCGGGTGCGACAGGTGCAAAAACCTTGAGTTCTGCTCCTGCGGTACCGATTCGGCCAAGCTGGATGTTTCCAATAAACGAAGTCTGGGGGCCGAATTCAAATATTCGGGTCTTGTTTTCCCTTCTTAAAATTATGCTGCTATTGAGCAGGGGTCGATTGTTGGCATCGATACTGCTGGTGTCTACCTCATTGGCGCTGATACTTATATATCTGTCAGGGAATCGGTTGAAAGAGCTTCCAGCTCCCAGTTGAACTTTTAACTCAAAGAAACGGGAGTCCAGGGCATCAAAATTTGCTCCGCAGCCAAAATCAAAGGTAAGCGGAGAGAAGGGAGAACTGAGTTTAATGACTTGGTTTACAGAATCAAATGAGGAGAAATAGTTATGATCGTCCACCAGGCAGAATTGTCCGTAAAGGGATTGATCAAGTGTAACCCGGCGGGGAAGGAGATTTGTACGAAGTTCTGCTCTGCTGTAAGGACCAAACCATGGAATGAACCGCCATATAAAAATTGAATGTATTCTCAATTCGTCGGGGCCGGTGGTAAGATGACTGAGATCCAGATCGGAAAGATTAAATCCTTCATCCAGACGGATGGTTGATTCCCATTCGAGTGGATTTTTATTGAAGCGCAACCAGAAATTTAAACGGGTACTTAAAAAGGATGAAATGGAATTTTTATGGGCTTCCAAACGGTTGGTCTCACCATTGAATTGAAGAGTCATGCCGATATTGGCACCGTACTTCCAGTTGGAGGTGATTGTTTTACCTGGGGTGATATCTACTGTGCCACCACTTATGATTTTCATGTTTTCGGGGTTCTGGATCAGAAGTACTTTGGTGAGTTCACCCGGGAGCAGACGAACTGTAATAAAATTGACCAGCGTATTGAAGCTTTCGCCTCTGCCCAGAATTTTGTAGGTGCCTGGCTTTAATATCCAGGTGTTAACCATATCTCCTCTGTCAGGATCGGCTCCAAAGCCTCTACCATATGGATCAAAATCGGTGATGTTTACCAGTTCGTATTCTCCACGGAATGGGGTAGAATTTGTATCGATAGTTTCTATTACAAGGCCACACCAGTTGGGTATCAAGGGTATGGTTTTGGATTCTTCGATCTTTACTTTGTTGACAATTTTCTGACGTTGTGAACCACTGCCCAAAATTACAAAGTATATCCCGGGTTCAACTGTTTTGGTTTCTCCTGGTTCGCCTGAGGCGTGCAGCTGGCCTTCTGCATCTACTATTTCAAAATCCGGCTCTGTTCCCCCTCTGGTGGTTAATCGTGGTATGAAAATACCTCCTTTACCCAGGGGTACATTTGATTTAACTGAAGCCATTTGCTCGGCTAATGTTGGGGCTTCCCAGGTTTTTTGCACAGCTTCAAACCATGCGGATGTATCACGGATTTGAAGAGGTGTTGATTTGATGAGTGTACTGTCTTTTTTAATGGAAAACTTCAGGTATTCGTGAGAGATCTCTTCGCCTGGTAAATCTGATGGAAGTTCTGCAAACAGGACATTTGATACCAGCAGAGCTAAAGCAGTTATTTTTGGAATCATTGTCTACTCTCCGGTACTGGTGGTGGAATCTCCTGAAATCTCGGTAGCGGAGCTATCGATGGAGATTTGCGGAGTTTGGATACCCATTTCCTGTGCAAGTTTTACATCAATGTCATGGATTGCCTGGGTAACGATATATTCCATCAGGGCGGACATTTCCCGGATGACGAATTCCGGTTCATGTTGAAAGACTTTTTTTCTATGATCGAAACGACGGGTATAAATGGTTTTTCCATCCTTTATTCGCACAAGATTGAGTCGGAGGCACATGTGGGCAAACCAGAGTTCTTCGCTGTCGTATTCTTCAAGTGATTCAATGGTGCCGTTAAGTTCATAATCCGGTTTTGGCCCCTCGTCAAATCTTCGGATGATGCTGCTGACTAGGTTTGCTGTGACAAGATGTTTATGCAGCAGGTCGGTGATCATTCGGGTAGGTTTAACTGCCCATACCTGGTACACATAATATCTGAGCTGAAATGGACTTTGGCGATAAACTATTTGCGGTCTGTTATAGGCTTCTTCAATGTCCAATTCTCGCAGTCGGATGGTATAGGGATAGGGACTGGGATGGAGCCGATCCCGTACTGAGGATGGCAGGTAGTTAAGGATATAAAACTGCTTTACAGGTACATTTCCGCATCCGGCAAGGACAGCACATGAAATTGCAATGAGCACAAGGTAAACTATCCATTTTTTCATCGGATGGCCCTCTCTCTTTGTGTTTCACTTCTTAATAACAGGGACGGGTTTTCGGAAAGGACTTTGGTCAGCTGATTGGCATTTTCGGTGGCTTCCCGGATATTTTGCAAACTTATAGTGAAATCTTCTCTGCTTTGGCGGACCATCAGGGAGAGATTTTCTGTCAATTCTTTAAGGGCTTGTGCAGTTGAATCAATGGAGGAAAATGTAGCGGCTACCTGTTCTCCTTTTACCGCATTTTTAAAATTACCGGTGAACTCTTTAACATCCATGGCGATTCCATCGATTTTGGAAATGATTTTGTTGGTAGTAAAAGTTACTGAGTCAATCTTTGGACGGGATTCACTGACAAAATCTTTTACATCATCGGTAATTGTGGCTACGTTATCCAGAATTTTTTTTATTGAGGCGAGACTGTCTGGGTTGGTGATTTGAGTCAGGTGGTTGAGAAGCAGTTCGATTTTACCCACAATAACCTCTGCTTTTCCAGTGATAGTTGAGATCATAGATTGTTTGGTGGGGATTTCGGATCCCGGTTTTAGAATTTGGGATTCATTGGTTCCTCCGGTGATTTCCACGTATTTGAGCCCGGTTATGCCCATAGCCCCTGTTGTTGCTACCATATCCACTTTCATGGGAAAGTCAGCCTGAAGTTTCATAATTACCCGAACTTTGCTTAAATCATTGGGAATGTAGGTAATTTTTTCCACTTTCCCTACAGGTACACCACTATATTTTACCACTGCTCCCTGTTCGAGGCCACTAAGAGATTCGCCTTGGAAATAGGCCACATATTCGTTGTATTTATCGTTGAGTTTAAGCCCCAGAGGAATTACTGCAAAAAGAAGCAGTAGAACGGTTCCAGTAATCAGGAACACACCCAGCCGGGCGCGTTGAGCCCTTGAAATACTCATTTTTCGGTCTCCAGATTGAAATTAAGTCTGCAGTAGTCATTTCGGTTGCGATCTGGTTCATGCCGTTTAAAAAAGTCATTTATTGGTCCTTGATCAATTTTAACGGCCTCTTTATAGGAGCCTTCAAAAAGAAGTGATCCTTTATGTAAAAAAGTGATGCTGTCTGCTATCTTTTCAATAGAATACAGTTCGTGCGTAACAACTACAACAGTTATTCCCAGCATAGTGCGTAATTTCAGTAACAGATCATCCAAGCCGGCAGAAGTGACTGGATCAAGGCCTGCGGAGGGTTCGTCACAGAATAGTAGTGGTGGGTCAAGAGCCAGAGCTCTGGCCAGGGCCGCTCTTTTTCTCATTCCTCCTGAAAGTTCTCCCGGGTAAAGATTAGCAGCATGAGGAAGGTCAACCTGCTCAAGTTTTAGCCGGACAATGTCCCGAATGATTTTCTCAGGTAAACTGGTATGCATCTGAAGGGGTAAGGCGACATTCTCTAAAACGGTTAGGGAGCCCAGAAGTGCTCCGTTTTGGAATAAAACTCCTACCTTTTTTAAAACTTCGACTGTTTGGGGCTCATCCTGGTCATTAATAAGCGTTCCAAAAATCCGGATATTCCCGGATGTGCGTTTTAAAAGGCCTATAATTGATTTCAGCAAGGTGGTTTTCCCACATCCGGATGTCCCCAGTATTACTCTGATTTCAGTAGGATACACCAAACTGGAGATGTTGTTCAGAACTGTACGTTCTGCATATTGAACTGTCAGATTTTCTATTTGTACAACTGCTTGAGAGTTTTGTAACACAGATCACCTACAGGACAAAGGAAAATAGGGCATCAGCCAATATAATGATAAATATGCCGGTTACTACAGAAGCAGTAGTCTCTTTTCCTACTGCTTCGGCTCCCCCTCGCACTCTGAATCCATAAAAGGAGCCTATCCATATAATAAGCCAGGAAAAAATTACTGATTTCACAAAACCTGCCCAGAAATCTCTGAAGTGTATACTTTTTGCCAGTTCATTCCAATAAAGAGTAGCGGAGAGGTCGAGATAAAAAACGGCGATAAAGAATCCGCCCAGAATACCTGCAGCAGTTGCCATTATTGAAAGAACCGGCATGGTGAAGCTTATTGCCCAGAATTTTGGTACTACTACATATTGAACCGGGTTAATTCCCATGGTTTGTAGTGCCTCCAGTTCCTCACCAACCACCATAGTGGCAATTTCGGCAGTTGTGGCACTCCCTGTTCTTCCTGCCAGAATTATTGCAGTCAGTAGCGGGCCAAGCTCTCTTACCATAGTTAATCCGATGAGGGGGGCCAGAAAAATTCCTGCACCGAAGGACTCCAGTTGCATTGCGGTTTGAAGCGCCAGCACAATTCCGATTAAAAAGGAGAGCAGGCCAACTATTGCGAATGCATTATAGCCTAACTGGTACATTTGTTCGCCAAGAGCGCCATGTTTGAAATCTCTTTTTTTGAATAAGCCAATTGTTCCCCAGTAAAGCATTTCTGTTAAAACGGATAAGGCGTTTGAAGCATTTTCCTTGAAGGAAATGAGTGTATCGCCGGTACGTACTAAAAAACTTTCTTTTTTCGGTTGAGCAGATTGGTACTGATCTGAGAGGGGCCAGCTTTTAAGAGATTCCTCAAATTCAGGGGATAAGTTTCTTATGATCAGTTTTCCTCCGCCTTCCTCATGCATTGTATGTAGAAGACGTATAAAGCAGTAACCTGCGGAATCGATGCGCTCCGTCTTTGACAGGTCGATTATTAGGGTTTTATCCGGTTTTTGGTTTAGAAGGCTGGATTTTTCTATCCAGAAACGGTCCAGAATTGTCGGGAAGAATATGGTGTTATTCTGGTTGCAGGAGCTCTTAGATTGGTTGTTCATGAAAAAACCTGATAATCTGATGGCCAATAAAACAGAATGGGAAAGCGTATTACAATTTCACCAGCAGGCATATTGTAAATATGGTATCTGGGTTGGTGTAATGTACAAGCAATTCATTGGATTATCAGCTTATAACCTTGTAAATGCAGGGTTCAGAACTGATTGTGAAAAAGTTTTCTCTGTAAAGGATTTGCAAGGAAAATACGTTTGTGGTAGGCCAGTGTCAATAGTGTTTATAATTGTGCTAAATACAAAGGGTTAGGGTGGTTGTATGATTATGATTAGTAAGGTACCTTTTCTGAGTGAGCTATAAATAGTTTGCTTTTTGCGCCAATTATCTATATATTATAGACACTCTTTGAGCAATAGTTTTTATCAGATTTGAAATTCACATCTTCTTTTAATTCCCCATTCCGAGGTGGAGGATTTTTTTTATGCAGTTACCAAAATCGCGGCGACGTCAGAAGCTCCGGGAAAAAAAATGTCAATATCCTGGATGCGGAAAGATTTTTTTTGGCATTCATATTTCCAAATATTGTCCCGAGCATCGTCAGGACAGATATCGTATAAGAAAACGAACAAAGCCGGAAGATGTGAACATAAAGAATCAGACATTCAAGCACACCTATACTGAAGTAGTTACTATGGTTATGGATTGCGCCCTTGAGGGTTGTACCCATCAGTTTGAGGTCAAAATTTATCCCCGGCAGTTTATTTATCCCAAATATTGTCCGGAGCACCGCAATGAGTATAAGCGGATCAGGCATCTGCAGTTGATTGGAAGAGAGGATCTTATTGAGCAGATGAAAAGTGAGAGTGAGAGTTTTGAGCTGGAGCATGGTGCAGACGGTGTGGAGGATGAAAATATCGATGTCGATGTAATTGATGATGTAGCTTGAAGCTGGCTTTATAATTCTGTTAATTTCAGGAGGAGAGAGAACTTCTCTCCTCTTTTTTTTGGGGTAATTATAATTGGCTTGGTTTTTCCTGGCCTCAAATCCTATTTTTATATTTTATCATATTATTTGTCATTCCAGGGTTAGTTTCATGAGTTCTTTTCATCAGGCTATTTGTGCTGTTTCTGATCAGTTAGATAGTTTCTTTGAAAAATATTATTCTTCAATAAACCTGTGCGGGCCGCAATTGGATGTTTCTGAGTATCAGAAGTATCCACTGATGTTTGCCTGCACTCATCGCAGTCATATTGACTACATACTGGTAGGCTATGAATTGCATAAAAAAGGTTTTAAGGAGATGCGTTTTGCAGCTGGAGATAACCTTACCAGGCTCCCTTACGTGGGTTCCAGGTTTACCTCTTTTGGAGCTTTCGCAGTATCCAGGGATAACGGTTTCGAGAGAAATTACGTACGTAAACTCTGTGACAGTGTTATATCCATGCTGGACAGGGGTGAACCGATAATTGTTTTTCCTGAGGGTGGAAGAAGTTATTCCGGTGCCATGCTTGAGTTGAAGAATGGAATTTTAGGTGCAGCCGTACTTGCGCAAGCCAAGGACCTCAGTCGGGATGTACACATTGTACCAATTGCTGTTTCGTATGAATTTATCCCGGATCTTCCCTATTTTGATTTACTTTTAAAGGGCAAGCAGTTAAAAAAGAAAAGTAATCCCTACTTTAAGCGGATAATCGGTTCTGCGTATTACTTCGGGGCGGATTTGCTGGCTTACCTTCCGTTGTTTTTGAACAAAGGAGGCAAAAAGAAGTTTGGCAATGCCTACATCGATTATAAGGCACCGGTTTCTGTGCGTTCTATTGTGGATATTGAGAAGAATCGCATTGAAAATGCCAGAGATGAATTCTCAGCTCATCGGGTTTCGATGCAGCAGGTGAGTTTGTATTTGCAGAAGGAGTTTCTTTGCCTGTATCGGATTTTACCGGTTCATCTGGTCGCTTTTTTACTTAAAAATGGTAATGACACAGTGCAAAAGATGGAAGCAGAGATAAACTTGCTAATTGAAAAACTCGAAAGTTATCATCGTAATACTGAACAATTAAAAAACCATGAAGCTACAGACATAGTGAAGCAGGGACTTCATTCCTTATTAAAGCAAAAGGCAATCTGTATCGGAGAAGAAATAACTGTCAGGAAACCGTTTATAGTTGATTATTATAGTGCAACTATATAGTTGGGGGTGAGTGTGACATTTGAGCAGTATCTTACTATTCCTACCGTAATAGATCTTAAATCGGAGGATAAAGTAGAGGCGTTAAAGGAGTTATCGCTTGTACTTTTTAAGGCGCTCGATGTCCGTAAACAGAAGGCTATCATTGAGGAAATTCTCAAGAGGGAGGAAGCATCCTCTACCTTTATCGGACAGGGGTTGGCTCTGCCACAGGCACGCGGACCGATAAAGGAGGAGTTTGTTATCGCGGTGGGGAGGAGTTTAAGTGGCATCAAATATGATGCTGCGCGTGGTGCTCTGGCCCATGTGATAGTTTTGCTGATTGCTCAGGAAGAGGCTGATAACAATAAGCAGATTCAAATTTTATCCGAGCTGGCTACCTTCTTTAAAACCGATGCTGTGAGGGAGCAGATACTATCATTTGAATCTCCGGTTGATCTTAACAAAATAATAGCATCGCTTAAGCATCCGTCTACCGAAGAGAAGACTCCTAAGAGCGTAACCAGGAAAATTGTCAATCCGATCATTTCTGCAGCTGTAAATCTTGCCAGGGACACTAAAGCAAATGCCATAATGATTTTTGCAGATACTGTGCGTGAAAACGATTTTATCGATCAATTCAGATTGAAACCTAAACTGATTATAGTCACAAGCAATAAAGCCCGGTTTGAGCTGGCACGGAATCGCAGAATTGCCGGACTCATACAGGTCCCCTCAATTCCGGCATCACGTACCGGGCAGATTAAAATTGGAATTTTACTTGCCCTTTCCCGTAACCTTATAGGAAGGGAATCCAGAGTAATCTGTCTGTCCGGAAATTCCAAAAATGCTGTTTTTGATACTATCGTTGCTATCGATGTAGCAATGGAGTATGAATTTTTCTTCACAAGTGCTCAGTCTATTGTACCGCCCGATGTTAAACCTGAGGTTTTGGAAAGAATAATCGGCCTGGCTCAGGAAATTGCAGTTGAAGGCAGGGAAGGTAAACCTGTGGGGACGATTTTTGTATTGGGCGATACTAATTCTGTCAATGCATCAGTCAGGCAGCTTATTATTAATCCTTTCAGAGGTTATAGCGAAGCGGAAAGAAATATTCTGGATCCGGGACTGGTGGAAACCATCAAAGAATTTGCCAGTATAGATGGGGCCTTTGTTATAACCGGTGATGGAATAGTTTTATCTGCCGGGAGTTATCTGCGCCCGCAGTTAACTGAGGAGTTACCCCCCTTGCCTGGAGGTTTTGGCGCTCGTCATGCTGCAGCTGCGGGGATTACTGCTTGTACCAATGCTTTGGCTATAACTATCAGCGAGTCTACCGGGACAGTGACCATTTTTAAAAGTGGCGTAGTGATGATGTCTATTGCCAGGCCGGTAATAAGAGAAAAAGGTCTTATTCAACGTTATTTATAAATTGGGTTAACAGCTGTTTTTCCTCATAAGCTATACTGCAAACATATTATTTTATCACTTCTACAACTAACCAAAGCACTTGAGTAGTGAACCAAAGTACATGAAAAGCTCTGTAGTGCTTCCGGCAATACTCTGGAGCTTCTGCAGCGAATATGATGGTAACTGGTTTCTGATTCAGGTGTTAGCAGGTTAGCTTTACAGCTATGAACAAAAAGAAGGGGATGGTAAATGTCCAACGCCAGAATCAGCTACAATGATTTTTTTCTGAAAAATGCGATTAATGCACATGAAATCGAGTCATACAATCAATCTATTGCTTCTGCAGAAAAATTGCTTGCTCAGCGCAACGGTCCCGGAAATGATTTTCTTGGATGGCTCAATCTTCCCAGAATAATGAATAAATCGGTTATCGGATCCATTCAGGAGAAAGCTCAACAGATACGCAGCAAAGCTGATGTGTTAATATGTGTGGGAATAGGAGGATCTTACCTGGGTGCCCGGGCAGCGATTGAGTATTCCTCTTTCTCATTTGAAGATATGAGAAAGCCCAGGGTCATTTTTGCTGGACACTCCATAAATTCCGATTATCTGTCGGATTTACTTGAACTGGTTAAGGAAAAAGAAGTCGCAGTTAATGTTATTTCAAAAAGTGGTACAACAACAGAACCAGGAATAGCATTCAGGGTGATAAGGCAGTGGATGGAGGCTCGTTACGGTAGAAAAGAAGCTGCATCCAGAATTGTTGCTACCACAGATCCGGCCAAAGGTGCTTTGCGTAAACTTGCCACCGAAGAAGGCTATACCACTTTTGATATTCCAGCTGATGTGGGGGGCAGGTTTTCTGTATTGACACCGGTTGGTCTTTTTCCGATTGCAGTTGCCGGCCTTGACATTGCAGAGCTTGTGGAAGGTGCGGCTGAAGCAATGGATTTTTGCAGTGGAGATAGCTGGGATAAGAATCTGGCCGGACATTATGCAGCTGCGCGCAACATTCTTTTCAGAAAAGGCTATACAACTGAAGTCCTTGCATCTTTTCAACCCCAGCTTCATTACATCAGTGAATGGTGGAAGCAGCTTGCCGGAGAAAGTGAAGGCAAAAACGGGACCGGAATTTTTCCTTCTGCTCTGGATTACACTACAGATTTACACTCCCTGGGCCAGTACATGCAGGAGGGGTTGCGTAATATTTTCGAGACTTTTATTATAGTCAAGAATACTTTAAAGAGTATGACTGTTCCGCAATTTCAGGATGACAGTGATGAGCTTAATTATCTGGCAGGGAAAACCTTTGAACAGATTAATCAGAACGCATATAAAGGAACTCTTCTGGCGCATTTTGATGGTGGTGTGCCTTGTGGTACACTGGTGCTTCAGGACCGTACTGAAAGAACTCTGGGACAATTGTTCTACTTTTTTGAAAAAGCAATTGCGCTTTCAGGTTACATTTTGAGAGTCAATCCTTTTGATCAGCCCGGCGTGGAAGAGTACAAGAAAAACATGTTTGCACTTCTGGGTAAAAAAGGTTATGAAGGTTTGCGTGATGAGTTGGCTTCACAAACCAGAGATATGCAATTATGAAATCGTTCAGAAAAGTTTTAACTTTTAATACTCCTAACCGCCGTGATTACCTTAATATCACGGCTCAGGTGGAGTCTGCTTTAAAGGAAAGCGGTGTTGTTGAGGGTTTATGTCTGGTAAATGCTATGCATATTACAGCCAGTGTTTTCATTAATGACAACGAGCAGGGTTTACTCAGGGATTTTGATGATTGGCTGGAAGAGCTTGCTCCGCATGAACCGCTTTCCCGTTACCGGCATAACGGGGCCGAGGATAATGGTGATGCTCATCTCAAACGTCAGGTAATGGGTAGAGAGGTCGTGGTTGCCATCACCGGTGGAAAGCTGGATTTTGGACCTTGGGAACAGATTTTTTATGGCGAATTTGATGGACGACGGCCCAAAAAGGTATTAATAAAAATCATAGGAGACTAGCAGGTTAAGACTGTGGCTCAAATCGGGTGGGTTTAGTCCTTATTTCTAATCCGGGAGGAATAATGCATCACAGAAAACCGGTGATTGGGGTCATCGGGGCGGCTGAAACTAATGAAGAGCAATATCAGCTTGCTTTCGAGCTTGGTGGTCATATTGCCAACCGTGGCGCAATACTGGTTTGTGGCGGGCTGGGAGGAATTATGGAAGCCTGCAGCAAAGGAGCTGCAGAGAGTGGTGGTACAGTTATTGGTATACTCCCTGGTGACACTAAATCAGATGCAAACCCCTATGTTACTATTGCTATCCCAACTGCTTTGGGAATCTCTAGAAATGTGCTGGTGGTACATACTGCTGATGTTATTATTGCTTTTCCGGGTTCATATGGTACTCTCAGTGAAATAGCTCTGGCATTAGCCAGTGGTAAGACAGTGGTTTATCTTCCAGGTGTTTGGGATTTGAAAAGAATCGGCAAGATTGACAGTGCTCATTTTAAAGAAGCTTTTGATACACGCCAGGCGATTGGGTTGGCACTCGATGCTTTGCGGGGATGAAAATCCAAAAAAAAACTGGTAATTCCTGGCATAACGGGATATATTATATATTATCTGTTCAAAATGCCAACTGGTAATGTCCGAGTTGTTATTTTCCTGCCAATGCAGGAATGACAGGGCATCCATCCTTAAAAGTATTACAAATTGATGGATTCCCGCCTTAGCTTATAGTAGTGTTGTGATATCATTTGTTCGGTTCAGAACAGATACCAATTAATTTTGATACCCGGTCTCGTTTTCCGTTTTGAGGAGGGCATGTTGTCTATAAATATCCCATTAAGGTTTTCAGTTTTGTTAATCGTCAGCATTTGCACCTTAACTAATGCAGATGCTTTGTCCATACATGAAGACATGAACAAGTACTATGAGAAAATGGATGAATCTTTCTCTCGTCTGGCCAAATCTTCTGCTTTTAAAAGTACCAGTCTAGCTGGTGCAGAGAAGCTTTTTGTCAAGGAACTGAAAAAAAACCGGGCTTATTATATTCTCAGTCGCACTAATTCAAAAGGAAAAGTTATTTCCGAAGCAGTCAGAGGGAAAAAAGTTGAACGTCCCAATACCGATGTCGAACGGGAAAAGTGGTTTCAGACAGTAAAAAAAACTAAAGAGCCTTATTACTCTCTTACCAGAGATGATGACCGGGGCCGCTATTACCTTATCTGGAGTAAACCGGTAATAAAAAATAATAATTTCGTGGGAGCTGTGACTGCAAAAATTGACCTATGGGATAGTTTTTATGAATTCTCCAACTCGGTTTATTACCCCTTTCTGGTTCGTCTAAACAGTCTGAGTCTTTTTTCTCATAAATGGAACACTGATTTCAGCTTCAAAGAGGAACGTCTGGTTATTCCTGGTATTAACAGAATCTCTGTGCGTTATATTCCTGAGAAAAAAGTGGTGTCCAACTCTAATGATTCTTTGAAAAAGGCTGTGTCTGATTCTAATATTCAGAGTACTCCGGTGGTTCAAAAGAGTGATTCTGTGGCTATCAGTGACACATCTGCTATTTCCAAGAAAAGTAAAAAAGAGAGTCCTGCTGGAGTATTGATTATTGCTATCATAGCAACGGTTGCAGGTGGAGCCGCAGTCGCTCTGTTTATTGTTTCTAAAAACCGCAGAAAGGCGTTCCTAAAAGAGCTGGATGATGAGTAATCATCTTATAACTTTAAAACGGTTATCATAGCTACCTGGCATTTCTTTTGCCCCTCCACTTTTAATATCATATTTAAAGCACCATTCTGGCTGTTTCATTTTTTAACTTTACAAAAAATCATTATCCATGAGATTAAAAGAGGAACATTTAAGTTCTCCGTTAAAAAAACGGGGCTATAATCGTTGGCTCTTTTCAATTATTGCTTCGGAGTACAATACTATCAGCAGAGTCTTATCATTTGGGATGGATCAGTACTGGAAAAGGGAGTTAGTGAAATTTCTTCCGGATATGTGTTCTCCGCTAATTCTAGATTGTGCTTGTGGAACAGGTGATCTTTCGATGATGTTGTATGCTAAATTCAGAACTGCTAAAGTAGTAGCAATAGATCTTAGTAAAAGAATGCTTGAAATATTTCTTCATCGGCAAAAACCGGTGCAAACAGTGTCGGTAGTTTTAGCAGATGTTTGCAATATTCCAGTTTGTCAGAATTGCTGTGATCTGGTCACGGGTGGTTACGTACTACGTAACGCGCCTGATCTCAGGGAGTTTCTTTTATCAGTTTATGCAGTACTCAAGCCTGGTGGGCAGGGGGCATTTCTTGATTTTTCAAAACACACTAACCGCTTTTTGTGCAGATTACAGTATCTCTTACTTTGGATCTGGGGAGGCTTCTGGGGGATTCTACTTCACGGAAATCCTCAGATTTATGGGTATATAGCGGAAAGTCTTAAAGTGTATCCGGATTCAAAGGGGTTGGAAGCTTTATTGAGAAATACCGGTTTTGAATCGGTGGTAACACGAAAGTACTTATTGGGAATGATAGCTATAGTGCGGTGCAGAAAACCGGTTAATATGCAGACTGGTATATAGAAAATTTGATTGATAATTTTCTATATACCAGCTTTTTTTACCTTATTGGTTTTTTTCCAGTGCCGATTGTGCTTTGATTGCACGTGCCAGGCCTTCTTTTGAGTAGGCAAAGGCGGCAAGTGGAGTTTCTGTCGAACCTTCTTTAAGAATTTTTTCTCCGAAGTAATCGGTGAGTTTATACTCTCTCATCAGAAATTTTTTAGCCAGTTTTTTTTCACCTTCTGCATTAATGATAAGCTCACCATTTTCACCATTGATTAGCTGGACCTTCTGGCCGTAGTCATATATAAAATCGATGCTATCAGAGGTTATCTGCCGTTCTCCATTGGAGTTATTTATCATCATTAACGGCAGGCAATCAATTTTTCCTTTTGCAGAATATCCATTGCCTTCAATGTACCCGCTGGAGATATACTGAAAATTCATGCTGGCATCCACTGGCTGAGCTGCTTCACCGGGGAATTTTCTGGTAAGTTTACAATCGTAATTACCCAGGTACACAACCCAGTAGAGTGCTTGTCCCTGTTTGTTTTCGCTGCTAAGATAGAACATCTTCTTTTCCAGGATATTACGGGCAAAACAGGCTGTGAAGGAAAATGCGATGATTGAGAAAACAAATAGTATGCGTTTATGATTTAGCATGAAACCTCCTCTGGAGTTGAAATAAGATATGTCTGGAATAATTTAAACAAGGTATTTATTTAAAACTGATCAGCTATAAATATAAACATTTTTTTCATAAAAAGTGTGAAATGTTCAGGAATAATAAGGGGGGAAACTGAGATGGTTCAGGAACTGTGGTGAACTTTTACTTCATGCCACAGTCCGCTTTTTTTATCTTTAACCAGCCTTATATGAGGAGATTCGCCACCGTCGTATATTGTGATTTCTTTTTCAGACAGAACTGTTTTTCCGATGATGGTCAGGACATCGTTATTAAGTGCCTTATACTGTAGCATAAGGAAGTCTTTGATGCGTTCGAATTCCTGCCTGCTTTCATTAAAGGTGAAGAAAAGAGTCCCAATTTGCTCTGTAGATAATCTTTCATAGATTTTTGCTGGAAATGGTTTTATCTGTCTGAGCCTCTCGTAGCTGTTTGCGGAAAAGATGGAATGTTTATCGGTAAAGAGAATATAGTGAAAGCGTGCATCTGGAAAAAGTATGCGCAAAGGGGCGAAAAGATTACAAATAAGAAAATCGCAATCTACATTGATTCTCTCCAGTTTGCTTTCCAGGACAAGAATGTGGCGTTTTCCATGAAAACGGTAGTCAAAGAAGCCATCTATTTCTTTGATGTTTTCGTAGCCGTACTTACCTTTGCCGGTTTTCTTCAATATGATGAGATTGGGATATTGTTTAATTTTCAGTATGTATTCACTGCTGTGGGCTACGATGAAATCTCTGCAGTTGCGCACATCGAATCCTGGTTCAAAAATGCCTCCGGTTTTACCATTTTTATCCCAGTGTTTTAAAAAATATTTGGTGATTCGACGGGAAAATCTTTCTGCAATATCTCCCAGAATGTTACCTTCTGCCTGGGAGTCATATACAAATGGTGAATTAAGCAGGTCAGCAACGGTAATAATGGGGTAGCTGTAATCATTAATTTTGTATTCTACCAGAATTTTTTCGTATTTTGGCAGAGAATGGTTGATCGGGTCATTGGGGTTATGAAGTTTAAAAGAGCTTTGGACTCCATGATTTCTTTTAATGGAATAGATGGCTTCTTCGGTATTACTTCGCTGAGGGGTCCACAAGACAGGGTGAAATTCAACAAAGGGGTCTTCTGGGTTTTCAGGGATTTTCGAAACAGCAGGATGCACTGAATTCATCACCTTGATTTCTTTCTACTGCTTTTCCGGAAATGGTTATTGCCTTTTGTTCACACATTTAGGATAAAAAAGATTTTCATTAATTAATTCCGATTTATTAATAATAGTACATATATTTAAATTCGGCAACAGTTTAGTTATTGTCCCCAGAACTTAAAATATTCGATCAGTTTTTTTTAAATAAATCGAAATGTGGATTGGGATTCAGTCCGATAAAGCTAGTGCACCGGATCCCGGCTGAGGTAAAAAATTTAAAATTAAGAGAGTGGAACATAATAAGATGTTTGCTTTTAGTTTAAAAAAAAATGTATCTTCTCTGCTTACTTTAGTGCCGGCCGATGCAGTGTCTGAGACCTTTTCCATGGATAGCACATTGTGATGAAGAACAAACCTTACAGGATATTGCTGGTCGATGATGAGCCTGGGATTCGCAAGATATTGCGATTGTTTCTGGAGCTTGAGGGCTTTACTGTATTTGAAGCTATTAATGCCTCTCAGGCGATGGCAGTTATTCAGAAAGAAAAGCCTCATCTGGCCATTCTGGATGTGATTCTTTGTGGACAGACTGGCTTTGATGTATGTGAATGGGCTAAAAATAATCCTGAGACTAAAGACGTAATAATTTTTCTTTTTACTGCTTTGAATCAGGAGCATGATTATCGTGAAGGTCAGCGGGTGGGCTGTGATCTTTATCTGACGAAACCGCAAAACCCTAAAGATATAGTAGAAAAAGTAAACGAATATTTACATCATAAATTTGATGAGCAACCAAACCACGAAAAATGTCAGCTTTAGGCCGGCTGTTTTGCTGCTAACGGCTTTTTAAGGTATTCAGAAAGGATATTTCCGGTCACATGAAAAAAAATACTCCAATACGGATTCTGATTGTATTGGCGACCATTATTGTTGCCATTTATTTCCTGGTGCCTTCAGTTACCTACTACTCCAAAACACCGGAACAGCGTGATCTGATTCGCCAGAATCAACCAAACATATTGAAAAAAATTCTTAATCTTGGTCTTGATCTTCAGGGTGGAATGCGTCTGGTTCTGGAGATAGACAGGTCGAAGTTGGAGAATAAGGATGATAAGGATGTTCTGGATCGGGCATACACTATTATCGAAAACCGAATCAATGCATTGGGTGTAGCTGAACCCATAATCCAGAAACAGGGTAATGATCGGATAATCGTTGAGTTGCCCGGGCTTAAAGACGAGGCTGCTGCGAAAAGTGTTATCGGAAAAACTGCGCAGCTTGAGTTTAATCTGGTTAGAGAGCCGGATCTGCTCAGACGGGCACTTGTTGTTATAGACAACATCCTCACAGGTAAGGAAGCTCCTGTAGCGGCAGACAGCAGCGCTAAAGCAGACAGTCTTAATAAAAAAGAGCAGGATGAGATTGCAAACCGACTCTTTAAAAATGAAAAATCAGAGGATGCTGCTGCAGACAGCAGTGCAAGTCAAGCCATAACCGGTTCTGCTAAACTTAAAGACATGCTGGTTCAGGTCGGGGACCAGGTGGCAGCCCGCATGGATCATGTGGGTAGGGTAAATACAATTCTGGCCAGGGATGATGTTAAGCAGGCTCTGAAGAAGGCTGGATTGGGAAACAATGCTTTTCTTTGGGACCATGATACCACCAACCTGGGAAATGCCAGTTATCGAGTCTTATACTATGTAAAAGGTACTCCGGAAATGCGCGGAGATGTCATTAAGGATGCACAGGCCACAATTGGTCAGAGCGAAATGAGGGGAAGTGGTGCCAAAGTAGATATCGAGATGAATGCAAAAGGTGCACGCACTTTTTCTTCTGTAACAGCTGCAAACCGGGATAAATTTCTGGCAATCGTTTTGGACAGCTCAGTTTATTCTGCACCCAGAATAATTCAGAAAATTCCTTTTGGAAAGGCTGAAATCAATGGAAGTTTCTCTATAGAGGAAGCTAAGAATCTGGCTATCGTCTTGCGTGCCGGTGCATTACCAGCTCCGGTAAAAATCATTCAGGAGCAGGTCGTTGGTCCATCACTGGGTCAGGATTCTATTGAAAAGGGGCTGTTTGCCGGATTAATCGGAAGTGCTCTGGTTGTGTTTTTTATGCTTATCTACTATAGAATGAGTGGGGTGATTGCTTTAATAGCATTGGCCATCAATATTCTGATTGTGCTTGCGGTTATGGCAGGAATTCATGCCACTCTTACTTTACCGGGTATTGCAGCTATAATACTTCTGATTGGTATGAATGTGGATGCCAATGTGATTATTTTTGAAAGAATCAGAGAAGAACTGAGATTGGGTAAAACTGCTCACAATGCAATCAAATCAGGTTATGAGACTGCATTTGTAACCATTATGGATTCCAACCTTACCACTTTAATTACTGCTTTCATTCTGCTGTGGAAAGGCACTGGTCCGATCAGAGGTTTTGCAGTGACTATGATTCTGGGTATTGTGGCTTCGCTTTTTACAGCACTGTATGTGTCGAAAGTAATGATGGATCTATTTTTCCAGAAAAACAAGAACACATTGAGCATCTAACTTCTTCCATGGGGAATTAATCACTATGTTGCAGGCTTTTAAGAATACTAAAATTGATTTTATCCGTTACCAGAAAGTTGCTTTCAGCGTCTCAATCCTGGTAATCCTTATCGGAATAATCTCTATCGTAGCACATCGGGGATTCAACCTCTCTGTAGATTTTGTAGGGGGGACCACTGTGCAGATGAAATTCCAGAAACCTTTCCATGATGATCTGACAAAAATAAGGAATATTATTGCTGAACTGGGTTTCGGATCACCTGAAGTAAAGACTATCGGACAGATTGCCAATAACGAGTTGCAGGTAACCGTTGGAAAACAGGGTGAAGGAGACGAGGTCTCCAATGCCATAAAAAGTGCTCTGGTTGAAAGATATCCGGAAAACTCCTTCGAAGTTCGAAGAGTGGAAACTGTAGGACCCAAAATTGGTGGGGAGCTTAAAAGGGATGCAATCATTGCCACACTACTCTCTTTGATAGCTATTCTGGTTTATGTAGGCTTCCGTTTTAACCTGCCTTTCGGGGTTGCCTCGGTTATCCCCCTGTTTCACGATGTGATGATCACACTTACCATCTTTTCGTTACTGAATCTTGAGGTATCTATTTCTTTTATCGCAGCATTGCTTACCATAGTGGGGTATTCACTAAATGATACCATCGTTATATTCGATCGTATCAGAGAGAATTTGAGGGGTGGTTTAAAGGGAAAAAGTTTCGGTGATCTGGTAAACGCCAGTATCAATCAGACACTATCCCGTACATTTATTACTTCGCTGACTACCTTGTTTGTTTCCTTTTCAATTTTTCTATTTGGAAGCGATGCAATTAAAGATTTTGCGCTGGCTTTGACTGTGGGTGTTGCTGTGGGTACTTATTCTACTATCTTTATCGCTACTGCGATACTGGTTAACTGGCATAATAAAAGACCTATCGTCAAATAAAAAAGAAGTAACAGTCTTTAATTAATGAGGGCGGGTTTAGCATTGAACCCGCCTTTTTTTTCTTTCCTAAGAGAGCTGGAGTTATTTTTCAGCTATGTTGTTCATCAGGGAAAGGATAAGTGCATGAGGCTTTTTCTGACAATAGTGGTTACATTCTTTGCCACTGTTTGCGCAAATGATTGTCAGTTAACAATAGCCAGGCTCAAATATGGTGGCGGTGGAGACTGGTATGCCAATCCATCATCTTTGCCAAATCTGGTAAAGACTTTACGACAGCGTACATCTATTCAGATCTGTGACACCATAAAAACCGTAGAAATTATGGATCGCGAGTTATTCCTTTTCCCTTTTATTTATATCACCGGGCATGGAGACATAAAGTTAACAGATGCAGAAAAGCTAAGGTTAAGAAAATATCTGATTGCCGGAGGATTTCTCTGGGCTGATGATAATTATGGGCTGGACCGCTCGTTTCGTCAGCAAATTTCTCAACTGTTTCCGGAAAATCCTCTCACTGTTATCCCTTCCGATCATCCGATTTACCGCTCTTTCTACCGATTGCCCGGTTTGCCTAAAATTCATGAACATGATGGAATACCTGCACAGGGTTTGGGAGTGTTTTTTGAAGGTAGAATGGTTATCTTTTACTCCTATAACTCAGATATAGGTGATGGTATGGAAGATTTGCATATTCATAATGATGGTGAGAAGCTTCATGAGCTGGCACTGCAGATGGGCATAAATGTAATTTTCTGGTTTTTGAATCAATGAATGCCGATTTTTTAACCGTTAAAAAGTATGTAGCTACGATTCGAAGGCGAATCATCGGTTCTAGGGTTATCCGGGGATTTGCCCCAGCTTTACTTTCTTTTCTATTGATTTCAGTAGTGCTTAATGTCATCTTTGCTTTTTATCCATGGATTTTCCTGCCGCTGTTGTGGGATCTGATTTTAAGTTTTACTTTGCTATTTCTATGTGGCTGGCTTCTGGATTCAATTTTTTTTCATGCACCCGGCTTTTTACAGGTGGCCAAAAAAATTGAGCAGGGGGCCAACTGTAATCATCCTTTGATAGCCATCTCCCTTGAACTACATGATACAAAACAAAACAGTCCGTTTATTGATCGTAGTTTCCATATAGCAGCAGAGCAGATATCCACAATAACACCTCCATCACAAAAGGTTCCATTTACTTTATGGCTGAGTTTGATTCTGATTCCAGTCTGGATATTATCCATAAATTCTCTTAATCCATCATTGACTCAGTTCTGGAACATACCTTTTTCTTCGGTTAATTCCTCGGAAGCGGAAGTAAGTCCGGGAACTGTAAAAATCGGGATGAATGATTCAGTTATACTTAGATTCCAACCTGATCGGGCCAGGTTTCCCACCTGCCGCATAGTTATTAACAGAATAAATGAGAAAAAATCGGTAAAGATTGATCTCCGATCGGACAGTTCTGAGATATTCAGTTTTAAAATGGATAGTGTAAAACATTCCTTTGTTTATCAGTTTGTATATGGTGGAAAGCACTTTACTCCGGAGACGATCATGGTTGTGCCACCACCTGCTCTTTATAGTATGCAAATACGGCTTACACCACCTGCTTATACAGGCGATACTGTCAGGGCTTTACCTGAAGGGCAGGGTGATTTTAAGGCTTATGCCGGGACAAAAGTCAATTTTACCATAGAATCTGAAGAGCTCTCCAGAGCTTATTTCTTAACTGATAATGACTCCATCAGTCTAAGAGTAGATAAAAACAGAGCATATGGTGAAGTTGTTGTGCACAAACCAACTGAATACACCTTTGGACTGGTAGATTTACGGGAACAGAAAAACGATACTATACCCAAATTTCACATAGATATTATTCCCGATGAACTGCCAGTGGTGCATTTTCTTAAACCCGGGTATAATACTGAACTTAAACCTGAGCAGGTCGAGACCTTATGGGTTCAGGGGATCGATGATATCGGAATAAGGTCCTTAGAAATTATCAGTTGTCGTAATGGGGAGTGTGAGGATAGTGTTTCTGTGTGGAACATCTCTCCCAAAGGGAATCCACAAACCACCAGAAAGCAGGTTATCTGGAATTTACTTCCATACTCTCTTTATCCCGGGGATACGCTTTATTACTGGGCAAAAATCCGTGATAACCGTCCAAATTCTTTACAGGGAGTGAACACCAGCGATACTTTCTGGTTCAGAGTTCCAGGTTTTGAGGAGATTCACCGGGCGGTTGTGGAGAAAGAGAATTATGCAGATGAAAAAATAGAGGGGGTTCGTAAAGAACAGGAAAATCTTAAGCAGATGCTTGAGCATCTGGTCAAGTCGGCAACCGGGGCAGAGGAGCTTTCCTGGGACCAGAAACAGATTGTGCAGGATGTTCAGAATGCAATACAGGCACAATCGGATTCTTTACAGAATGCACTGAATTCATTGCAGGAGAATATCAAAAAGCTCAAAGAACAAGGTGACATTGGTGAAGAGATCAGCGAGAAAATGGAGCAGATACAAAATGAGCTCAAGGAACTGATAAAACAATTCGGAGACAGCCTGTTTCCAAAAATTAAAGATGATCATCAGATTACTTTTGATGAAATGAAGGAAGCAGTGGAGAATCTTCAGAAAATGCTGCCTGAACTTGATGAGCGTTTAAATAATACACTCCAGTTTTTGCAGATGCTTCGAAAGGACCGGGAGTTGGCTTCGCTGGCTATGGCAGCAGAAAAAATGGCTCAGGAGCAGAAGGCTATTGCTGAACAGATGCAATCCTCACGTACAATGTCTCAGCAGAAGGAGCTTCTTTCCAGAATAGAAATGTTCAACAATGAATTTAAGCAGAAAACTACGACCGAAGAAAATTTTCCTTCCACATCTGAGCAGATCGACTCTTTGGGTAATCAGATGCGGTCCGAGCTCTCAGGGAGTCGGAGCCCTTCAGCGGATCAGATGAACCGTATGAGTGCTACTTTGCTTTCTGCCTCTCAGCAGCTTCGTGATATGATGAGTTCTGCAAAGATGCAACAGATGCTTGCTGAGCAGAGAATAATTAAGGAAATGGCTCATGATGCCATAAATCTGATCGAATGGCAGGAAAAAATCATCGAAGCAATGGATAATGATGACAGAAAAAAACTGGCTGTTGCACAGCAGGCTTTACGCGATGCATTGATAAAATCCTCAACGAAAACTGATAGTCTTAAGTCAATTCCGCCAATGATGAAAAACAGTCTCGGTCAGCAGTTTACTAATGCTTTAAATAGCTCACAGGAGGCGGTGTTGGCATTAGGGGAGAGTAATCCTCTGTGGGCAATGCAGGAGAATAAATTCTCCCTCAATTCTCTGGCTAACACATTAGTCAAAGCGATGCAAAATATGAAACAGCAATGCCAGGGGCAGAACAGTTGCAATAGTGGATTTATGGATGCGATGCGTAATCTGTCGGGACGCCAGGCTTCGATAAATGCTGCTACGGCGGATCTGCTTAAATCACTTATGGGTGGGCAAAATGAAGAAGCTCGGGATCAACCCGGTGGTCAGGGGCAACAGAGTGCAAGAGAGGCTGCACAGAAGGCGCAGAAAGCAATTGCAGATGAATTAAAGAAGCTGGCAGAAAAATATGGAAAAGAGACCGGGGAATCGATGCAACAGAGAGTTGAGCAGTTGGAAAAGGAAGCCCAGCGGCTTGCAAAGATGCTTGAGCAGCCAAAACCGGAAATCTCTAAACATCAGGACCGTTTTCTTTCCAGAATGCTTCAGACGACTCTTTCCATGCATCGTCGGGATGAGGGCAAGGAGGAGCGCAAGTCCAAATCAGCTGAAACGGTTTTCTCATTGGATAACCGTAGTGAACAAAAAGCGGTTCTGGATGACCCGGATACTTTTTATTTACTCAGGAGAAAGGCTTTGATGGGTAATTTCCCGGAGAACTATCGCGAAGCAGTTAAAGAATATTTTGATTCTCTGGAAGTGATGTTTTTGAATAAATAAATGGGAAACTGATGAGTAATCAATTATCAGGCAACTGTAAAAATTGATGAATGATTAGTAATACGGATTATCTGTTCTGATCATGTTTTATGATCCGCTTATGCCCGCTTAAAACGTAACCGCCTAGATTTAAATGCTTGTTAAATGAAGCCTGAAAAGAAATTTTTGAGCCGTTTATGAATTGGAAACGCAGTTTTTATATCATATTAGTAGCCCAGATGATCACATCTATGGGTTTTTCCCTGATCTTTCCATTTCTGCCTTTTTACATAAAAGAATTGGATTCAGTTCTGGGTTTAAGTACCGAGATCCTCTCGGGGCTGGTGTTCTCATCTCAGGCTTTGGCAATGGCACTGGTTTCTCCTTTTTGGGGTGCTATTGCTGACCGGTATGGTAAAAAGCCGATGGTGGTCAGAGCTATGATGGGAGGGGCTGTTACCATTTTGTTGATGGGATTTGTCAGGACTGCCGAACAGCTTATTCTACTCAGAATATGTCAGGGACTTCTCAGCGGGGTAATTTCAGCAACCAGTGCTCTTTCTGCATCATTTGCACCCAGGGAAAAGAGTGGATTTGTGATGGGGTCTTTACAGGTGGCTGTGTGGTCCGGAGTGGCAATGGGACCTTTTATCGGTGGAATACTGGCGGACATTTCTGGGATCAGAACTACTTTTGTGATTACCGGTATACTCTTATTCTTGTCTGGTGTATCTGTTTTGTTTCATGTTCAGGAAAAGTCAAATGTAAACCAGGAAAAAGTGGAAAGAAAATCCGGGCTGTTTTCTGATTGGAAAAAATTGTTCACCAAAAGAAAGGTTCTGGTAGTATTTATACTACGGTTTTTGAGCAGTATTGCAAATACGATGCTTTATCCTGTGTTACCTTTATTCCTTGCCACTCTGGCTGGTTCAAAAGAGAATCTGGGTACTTTAACCGGATCGGTAATAGGAGCGGCATCGGTTTCAGGGATAATTGGGGGATTCATAATGGCTCGTACCAGTGATAAGATAGGGCATAGACGGGTGGTAATTCTGGCGTCTGTAACTACAGCTCTGTTTTTTATCCCTCAGGGGTTGGTTGGAAAAGTGTGGCAGTTTTTTGCGCTCAACTTGCTTGCAGGATTATGTTCCGGAGCGTTGACTCCGTCATTGAGTGCATTGTTAGTGCAGAGTTCGGATCGTGGTACAGAGGGCAGTATTTATGGATTTGACAACTCTATAGTAGCAGCAGGAAGGGCAATTGCTCCAATCGCCGGATCTATCCTGGCAGTGCATTTCAGTTATAAGTCTACTTTTATAGCAACTGGACTGGTTTTTCTGGTGATGGCTATTTTTGCTTTGTTTTTCAAGATTGATAAATCGTCCTGGGCACTTAATAAAGCAAATTGACTAAAGTAGCAGGATAACTTATTAACCGGTGAACAACCGGTTAATAATATATAAGTTATAATGCGAAGGTCTGATGGGAAAGAATCCCCTCTTTTCCCTTTAATTCTCAGGACTGAAAATTCCCTTCCGTATCTCCTGTAATCTCTGAGGCTCAATATATTCGGCATCAGGTGTTTTTTCCCATTCCTTTTTGATAGCATCAAGGTAGAGCATATCATAGACAGCACCGGGGCGAGGATAGCTGGCAACTATGTAATGGGGTTGAGCTTTTTTCTCTCCTGGCTGTTGCTCGTATTCTGGACGCACACTTTCTGCAGTATTTAAAGAATTGCCATGTTCGAAGATTATCTCATCCATTTTTTTATAAATCTGTTTACTTTCCTCGTACATTCCATAATAAGAAAGCATCTGAGCCAGAACATAGTTGGAGGCAATCCAGACATCTTTTCCCTGATCCGAATCCACTGCAGAGCCGTCTTGTTTGCGTGCTGTGGCCCACCCCATAGAGGTACGGTTGTTATTAAAGATAGTTTTTAATAATCGCTTCATCCGGTCTTCAGACAAAAAAGGTTTCTCTCCCATGGCAACCCACTGCCATAAGCCCACTATCTGGTCTGTAAATACATCGGTGGACCTGCCCTGGCCGTTAACACCATTGCAGTTGATATAATAAGCCATCTCATTCCCTTGTGCATCGATGGTTTCAAACCAGAGAGATTCGTAAACAGGTAATGCCTTTTGGTACAGGTCAATAAATCTGCTCTTTTCGGAGAAATCCTCCACCATTTCAGCCATTCTGATCATTGCTTTTAGAGATGCCACAAAAAGGTTGGCATCGTATGCTCCGACTCCGGCAAAAGGAATATTATCATAGGTGTTTCTTACCTCTCCCTGTCTACCTTCAGGAATACCATCCTGGTCGTAATCCATACTCATAAGATAATTGAAACCTTTTTTAAGGGTCTGCCAGTTATCCTTTACCAGATCCAGCTTCCCTGTATATTTGGCATTTCTAAGGACTCTGAGGGCCAATTTAGGAAAAAGGTCGATCCAGTAGGAAGTGTTATACCAGGTATATTCTGACATATTGCGCAGAGGATTTCCAAAAGTCAAAGATCCGAGGTCATGATACACCGAACCTTCCTCTTTTCTGCATGCGTATATGTGGATATCGGCACCGGGCTGGCGGTCTTCCCGCTGTAAAAGGTCAAGATAATTTCTCTGAAGAACCGGATCGTAAAAGTATTGATTGTAAAAACGCATCAATTCATCTTTTTTATTGATGGAGCCGATGAATTTTTCGCACAGATCAAGTTCAAATTGAGGAAAAATGGACAGTAGCAGTTTGGAATAAAAATCCACATCCGCTGAATTATTAAAAGGGTAATCAAAGCACTCCAGAAAGCGTGCCTGGTTATTCTGGTCCAGAACTGATGCGTTTGATAAAAGATAGCTGAGTTCATTAAACAGAAGACGTGCTGCTCTGAGTGCGCCTTGCTTATCATCTTTATACATGAATTGACTCTGAAGCGACTTGAATATGTGCTCCTGAACAGCAATTGTGCGTTCAAGCCATTCTGTATAATTGTTAAGTGCATTGAGAGCCATATCCTTTGTACGATTCTCTTCGCAAGGGTAATCAGCAACATACTTTCTGGCAACACTTGCCCCGTCTGTATATTTTTGGGATGGAAAGTCAAACACCTTGGCCACCGGAACCGAAACCATTTCACCGGGTTTCAGATTGACCGTAATGCTAATGGCAGCTCCGTAATCGTTACCGCTTTCAATAGTATTGGGGTGATGAAATGATCCATCAGAGTTAAGTACCAGGTCTTGTCTGAAGGTACGCAGTTTGAAAGATTCCTGCAGATCAATTTTTACTCCTTCCAGAACAGGCACCGCGATTGCCATCCGGTCTGAACTATGTTCATTTTTCATTTCCACACCGGTGATACCCTGGTATGTAAACTTTTTATGAACCTGACCGTTAGTGGCTGCAATTCCCAGAAAAGTATAGTCCTGTTCGCAGGGACGGCTGTTCTTTTTTGTCAGTTTAACCAGTGATGGCATTGGAACAACAAGTGTGATCTGTTGCGGAGCATCGCTTTTATTACTTAGTATAAATTGTTCCACACTGGCAGGTGTAAATTGATCATTTGTAGAAAAAAGAGATGGTATGATTCTGCGGGTTATTTCAGTTTTTCCAATCTGGTAATTCATCTGTGCCAGAGGAGTGGCCAGAGATATGGAAATATTTTTGATCGGAATAAAATTATGGTAATAGTTTTGAGGCAAGGGGAAGTCATCTGGACTGGTGAATTTATCAGTACTGTATGAAGTGAGCATGGTAGCGGAATTTCCGTCTACACAGACAAAAGGTATCGAAGACATCTGCAAAGGATTGTCATTGAGAAAAATCAGTGAGCCTGAATCGATTATACCGGTAACAGTGCCATGATGAGAAATAATCAATGAAAGAGTAAGAGTGCCTTCTTTGGCTATTGCCTGTGGTGATGCTACTGAGCGGTAGTGGCCCTGATTATGCACTGCCATTTTGCTATCTTCATAAACTTTCTTTATTTTGGTGCCACTCAGGGTAAAAAAACGTTTGATCTTGTTGAATATCTCTTTTTCCTTATTTTTAGAGAAATAAACCTGTGCAATTAGTGAAGCTGAAGGGAGAATATTCTCGATATTTTCGATACTTGTGTTACTCATGCTCATTTCTGTTCTATTTGAGGAATTGATGAATTTTCCAGTTCTGCAGAAATTCCATTGAAGCAGTAAAATTCAGTTCGCGCTTCAATATCCCTACCCTGCAAAACACCAAAAAATAATCTTTGCCCAGTATTCAATCACGTATTAAATGGGGATGAAATCTTCTCAAGACCAGAAAACCCCGAAGTACCGATTGATCAGGCAGTATACAGTTCAGTGGTGGAGATATCAGGAACATTTTTTGCTGCTTGCGATATTGATTGCAGCAGTTTCATCAATTGGAGGCTGAAATTTAATGGTAGAAGCTGGCTTTCCAATCTTCCCTCAGACAAACATTTCATGACTTCTTCGGCCTCGTAATTATACCCGTTGCCTCTCCAGTCAATTGGTATCTCTTTATGTTGATCATCTGTGGTGATTGAGAGTCTTGTGGGCATATGAAATCTACGGTGAAGTGTGATTTTCCCTTTAGTGCAATAGATCATAGCTTCAGTGTCCAGGTCCACTCCAAAAGAAGATGCAAGTTGGGCAAACTGACCTGATTTCCAGGAGAGGAAAATTCCGGTGGAAAGATCGACTCCGCTGGGAGCCATAACCGAATGTGAGCTGATCCTGTCAGGGTAGCCAAAAAGCAGAAGTGCCAGAAAGACCGGATATATGCCAATATCCAGGAGTGAACCACCGCCAAGGGTTGGATTGAACAGGCGGCTTTGCTCATTGTATTCTGCCAGAAAACCAAAATCGGCTTTTATGCAGAGAGGTTCTCCAAGCACTTTGTTTTGGATAAGTGATTGAACTTTCTGAATGGATGGTAGAAAACGGCTCCAGAGTGCTTCCATGAGAAATACATTGTTCTGACGGGCAGAATGGATCATTCTCTCCACCTGGGAGGTATTCAAAGCGAAAGGTTTTTCACAAAGGATTGCTTTTTTATTCTGGAGACAAAGCAATGAGTTTTCACAATGCAGGGAGTTAGGAGTGCCTATGTATACGATTTCCACGTGCGAATCTTTTGCCAGCTCTTCATAACTTCCGTATGCCACAGGAATGTTATGAACTTTTGCAAATGCGTCTGCCTTCTGCCTGGATCTGGAGGCGACGCAGTAAAGGTTTGCACCAGATGCATTTCTAAGGCCTTGAGCGAAAAGATGGGAGATGGAACCGGTTCCAATTATTCCCCAATTGTATTGTTTCATAAGAATTTTTTCGATGCTTTAATTTTTAAGAGTTACTGTTTAAAAAAATAGTAATTAGCAGTATCTGCTCAAAGTACTATGAGCTTAAAATGCGGAGCATGGTTTTAATATTGCTATTCTTCTCTGTAGTATTTGTCCGGATTTGCTGTGAAAAAGTACAGAACACCTAAATGGAAGAGAACATATGACTTTGCAGATGATCAAGTTTGGGTTATTTACTCTGATTGTTTTCCAGGGATTTGCTCAACAGACTGAACCGGTTGAGAGCACGGTAAAAGCAGCTCAAAACTCTCTGGCGGACCGTCTTTTTATAGGTGTTCAAAGTTATACAAATTTCGGATTGGGTCCTAATAACCGCATTCAGGAAATACTGAATGTTCAGCCAATAATACCTTTTGATTTTGGCAACTGGAATCTCACCACCAGGTGGATATTACCTGTAATTTTTCAGCCCGAAGTGAACAGTGAGAGTGGGAGAGATTTCGGTCTGGGTGATCTGAGGACGTTTTTTTATTTTAATACACATACTGCTAAGCCTTTTCGATACGGTTTTGGACCCGTCTTTTTAATACCAACTGCAACTGGTAATTCCTTAGGTGCTGATAAGTGGGCTTTGGGCCCTGCGTTAGTGGTGGAGATTAATTACAAGAAATGGCTGGTTGGTTTGGCTGCTGATAATTTGTGGACCTTTGCCGGCGATGATAATAAAAAGGATGTCAACAGACTGACATTGCAGCCATTTATTAACTATGTTGTTGGTGAAATCGATGGACTATTGTTGACATCCACACCGGTAATTACTGCAAACTGGGAAACTAGTACAAAGAGGTGGTTTTTACCTTTAGGAGGTGGTGCAGGCTATCTGTTCAGGATAGCCGGATTTAAATTTTTAGGTACAGCACAGGGGTTTTGGAATGCCCTGCGGTCGGATTTATTCCCAGACTGGACATTGCAGATTACCTTACAGGCAATTTTTCCGGTGGAAGATAATTGAGAGTAAGAATATTCGCCAGGTGTTTTTTGGATTGACATAAAGAATTTACTGAGCTGAGTATCTCACATCTGTTATTAATCCGGGAAATCGATTGAGCTATGGATCTGAAACTTCAAATACTTCAAATAGATGGCGTACTTTGCTGAACGCTATACACCTGAATACCTTTATTACCAATAAGTAACTGAATGGTTTCGCCCTGTCTTTTATCTTCAATTCTCAAACAGAAGAGGACTCCGCCAGCTTTGAGGCCGCTGGTGTAGGTATTTGCGATATTTTGAGGTATATTGAACTGTTCGAGTACAAGTTTGAGTCCACCGTGAGAATGAATACTGGCTGTCCCTGCAAGTTCTACAGCAATGGTTCCACTGGCAAGTACCCGTCCCACATCGGAGATGTTTATCCCTTTTTTACCGATAAAAAGAGAAGGGAGACCTTGAATTGCTTTTTTGCCCAGCTGATCTGTTTTGAGTACCATCGTTTTAGGATCGGTTATCTCCAACTCCTTTGCAATCACTTCCTGAGCAATAGCATTCATCTGTTCTTCAGCAAAGCCAGCTTGCAGAATATTATCCACTGCTTCTTGTGCGGTCTGAATATCTGAGAATAATGCGAAAACGGTTTTCATGATCACCTCTTTTGAGTCTGATTTACCATGATGAGTCATTTCTGTGAGTTAATGAATAATTGATCAATAGTTGTGCCAGTGTAGTTATAGGACTAATCATTAAAATTCTGTAGGTATAGGGATGAAAAAAAGAAAAATCATCATATCCGGATCAGGCATTTTTGTTACGGAAATGCATGATCAGATTTTACTATACATGCAGGAAGATAGACATATGGTTTTAAAATAAAAATGTATATTGACATTAATAGATCAGATTCCTTCTGTTGGCTATTTAATATATTATTTTAACTGTGTTTCATAAATCAAAAGCACAATCAATAACGGACTATACTATTATGGAAAAAAAAGAAATAATTGAGGCACTTAAATCGATCTTTGATGAGTGTCTTAAAGGCCGCACAAAAGCTGGTATTATTGAGCAAACAAATTTAACTCTCTTTTTCAACAGGTTTTCAGATTCATATATTTCGATATTCCCGGAAAAAGGAGATTCCTCTTTCATACAGTAAGCACAACTCAAATTACATACATTTCCATATATTACCAAATCATGTATTAATTGAATTACTTTTCCTCTTCTTTTAAACACTTCAGGGTTAAGTTTCATTTCATACCATAGATTTGGGGTACTATGCAGAATCAGAAAAAAACATATATTATCAAATGTAGAAATACAGTGTATTTAATGGTGAATGTGGTTCAGCTGCCATTGTATCTGACCAATAGCCCATGTTCACCAGCTGGAGCTGAAACTCTCAGCAGGTAAACACCTGATCGCAATCCCAATGGATTCAAATTGAATTGAACTTGTTGCGAAGATGCATCACTCTGTTTCTGTATTTGTTTACAAAGCCTGCCTGACATGTCATAAAGAGCAAAATTTACATTTCCCGGAGATGGTATTTTATAATGTACTGTAAGAATTGTATTACTTACTTGTATTCCGCATTTGAAACGGCTCTTTGAAACTGGTGGATTCTTAGATACTGGTACGGTGGTGAAATCCGGTTTCCACCAGTTTCCTGAGATTAATAATAGGCATAGAAGAGCGATACTATCACCATAATAATCGCCCTGGGGATCTTTGATGGCACTCCATCCTTTATTCAGGTACTCCTGATGAGTAGCATCACAGATACAGGAAGCAACGAAGGGTGCGATAAATGACATATCTGAATAACTTACCAATTCAGAACCATCGAGTTTATATCCAGCAACGATTCTTTTCGGATCATTATTAGTACTGCTTTTCAACCATGCAAGCATTTTGTTAAAGTGTAGTTTAGCAGCCATTGTCCCGTAGTGTGCATAATCAACTGCAATTCTCCAGGGAAATCTGCATGCATTCCAAGAATAATCGCCATCAGTCTGTGCTTCCAGAAAATCGGGTTGTGCTGGAGCAGGGTCTTTCCCTACAACAAAATCAGGCATCAGCCCGGTACTGGTTGAATATTTGGAAGTAATCTGGGTAATCAGAGAATAAATGGTATCAGCAGCTTCAAGCCATAATGGATCATTAGTCAAACCGTGATAAGCTCTCATATGATCAGCCATCCAGTCTGATGAGCGGGTGTTGTAAAGGGAATTGTCCCAGTCACCAAGAGTTGTCCGTTTTGATCCATTTTTCCTTACATCGTCCCCTTTTATCCCCAGGTTGATCATCGAATCTGCTTTAGTTTTATACTGGATTTTTCCATCGTTACCCCACTGTTCAGAAGCCAGAAGTAACGAGTAAGCTATATCCATGTCCCCATCGGCTGCACCATCACTATTACCATTAACCGGGTCGATCACCCATGACATAAGGTGTTCATTAATGGTGCTCCTATGCAAATCATAAAGGTTAACCATTCCATCATAGTAAATTTGCGCAGAATCATCAAATCCAGCCATCAATGAGAAGATAATCATTCCATAACCGTGGGCTTCTGAGGTGGTCACCTCAGTACCGGAACCGCCGGTTCCTTTCATATTGATATAATAACCATTACCGATGTCACCGCCATCGGATTTCTTTAGGTATTTTGTTTTCCAATTCTGATAATAGCTTTTAACTGTCTCATTCATGTCGGTTTGAGTAACGGTAGTCGGTTTTATGCATCCGGGGTAATTAACCTGCTGAGGGAAGGGCTTGTTTTGCGCCTCAATTCCGACATTTGTTAATACAAATGAAAAGATTATGGTTTTTAGAAATCTTTTCAGATAGCCTCGGACACAGGATAAAACTTTCTGTTCAGAACCAGTCATATTATTAATCCTGGGATGTATGGTAAATGATTATCAGCTGAAATCAACATTTAATATAGATAATACTTCCAGTTTCTGCCTTACCCAGATAACCAGGCATCCGTTATCACTGTATATTATATATAGATGCATTAATTATAGATTTATTATAATTCTTTTTCATCGCATCCTTCGGAGTTTTTGATGAAATTTTCGATTTCAATTAATCTACAATAAGGCGGATTCCGTAAAGCCATCGAAATTGTGGTAACAAGGTAGGGGAGGGTTCCACTGGTATCGCCATTTATGACCAAAGTATCATCTGATTCAGATAGATATATAAATAACAGGTGCGTAGCTGGATAAATTAATAAGAGCACCTCAAGTTTTAAAATGGTGGTATTTGGGTATAGAAGGGAAAAGTTGTTTAAAATTTTGCGTACAAAGATATATAATTACATAAATTCAAGGTAGACCATAAAAATTCAGAATGCGGATGTAATTCAGTTAAGTGATTTGATTTTATTGCTTTAACCTATATATATCCGTTAAATCATTTTTCAAATGTGTAAAATATTTTTTTGTTTTAAGGTGATTTCATTAGTATATTGATTATCATCATGTTCTGTGAACCCTGATATTAACCTGCACCAAAGGATTGCTTCACTGTCTTTTTGGAATGGTTCCAGTAGTGCACAGAATACAATGTATTACATCACACATTTACTGATTTTCCCGGAGGGATTATGAAGAAGTCTCATTTCATGGTGGTGATGGTATTTGCCTCATTAATATTAACATCAATTGCGACATCGGCAGATGGTTGTAATAGAAAAATTAACCCGATCGTTTCAACTGAATGGCTGGCAGCTAATCTTCATACAGGTATTAAAATTATTGATTTGAGAGGTTCTGATGTTTATATGGAGGGCCATATCGCTAATTCGATAAATTCACCTGCAGATGGCTGGTGGGTTACCCGGGATAATCTCTTACTGGAACTGCCGGAGGATGAAGATTTGCGGGCAAAAATCGGTGAACTCGGAATCAATGCTTCTTCCCGGGTTGTATTGGCTAACACTGCTGAAAACGATTATGATCGTGCACAGACAAACAGGGTCGCCTGGACTCTTATATATGCTGGTATTGCTAACGTGGCTATTCTTGATGGGGGATATACCAGATGGCAGGCACAAGGCAGGCAACTTTCTCAGCAGGTAGAAATTCCTCAGATCACCGTTTATAAAGCTCCATTTAATAGTTCGGTTCTGGCTACCAAAAATTACGTTGCCAGTCATATGTTTTACAGCAGGATAATCGATGCCAGAATTCCCCAGGATTTTTTCGGGGTGACTACTCCAAGAGAATTTTCTGAAAAGGATGGCCATATTGCCGGTGCCGTCAATCTTCCCACACCCTGGGTGTTTACCAGCGAAGGACTTTACAAAGACTGTGAGACACTTGCCGCCATGGCGCGGGGAGTTGTAGGACTTCCCAGCTACAAGAAGAACATCGTTTATTGCGGTGTAGGTGGTTTTGCGGCTACATGGTGGTTTCTTTTATCAGAAGTATTAGGATATCCCAATACCAGTCTTTATGATGGATCAATTCAGGAATGGACTTTAGATCCAAGGGCACCGGTGCAGAAATTTACATGGTAATTTTGTGGATTTATTTATATTTTTGATCAGATAGTTTTAATTACAGATTTTTCAGAAAGGACGGTTATCAAAAAATAACCGTCCTTTTTTGCTTTCAGAAAAATGACAAGAGGTGAATATAATGACATTTTATTATGTCCGTTTTTTTTTCCTTTTTTTAAGCAGTTCTGGTAATGGTAAATGTTACTGAACCCTGATTATTCCAGTAGAATTCCCAGGAATCATTTGCAAAACAATAAAGATAACCTGGTTTGGTAATATGGCTCAACTCGCAATTATCACCTATCAGGAAATGCTGATGTTTATCCGGAGTCCCATCATAACCCGGATTTGCACAGTTGGCAATAATTCCGATAAGCGACATCCAGGGATGCTCTTCAATCCGTTTTGTCCCTATCAGATCTGCATTTTTGTTGAATAAGCTCTCCAGTTTACCCATGGTGGTACCTAGTATATGGGCAATTTCACCTAATTGGAATATGCCATCATTTGTGCCACCAGGTCCACATTTAATGTTGCTATCTGTCCATTGGCCTTTTGCAGTAAATTTATAATGCGCATCTTTTTCCAGATAAATACCGGTTTCATTCCAGTGTTCTTTTGCGTAAACTGTACAGCTCATCATCTCACCGGGTTTCAGTCGGTATGTTTTTCTGTAGGAGTTTAAATAAATTGGTGGATTTTGTTGGCGATTAAGTGCTGAATAATGAATAATTTCCTTGTTTGTGGAGTCTATTAATGGAATATTACGTGGCTGAGTCCTTAGCACCTTATAAAATCCGGTAACAGGGTTATGTGCAAAACCAGATGGGTCAGGTTTGATCTGTTTAATCATTTGTTCTTTAAAGACCAGATCGGCTGCGCGGGCCTGTTCGATCATCCATAGTAGTGCTCCATCAGACAGACCCGTTTCCTTTCTGCCACCACCGACATCGCCATGTTCACCTGGAAACCAGACCTGTTTACGTTTCTGGTCATTGGTGAAGTTAGTCCACAAGGTTGGGGAAAAGCTGGCTCTGATTTCATCAATAGCAACCGCATGCACAGCGTATTCGACATTGTCGCCAAGCTCTGTATTATGGAATTGATATCTTTTTTTATTGTCAAAAGTATTAAATATGGACATATCATCGGGAACTCCCAGTGATCCTACAGTGTCCCATACACCAATAAATTTTATAGGTGCTTGTTGCTGAGTTTCAGGCAGTGGTATGAATTTAATGCCTTTTTTCCAGTCATTATTCCTGTCTGGTTCCCGATAGCCCTTTTTGTATACTTTTTCGATCCATTCCCAGGTTTCTTTATCCTCGACACCATTCAGATTAAGCAAGCTGCACTTGCCTATTAGACCTGAAACGCTTCTGGCTGTAAATGCGCCTCTACTGAAACCGAAAAGAAAGATATCATCACCAGTTTGGTAATTTCTGCAAATCCATGCATAAGCACTCATAATTATCTTGTCGATCCCGTTACCACTGATTCCGCCTTTAAGTTTTTTAACTATAGTTTCATCAGCACCTACACCAGGATGATAATATTTAATCTGTTCAATGCCTTTTTCTTTTGATGTGTCATCAACTGCATTGAAAATTTTTACGACATTGGTTGGTGTAAAGACTCCATCCTCAGTCTGATCCGCAGTATTCCATGTGCCATCACAACATACTATTAATCGTTTCATTTCAGGTCCCTTTCTAAAAGACAGAGGCGTGCAGCTGTAAAAATGGTAATGAGAATTTTCTGGAAGTAATAATTAATAAATATGTTAACTAAACTATTAAAATGTCAAATGAAGGTGTAAAAGGTAATATCAATCAGAGCGGGAAATTCTAATTGAAAGGGAAAACTTGCCACACCATCCCGAGTTACCTGTCTTTATCAGGAAGAAGAGCCTGTTTTTCTTCCATTACCAAGTTTCTGTTTTAGAATGTTTGATTATATTTAAATTCAGTAGTGTCCGGTTAATTTAACAAAGGATTACTGCAAAAAACAGCTTGGAATTTGGATTTTCAGACCAGAAAGCACCAAATCACAAATCTTAAATTCCAAACAAAACCCAAATTACAATACCCA